>NZ_JAAKTY010000001.1:0-411334 GCF_049174875.1 Aeromonas sp. 600948
GGAAAAGGCGTAAATATCAAAGTGTGTTTGTATGAGGCCCTGGGGCGCCCCATGCAACACGTAATTGGGACATAGCCAAGAAAAAGCCCGTCACGTTGGTGACGGGCTTTTACTGTTGGTACCCCGAGATGCCGTTGCCGGTTTGGGCCCTTGAACCGTCGGTTCAAGGCGGGGATCGGATCTGACCGCAGGCTTCTCGGTCGTGCCGAGCATGCGCAATAGCCAGAAGGCAGATCCCCTGTTTGGTATGAATATCGGCTCGGGGACTTGAACCGGCTGACAAACATCCCAGGGAATTTTAAAACGGTTTGCGATTAGGGCTGTTGCCCCTCTTCGCTGGCATCACCATATTGTCCGTGCTCGATCAGGGCCGCTTCGATGGTGCGCTGCAGCATCTTGATCCGCTTGTCCATGGTCTCAGAGTATTGGTGGTTCTTCTCTTTTTCAAGGCAGAGCTCATGACAGAAATTGAGCGCCGCCATGATAGCCAATTGCTCGTTGCTGGAGACTTTGGAGCGTTGACGCAGGTCGATCAACTTGTCGGTCAGCTGCTCGGCGGCCTGGCGCAGGGCATCCTGCTGTCCCAAGGGACAGGATACCTTGTAGGGACGTCCCAAAATGACGATTTCTACGGCCTCTGTGCTCATGCCTTCCTCAATACGGCGGAGCTGATTTCCGCCTTTATCCACGTGGACAACTGGGCGGGACTATATAGCGCAGATGCATAAGTTTCAAGGCCTTGCTGGCTCTGCAAGAGGGAGAATGCTAGGATCCTGACCATTAATTCTGCAAATTTGACTGAACTTTGAGCGGATCCTCGATGAGCAAAACGAACCCCCTTAAATATGCGGCAGTGGCCGACATCATGGAACAACATGAGCTGATGGCCAGCGCAGTAGAGGCCCATGGTGTGATCTGCGGTCTGGTGTGCGGCGGTGTGGCACTGGACGACAAGAGTTGGGTGCCCCATTTCAACGATCTGGTGAACGACGGTTTCGGCCTGCCGGCCCCGGTGCGCCAGGTGATGACCGATCTTTATCACAATGTGGTCGAGAGCTTGATGGCCCAGAAGGGCGTCGAGCTGCTGCTGCCAAGTGATGATGCTCCCCTCGACGAGCGCATCGATTCGCTGGTGGACTGGTCACAGGCGTTTCTGGCCGGTTTCGGCGTGGTGCAGCAGGAGTTGTCGCGCGCGTCGGAAGAGTTGCAGGAGATGATCCAGGATATCGCCAGCATCACTCAGGTCTCTGCCGAGTTCGATCAGGAAGATGACGAGAACGAAGCCTCCTTCCTGGTGCTCTACGAACACGTCAAACTGGGGGTCATGATGGCCTTCGAAGAGTTTGGCAAGCGCCCCGATACCCCGAGCGCGCCGCCGACCCTGCATTGAGGTGCGGGTCAACGCGACCCTTACTGAATCTGCAAGAGCGCCTGATGGCGCTCTTTTTTATTCCCTTGTGGTGGCTAACCCTGTGAGGCGCAACCGGTTTTTTGCCGGTGACCTCGCATTCGGCCAGCGGCTTTGTGATAGCATGAGGCAACCTTTTTCACTTCTTCCTCTCTGCTTATGTCTCAATCTGATGTGCGACAGGTCGATGTCACCCTGGTCGGCGGTG
The DNA here is from genome assembly GCF_049174875.1 of Aeromonas sp. 600948. Classification (NCBI taxonomy): domain Bacteria; kingdom Pseudomonadati; phylum Pseudomonadota; class Gammaproteobacteria; order Aeromonadales; family Aeromonadaceae; genus Aeromonas; species Aeromonas sp. 600948. Next base: position 1,617 of record NZ_JAAKTY010000001.1, read on the forward strand.
GAATGAGCGGTGCCGTGCTGGCCCTCTCGCTGGCAGCCCTGCTTCGATCCGATGGCTCCCCCCTCGAGATCCTGCTGCTGGAGGCAAGCGTCCCCGAACAGCACACCCATTCAGGGTTCGACGCCCGCGCCATTGCGCTCTCGGCCGGTACCTGTGATGCGCTGTTGCGACGCGGACTCTGGCCGCTATTTGCCCCCCATTGCGCTCCCATTACCCAGATTCATGTCTCGGATCGGGGCCACTTCGGTCAGGCTCGCCTGTCGGCCGCTGAATACGGTCTGCCCGCGCTGGGCCAGGTGATCGAGCTGGCAGCTGCCGGTCATGAGCTGCAACGGGCGATGGCGGCCTCTCCCAATATCCGGGTCTGCTGTCCGGCTCGGGTGAGTGAGATTGCGCCCGATGAGGAGAAGGTGACCCTCATCCTCGAGAGCGGTGAACAGATTGAGACCTGCCTGCTGGTGGCGGCAGACGGCGGCAACTCCTTTGTGCGTCAGCACTTCAAGTTGCCGGTGACCCGCCACGACTTTGAGCAGCACGCCATCATCGCCACGGTCAAAACGGCGCAAGACCCTGAGGGACGCGCCTTCGAGCGTTTTACCGAAGGGGGGCCGCTGGCCCTGTTGCCGATGCAGGATGGGCTCTCCTCGCTGGTATGGAGCGTCGGGCAGCATGAGGTGGATGAGCTGATGGCCCTCGATGAGGAGGCGTTTCTTGCCCGTCTGCAGCAGGCCTTTGGCTGGCGGCTCGGTCGCTTCGAGCGATGTGGCGTGCGTAATGTCTATCCGCTCATTCTGACCGCCTGCGACTACCCGCTGGCCCAGCGCACCGTGCTGGTCGGTAATGCCGCCCACGCGCTGCACCCGATTGCCGGACAGGGCTTCAACCTCGGGATGCGGGATCTGGACCTGCTTACCGGCGCCGTAGCCAAGGCGTTGGCAGAGGGGGAGGATATCGGTAGCTTCAAGGTGCTGAGCGGCTACTGGCAGCAGCGTCAGCGCGATCAGGCGCAGACTGTCTGGCTCACCTCCTCGCTGGCCCAGCTCTTCTCCAATGGTCACGACCCGCTGGTGGCGGGGCGCAATCTGGCGCTCACCCTAATGTGGCGATTCCCGTGCCTCAAGGCGCCGCTTGCCTCGCGCACCCTGGGCTTTGTCGCCGATGTGTGCGGCAACTAGCCAGCACTTGTTGAGTGGAACCTGTTGACCGGAAGATGGTGACCGCCATTCGTTGATCAAAACCTATTGAATAAAGAGGTGATGCCTGCGGGCGTCCCCTCGCTGGCCAGCCGGTCAGCCCTGAAAGGATGAGATGATGCAGATGCAAAATGTGGATGTGGTGATTGTCGGTGGCGGCATGGTAGGGCTTGGGCTCGCTGCGGCCTTGAAACATAGCGCCCTCAAGGTGCTGGTGGTGGAGGGACAACTGCCCGATCCGCAGCTGGGGGAGGTGGCCGATAATCGGGTCAGTGCCCTGAGTCTGGCCAGCCAGCAGATCCTGCGCCATGTCGGCGCCTGGGACGGCATTGAAGCGCGCCGCCTGCAGACCTACGACAAGATGGCGGTGTGGGAGCAGGACAGTTTCGGCCATATCGACTTCGATGCCGCCAGCCTGCGTCAGGCCAACCTCGGCCACATCGTCGAGAATCGGGTGATCCAGCTGGCGCTGCTTGAGGCGATTGAAGGTGCCAGCAATATCCAGCTGCTGACCCCCGCCAGAGCCAAGAGCCTGCAGAGCGGCCCGGCGGGCGCCTTGCTGCTCCTTGAAGATGGTCAGGCCATCTCTGCCAAACTGGTAGTTGCCGCCGATGGCGCCCACTCCTGGGTACGCCGTCAGGCTGATATCCCGCTCACCAGTTGGGATTATGGCCACCACGCCCTGGTGGCGACGGTGCGCTGCGCCGAACCCCATGAAGCGGTTGCTCGCCAGATCTTCACCCCGGATGGCCCGCTCGCCTTTTTGCCGCTGTGGAAGGAGAACCTCTGCTCCATCGTCTGGTCGCTGCCTGCGGCTCGTGCCGAGGTGCTCTGCGCCTGTGACGACGAGCAGTTCAACCGCCAGCTCACCACCGCCTTCGATGCCCGGCTCGGTCTGTGCAAGGTGGAGGGGCCGCGCAGCGCGATTCCTCTTACCGCCCGCTATGCCCGCGATTTTGCTCGCGAGCGGTTGGTGCTGGTGGGAGATGCTGCCCACACCATCCACCCGCTGGCGGGGCAGGGGGTCAACCTTGGCCTGCTGGATGCTGCCGCGCTGGCGGAGCAGATCTTGCAAAATCATGCCGCGGGCGAGGATATCGGCCTGCTCGCCAACCTGCGCAGTTACGAGCGCTGGCGCAAGAGCGAGGCGGCTCGCATGCTGGCGGCGATGGAAGGGCTCAAGCGGTTGTTCAGCGGGGCCAACCCGCTCAAGAAGCTGGTGCGGGGCGTGGGATTGCGCGCGGCCAATCTGCTGACGCCCTTCAAGGAGGGGGTGATCCGCGCTGCCATGGGGCTGGAGGGAGAGTTGCCCGCATTGGCCCGTCCTGACTGGGCTGTTGCTGCGACCAAGGGCAGTGCCATGCAGGCCAAGGGTGAAAAAAACTAATATTACTCGCCGTTTTTGACAACAAAAGTAATCCGACAAGGCTGATGACCCGTTTTGGGTGTCAGCCTTTAATTTTGCTCTGGAGCGAAACGTTTTTCTGCAAATTGTGACGAAACGGTAAAAATCAAAATTTAATCTCGCATGAGTCGGCTTATGGCTGTTTTTATCACTGCATTTATCTTAGTGTCTGGAGTCAGTTTTACGGGAGGGGATTAGTTTTTTTTGAGCGGCACGCTCGCCTGCTTGTCATATAATCCGCTCCGTTCAAGGAATCCCTCTTGCCTGGCAAGGGCAGGAGCGAGCACACACTTTTGGATCCGGTCGCTTTTTGTTGCACGCAGTGCAGTCAGAGCGGTGGCGCGGGTCGCAAGGGTGGTCGCCAAAGCGAAAAGGCTTTTTGCTAAGGAAAGAATGCGATGATCCAGACTACTGTACTGCATCCCAAACACCTGGAAGCCGGCGCCAAGATGGTGGACTTCCACGGTTGGGAAATGCCCATCAACTACGGCTCCCAGCTGGAAGAGCACCACGCGGTGCGCAGCGATGCCGGTATGTTCGATGTCTCCCACATGACCATCGTCGATTTGACCGGCGAACGGGTCAAAGCCTTTCTGCAACACCTGCTGGCCAACGACGTGGCCAAACTCACTGTCCCCGGCAAGGCCCTCTACAGCGGCATGCTCAATCCGGAAGGCGGCGTGATCGATGACCTCATCACCTATTACCTGACCGATACCTTCTACCGGCTGGTGGTCAACTCCGCTACCCGCGAGAAGGATCTGGCCTGGATCCGCCATCACGCCATCGATTTCGATATCACAGTGACCGAGCGTCCCGAGCTGGCGATGATTGCGGTGCAGGGCCCCAACGCCAAGGTCAAGGCTGCTGCTGTGCTGAGCGCCGCTCAGCGTACCGCCGTGGTGGGGATGAAACCCTTCTTCGGCGTGCAGGCTGGCGATCTCTTTATCGCCACTACCGGCTACACCGGCGAAGATGGTTATGAAATCGTGGTGCCGCAAGAGAAAGCCTGCGAGCTGTGGCAAGCGCTGCTGGATAACGGCGTGGCCCCGTGTGGTCTCGGTGCTCGCGATACCCTGCGCCTCGAGGCGGGGATGAACCTCTACGGTCAGGATATGGACGAGTCAATCTCTCCACTCGCCGCCAACATGGCCTGGACCATCGCCTGGGAGCCGAGCGATCGCAACTTCATCGGCCGCGACGTGCTGGAAGCGCAGAAAGCGGCGGGCAATCAGCCCAAGCTGGTGGGTCTGGTGATGGAAGAGAAAGGGGTGCTGCGTGCCGGCATGCCGGTTACCTTCACCGCGGCAAACGGTGAGAAGCGGGAAGGTGTGATCACCTCCGGCTCTTTCTCCCCCACCCTGGGCTACAGTATTGCCCTGGCGCGGGTGCCCCGCGATATCGGTGAGCTGGCCGAGGTGGAGATCCGCAAGAAGCTGGTCACCGTGAAGGTCACCAAGCCCGCTTTCGTCCGTAACGGCCAGAAGCTGGTTTAATACCGTTTTGGGGGAGGGCAGTGCCTCCCCCATCCCTTTTCATATTCGTTTTTAAACGCGACTCAAAGATCAAAGGAAGCACAAATGAGCCATATCCCGAGCGAACTGAAATATGCCACTTCCCACGAGTGGATCCGTGTTGAAGCCAACGGCGAGGCCGTGGTCGGTATCACCGAGCACGCCCAGGAGCTGCTGGGTGACATGGTGTTTGTCGAGCTGCCGGAAGTGGGCAAGCAGGTCAGTGCCGGTGACGACTGCGCCGTGGCCGAGTCGGTCAAGGCGGCCTCCGATATCTACAGCCCGGTGAGCGGCGAGATCATCGCCGTCAACGAAGAGCTGGAAGGGAGCCCCGAGCTGGTCAACTCCGACCCCTACAGCGCTGGCTGGCTGTTCCGCATCAAGCTCGATGACGAGAGCGAGCTGGCCAACCTGCTGGATGCCGAAGGCTACCAGAACGTGGTGGACGAAGAGTAATGCCCCCGGGCCCTGCCAACACAGCAGGGCCCCTTTGTATGACCGCCAGCCGGGCAAGCACCGGCCGGTGGAAGGGTGAAGTCGTCCGCGCCTGCCGTTTGCCAGCCTAGGAGCCTAGGGGTAAACAGGCCGGTTCGCAACTAGGCGATCCCCTCTCGATGCTGCCGCAGCATCCGGTGCCGCCCCCTGTCTGCGGGACCCAGAACATGAGTGGAGTCGGTATCAACCGACGATCAGGAACATCAGGTCTTGGTTATCAGGATGTCATGCCAGGACTTATTTATCAGGAAATAGGGAAATGACCCAGTCACTGTTTGAACTCGAGCAAAAAACCGATTTCATCCGCCGTCACATCGGGCCGGGTGAGGAAGATCTGCGCGCCCTGCTGGCCGTGGTGGGCGCCGAGAGCCTGGATGATCTGATTGAGCAGACTGTCCCCGCCGCCATTCGCCGGCCGGGTCCGCTCGGCATTGGCGCCTCCATGACCGAGGTGGAAGCGCTGGCCAAGCTCAAGGGCTATGCGGCTCAGAACAAGGTCGCCAAGAGCTACATCGGCATGGGCTATCACGATACCCACGTGCCCCACGTCATCTTGCGCAACGTGCTGGAAAACCCGGGCTGGTATACCGCCTACACCCCGTACCAGCCCGAGCTGGCGCAGGGCCGTCTCGAAGCCCTACTCAACTTCCAGCAGCTGACCCTGGACTTGACCGGCATGGATCTGGCCAGTGCCTCCCTGCTGGATGAGGCAACCGCCGCCGCCGAGGCGATGGCGCTGGCCAAGCGGATGGCCAAGTCCAAAGCCAACCTCTTCTTCGTGGCCGACGACGTGCACCCGCAGGTGATCGACGTGGTCAAGGAGCGAGCGGTTCACTTCGGTTTTGACGTGGCCGTCGGCCCGGCCGCACAGGCCTGCGCCGAAGAGGTGTTCGGCGCCCTGTTCCAGTACCCCACCACCACGGGTGAAGTGAAAGACTTGCGGGCCCTGATTGCTGCCGTACAAGCCCAGAAAGGGCTGGCCTGTGTCAGCGCCGACCTGCTCTCCCTGCTGCTGCTCAAATCCCCGGGCGAGCTGGGTGCCGACGTGGTGCTGGGCTCGGCCCAGCGCTTCGGCGTACCCATGGGCTACGGTGGCCCGCACGCCGCCTTCTTCGCCACTCGCGATGCCTACAAGCGCTCCATGCCGGGCCGCATCATCGGTGTCTCCAAGGATGCCCGCGGCAAGGCCGCGCTGCGCATGGCGATGCAGACCCGTGAGCAGCATATCCGCCGCGAGAAGGCCAACTCCAACATCTGTACCGCTCAGGTGCTGCTGGCCAACATGGCGAGCTTCTACGCCGTCTACCACGGCCCGGTGGGACTGAAAACCATCGCCTCCCGCGTGCACCGTCTGACCACCATTCTGGCGCTCGGCCTCAAGGCCAAGGGCGTGTCCCTCAAGCATGCCAGTTGGTTCGATACCCTGACCGTGCAGACTGCCGACAAGGCTGCGTTGATCGCCAAGGCCGAGGGGCTCGGCATCAACCTGCGTGCGGATCTGGACGGCGCGGTGGGCGTGTCCCTCTCTGAAACCACCACCCGTGGCGATGTGGCCGAGCTGTTTGAACTGTTCCTGGGCACAGGCCACGGCCTGGACATCGAGGCCCTCGACCAGGCGGCCCAGGCCCATCACGCCATCCCGCAGGATCTGCTGCGCACCGACGCCGTGCTGACCCACGAGGTGTTCAACAAGTACCACTCCGAGACCGAGATGCTGCGCTACATCCACCGTCTCGAAGCCAAGGATCTGGCCCTCAACTACGCCATGATCTCCCTGGGCTCCTGCACCATGAAGCTCAACGCCACCGCCGAGATGATCCCGGTGACCTGGCCCGAGTTTGGCAAGCTGCACCCGTTCGCCCCGCTGGCCCAGGCCAAAGGCTATCAGCTGCTGCTGGCCGACCTTGAAAACTGGCTGGTGAAGGTGACCGGTTACGATGCGGTCTGCATGCAGCCCAACTCCGGTGCCCAGGGCGAATACGCCGGCCTGCTCGCCATCAAGAAGTACCACGAGTCCCGCGGCGAGGGGCATCGCGACATCTGCCTCATTCCGGCGTCCGCGCACGGTACCAACCCGGCCTCCGCCCAGATGGCGGGCCTGCGGGTCATCGTCACCGCCTGTGACAAGTCGGGCAACGTGGATCTGGACGACTTGCGCGCCAAGGCCGCCGAGGCGGGTGATCAGCTCTCCTGTCTGATGGTGACCTACCCCTCCACCCACGGGGTGTACGAGGAGACCATCAAGGAGGTGTGCGACATCGTTCACCAGCACGGTGGTCAGGTCTATCTGGACGGCGCCAACATGAACGCCCAGGTGGGCCTCACTGCTCCGGGCTTTATCGGGGCGGACGTATCCCACCTCAACCTGCACAAGACCTTCGCCATTCCTCACGGCGGTGGCGGCCCGGGCATGGGCCCCATCGGCGTGAAGAAACACCTGGCGCCGTTCGTGGCCGGTCACGCCGTGGTCAAGACCGACAAGGAGAGCCGCAACAACGGCGCCGTGTCGGCGGCACCGTTCGGCTCGGCCAGCATCCTGCCCATCAGCTGGATGTACATCGCCATGCTGGGGGACGAGGGGCTGAAGAAATCCACTCAGGTGGCCATCCTCAACGCCAACTACCTGGCCAAGAAGCTGGGTGAATCCTTCCCCGTGCTCTACTCCGGGCGCAACGGTCGGGTGGCTCACGAGTGCATCCTGGATATCCGCCCGCTCAAAGAAGCCTCTGGCATCAGCGAGATGGACGTGGCCAAGCGGTTGATGGACTACGGCTTCCACGCGCCGACCATGAGCTTCCCGGTAGCGGGTACCCTGATGGTCGAGCCGACCGAGTCAGAGTCCAAGCGCGAGCTGGACCGTTTCGTCGAGGCGATGACTTCCATCCGCGCCGAGATTGCCAAGGTGCAGGACGGGCAGTGGAGTCTCACCGACAACCCGCTGGTCCATGCCCCGCACACCCAGGATGACGTGATGGACGCTGAGTGGTCCCGTGGCTACAGCCGCGCCGAGGCGGTGTTCCCGTCGGAGGCCGTGCGCGCCGCCAAGCTGTGGCCGTCGGTCAACCGTATCGACGACGTCTACGGCGATCGCAACCTGTTCTGCTCCTGCATTCCGACCGAGGATTACGCCAAGTAAGTAGCGTCCAGGAGCAACAGTTAAGCCGTATAAACAACAGGGCCACCCAGACGGGTGGCCCTTCGTTTACATGGACTTTATCTGCATGCTGCTATCCGAATGTCCGGCTTAGGTCCTTGAGCTGGCTCGCTTTGCTCTGCAAGTTGGCACTGGTTTTACTGACCTGATCGATTTTGAGGCTGTTATCGTGAGAAAGTGAGGATATCTGATTGATATTACGACAGATCTCCTCGATCACCGCTTGCTGCTGGGTCGCTGCAGCGGAAACTTGATTGGAAAAATCAGAGACCTTGTCTATTTCGATCACGACCTGATTCAGGTTGCCGGTGCTTGCCCGAGTGGTTGCGAGGCAATCATTGGTTCTGGTCACATTGAGATGCATCATCTCTTTCCATCCCCCGAGGGTTTGCTGGATATGACCAATGCTGCTCTGGATCTGCTCTGTTGCTCTATGGGTTCTGGTCGACAGGCTGCGTACCTCGTCAGCCACCACTGCAAAGCCGCGTCCCTGATCGCCCGCCCGCGCTGCTTCAATGGAGGCATTGAGTGCCAGCAGGTTGGTTTGATCCGCAATCCCGCGAATTTCACTCATGATGCTGCCGATCCGTTCGGACTCGCTCGCCAGCTCGACGGCTGACTGGAAGGCCTGCTCTGCCTGGGTAGCCAGTGCCGACATCTCTTCTCCCGCATCGGAAAGCTGATTGCTGGTGGTGATGCAATGGTTGCGCGCCTCTTCGATCTGCTGGTTGCTGTCCTGAATATTGCGGCTGATCTCTTCGGCAGCTGATGCCATCTGGGTAACTGCGGTGGCGACTTGCTGAATTTGCATATCCTGTGAGGAGATATCCCTGCTGGCCAGTGCGGCCGAACCACTCAAATTGTTGGCCATGGCATTGAGCGAGAGTGTGGTGTCATCGACTCTTCCCAGCACGGTACGGATTCTGGCTTGCCAGAGCTTGATATGGAAATCGGCAATGCTGTGGGGGGCATCCCCCGAGAAGATCAGGCGGCTGATGCTGTCGTAGTCCTGCTCAAGCTGTTGCAAGAATCGCGGTGTGAGGAAGAGCGCATTACGGTTGAACCAGAGGGTGGCCAATAGGGGAATGATGATCCAGAGCGCCTGCAGTGGTGTGAGCAGCCAGAGCGCGCTGATCACGCTGAGCAGCAGCAGGGGTATGGTCATGATGGCCGGAGTGAGCAGGCGCTGCCCCATGTGAATGGCGGAGCCGGTTTCGCGTGCCTTAAGGGTTTTGTACATCTTGTTGGCACGCGCTTTGTGCTCTACGGAGGGTCGGCAACGAACGGATTGGTAACCCACCATCTTGCCATCTTCATAGATCGGGGTGACATAGGCATCAACCCAGTAATAGCTACCATCCTTGCAGCGGTTTTTGACTATGCCCCGCCACGGCTTGCCCGCTTTTAGATGGGCCCAGAGATCGGCGAATGCCGCCTTGGGCATGTCTGGGTGGCGTACCAGGTTGTGATGTTGTCCCAGCATCTCTTCAAGGCTATAGCCTGCCACCTGACAAAACGCCGGATTGGCGTAGGTGATGTCCCCTTTGAGATCGGTGGTCGATACCAACTGGACGTTGTCGGTAAATTCAACTTCGGTATCTCTAGTGTGAGGTGTGTTGGTTACCATGATCAGGCTCCGGTTTTACCATAACGGAATACATCGTCTGAGTATGGCAGAGGCTGCTCATTTTATTGTGTTGTTGCTCATTAACTGTTCTGCGCCTAGCAGGGGCATCTACACATCTTCCATCGCAACGGTTTGGCGGGGGACGCAAGCCAAGTAACATCGCATGACTTATAGCCACGCAGCGATACAGGTAAGGCAATTAAGTTGGGGGCGATTTTATGGAATTATGACGGCACCCTGGTCAATTCGGTGCCGCAGAATATCGATATCGCCAAGCAGATCCTGGCTGAAGTCGCCCCCCATCTGACCGGCGATCAGTTACCTCGTTATCTGCGCAGCGAAGCGGAGTATCACCATGCCAATCACGCCGCCAAGAACTGGCAGGATCTCTATAGGGATTACTACGGTTTGTCGCGGGACGAGATGGTGCTGGCTGGCAGTCTGTGGGCCAAGCATCAGGAGATGAACCGGACCGAGGTGCGGTTTTTTGCGGGGCTGGAGGCGGTGATTGACCATTTCTCTGCCATTTCCCATGGCATTTGTTCGAAAAACGCCTAAAAAACCTTCTCCGGGTGCTTGAACTGCATGGCGTGAACAGCCGGTTCAAGGCTGTGGTCGGCTATGATGACGTGCCCGGAGTGCAGCAAAAACCTCATCCTTTCGGTGACCTCAAATGTCTGGAGTCTATCTTCGGCCCAGCCTGGTGCGAGTCGCTGATCTATATCGGTGACCATGAAGCGGATGTGCAGTTTGCCCGTCATTTGCAAGGGGCGCTTGGCGAGCAGAGCCGCGCGACCCCGGAGCGCTGGGAACACCAACCCGACCATATCGTCCGTGACGTCGAGGGTCTGCTCCCCATCGTCGGGCAATATCTGTAACGCCGGTTGCAGATTGTCATACAGAACATGCAAAACGCCGATCTGTTGATCGGCGTTTTGTCTATGTGAAGCCTGATGGTTTCACACTCAGCTGGCTTAACACTCTGCCTGCTTAAAAATGGGTGGTTTAAAACAGCAGTTGCGTCAGGTAGCCCATCAGGATCGCCATGCCGAGGATCACGGTAAGGAAGGACGCAATCATCGGGGTTCTGAACATGGATTTGAGCAGGATCACCTCGGTCAGGCTGGCACCGGCACTGCCGATGATCAGCGCCATGACGGCGCCCATCCCCATCCCTTTGCCCAGCAGTACCGACGCCAGCGGGATCACGGCCTCGGCGCGGATGTAGAGCGGGATCCCGACGATGGCGCTGAAGGGGATGGCCAGCGGGTTGTCGGCGCCGGCATGGGCGGCGATCCACTCGGCCGGAATAAAACCGTAAATAAACGAGCCGATGAGCACCCCTAGCAGCAGGAAGGGCAATACCGCTTTGAACTGCTGCCAGGCATCGATGCGAGCTTTGACCCAGGCGGTGGGGAGCTGTGGTGCACGGGTAAGGGTTGCCGTGCCATCGCCGCAGCAGGAGAGGGTGGCCTGTTCTGCCATCTCTGGTTGAGGTGCCGGGCAGCACGCTGCCCCGTTGAGGGGTTTGATTGCGCGAATGGCACTGCGTTGGTTGTCACTGCAATGTGCTTGAGTTGTGGCGCGGGTCGCCGGGCTACAGTCGCTACCGCAAGAGGGGGTGGCCTCTTTGGGGTCGATGACATGGCGCTCGAATCCCAATCTGTCGAGCAGCATGCTCGCCATGACGGAGACGCTGGCGGCGATCACGGCGTAGAGCAGGGTCACTTTCCAGCCAAAGGTGGCCCACATCAAGCCGACGATGATGGGGTTCAGCAGTGGCGAAATAAACAGGAAGGTGAGGGTCGGGCCAAAGCCAGCCTTGGCCGAGAGCAATCCTCTCAGCATGGGGATGGTGGAGCAGCTGCAAAAGGGGGTGACGGCACCGAGCAGGGCCGAGAGCAGATAGCCCTTGCCATGTCTCGCCCCCAGCATCCGCTGGATCTTCTCGTCGGGGATCTTCTGACGGATCAGGCTGACCCCGGCGCTAATGACCAGAAACAGTACCGACAGCTCGACAGCCAGAAACAGGAACATCTGGGCTGCATCGGTCAGCATGGTTAACCACTCATTCATTGTCGTATCCTCACTTGGTTTCTATATTTCCAAAATAATCGAAATAAATGTTCGGTCAAGATATTTCTGGTATTATCGAAATATCAAATTCGTGGAGGGCGCAGAGATGCAACTGGAAGAGGTCGCCAAGGCATTGAAAGAGCTGGGTCATCCGACCCGGCTGTTTATCTTCAAGCATCTGGTCAAGGCGGGAGAGCTGGGGCTGCCGGTGGGTGAGCTGCAAAAGCAGCTGGCGATCCCCGCATCCACCCTCAGCCACCATATCGGGGCGCTGGTCTCGGTGGGGCTGGTGAAGCAAAACCGGGAGAGTCGCACCCTGCTTTGCGTCTCTCAATACGCGGTGTTGGAGGAGATCATCGCCTTTTTCCGCGATGAGTGTTGCGTCAACAGCCCAGAGCATCGGCAAGATCAAAGGCAAGAGCTGCCTTCCTGAGGGCTACGGCTGCTAGTAGTACTGCGCGCAATAAAAAAACGCCGATCATCCGATCGGCGTTTTGCATTGTTTTTCTCAGCTGCGGGCATTAACCCAGATTGGCTGCAACCTTGCTTTGAGCTTGTCCTTTGCGCTTGATGACAAAGCCAATGCCCAGTACCACCAGCCAGGCGGGGATCAGTTCGACCGAGATGCGGAAATCGGGGGTCATATACATGATCACCAGAATACCGGCCATGAACGCGAGGCAGAGGTAGTTGCCGAAGGGATACCAGAACGCCTTGAACTTGGGCTGGACACCCTCTGCGACCTTGGCCTTGCGGAACTTGAGGTGCGCGAGGCTGATCATCGCCCAGTTGATCACCAGTGCGGAGACCACCAGTGCCATCAGCAGACCAAACGCCTTGCCCGGCATCAGGTAGTTGATCAGCACGCAGAGCAGAGTGGCGATGGCCGAGACCGAGAGGGCAACCAGCGGCACGCCGCTCTTGTTGGTCTTGAGCAGGGCTTTCGGGCCGTTGCCCTGTTTGGCCAGACCGAACAGCATCCGGCTGTTGCAGTAGACGCAGCTGTTGTAGACCGACAGTGCCGCCGTCAGCACCACGATGTTGAGCACGGTGGCGACCAGATTGCTGTCCAGAGCGTGGAAAATCATCACGAACGGGCTGCCGCCTTCCACCACTTTACCCCAGGGGTAGAGGGACATCAGGATAGCCAGGGCACCGATGTAGAAGATGAGGATACGGTAGATCACCTGATTGGTGGCCTTGGGAATGCTCTTCTCGGGATTGTCCGCTTCGGCGGCGGTAATACCGACCAGCTCCAGACCGCCAAAGGAGAACATGATCACCGCCATCGCCATCACCAGACCGCTGATGCCGTTGGGGAAGAAGCCCCCTTGTGCCCACAGGTTGGTGACGCTTGCCTCGGGTCCGCCGGCACCGGAGAGGAGCAGATAGCCGCCAAAGCCAATCATGCCGATGATGGCGACCACCTTGATGATGGCGAACCAGAACTCCATTTCGCCAAACGCTTTGACGTTGGAGAGGTTGATGGCGTTGATCAGCACGAAGAAGAAGGCTGCCGACATCCAGGTCGGGATCTCGGGCCACCAGTACTGGACATAGATGCCCACCGCGGTCAGCTCGGCCATGCTCACCAGCACGTAGAGCACCCAGTAGTTCCAGCCGGACGCAAAACCGGCAAACTCGCCCCAGTATTTGTAGGCAAAGTGGCTGAATGAACCGGCTACCGGCTCTTCCACCACCATTTCACCGAGCTGGCGCATGATCAGGAAGGCGATAAAGCCGCCGATGGCATAACCCAGCAGGACTGAGGGGCCTGCCATCTTGATGGTTTGGGCAATGCCCAGAAAGAGGCCGGTGCCGATGGCGCCGCCCAAAGCAATCAACTGAATGTGGCGGTTTTTAAGGCCGCGCTTCAGCTCCTCACCGTCTTGTTTCAAATCCATGGGTCTGTCCTTACGTCTCTGTTGTCTCTTGTCGGTGTTGGGCTCATCCTGAGCAGGCCGCAGTGCGTAGCCAAAACCTGACGAAAGCTGTATTTATTTCGTTACACCATGCCATTTGCAATTTTTAGTGTTGGCTGGCAACCGAAGCAGAATAGTGATAATCCGCCATGAATGCACCTGTTTTCCATCTCTAATGGCCGTGTTTTGTACCAAAGGCAGCTTTTTCATGATCTGAAGAGGCTTCTTGGTAGTTTTTGGTTAATGTTTGTGCAATCGAATTCTGTTTGATTGACATTTTGTCTTGTTGGTGTGCTTTTGTGTGCCAAGCCACAAATGGATGCAAATGATGCCAAACAAGCGAGAGTACAGGGAAGAGTGCAGGGAGTTGGAGTACAGAAAGTGCGAAAGCGTGCTGCAACAAGGGGTTGCCCGGAGTGTGCTGGTGGCGCTCTGGTTAGGGATTGCCGCCAGTCCGCTGTTGTTGCTGGTGGCCGCGATTATGTTGCTGGGTTGGCTGTTACTCGGTGATCAGGAGTTGCTGCACTACTGGCAGCCGCTGTTGCTGGTTGGTGGGGTAACGGGGGCGCTCGTTGGCGGCTGGTTGGCGGAGCGGGTTCGCCTGCGCCACGGTTTGCTGGCCTTCTATGCCCGGTTGATGAACAACCCTGAGCTCAATCGTTAGTGAACGCTGGCTGTTTGCCGAGCGCAGCAGAACGGAATCGAATAGCGGCTAACTGGCAGCGGGTGACAAGGGCACAACGCCAAGGTCGACAAGAAGAGGGATAAGCATTTGTGGTGCTTATCCCTTTTTTATCCACGCTTTTCACTGTCATCGATGTGAATTGCAGTTCGCCACAGCTGACTTTCGCCGCGACACTGTAATTTTTATCTTTTGTTGATGCCGATAGCTGTCAAGCTGGCTTAACAGAGCTGGCGGCGCAGACCGGTCGCCTCGAGGACCTTGGCGCTGATCTCCTCCACCGAGTGGGAGCTGGTATCGAGGAAGCGGATCGCCTCCTGGCGAAACAGTCGCTCCACGCAGGCCAGCTCCTGCTCGCACTGTTCGATGGAGGAGTAGCGGCTGTTGGCACGGCGCTGGTTACGGATCTCGTGCAGCCGCTGCGGCGCTATGGTGAGGCCAAACAGCTTGTGACGGTTGGCCTTGAGGGGGGCGGGCAGCTCCAGCATGCCCATGTCCTGCTCGATAAAGGGGTAGTTGGCGGCGCGAATGCCAAACTGCAGCGCCAGATAGAGGCTGGTGGGGGTCTTGCCGCAGCGGGAGACCCCGATCAGGATGATGTCCGCCTCATCGTACTCTTTGGTGGTGATGCCATCGTCGTTGGCCAGTGCGAAGTTGACCGCCTCGATGCGATCGTCATAGAGCTTGCGGTTCTCCATGCCGTGGGTGCGGTGGAGGCGGGGCTCGGCTTTTACCCCCAGCTCCTGCTCCAGCGGGCTGACGAAGGTGTTGAGAAAGTCGTGGCCGCACGCCTCCGATTTCAGTACCTCTTCCCGTACCAGCGGGTCGACGATTGTGTGAAACAGAATGGGGCGTACCCCGGTTTGGCGAAACTGCTCGTCGATCCGCATCCGTACCTGACGGGCTTTCTCCAGTGTCTCCACAAAGGGGATAGTGATCTGCTCGAAGGCCAGCGGAAACTGGCTCAATACCGCATGGCCGAACACTTCGGCGGTGATGGCGGTGCCGTCTGAAACATAAAATACGGTGTGCACGTAGGGCTCCTGTGATACCGCGGGTGGGGTCGCATGGGGTAAGGGGTGAGAAGTATCTCCCGAAACCATACCAGTTTTGTCAACCGGTCTGCTGTGCCCAAGTTGTGAAGTGGCTTGCAAACCTGAATCGTTATCTTTTTGTGTCGCCATTGTAGAATGTTCCGGTCATTCGACCATCCCCAACTCTTGCTCGGGGATTTTTTTGAAAATCAGTAGAAAACGTTTTCATTGTCGTTGGCAACAAAAGAAACAGACAATAACGCACCTGACTTACCCATAACCTCATCGATTAAATCGGGCGCACGAGGTGCTATGGCACCGGTGCCCACCAACCTGGAGACATCCAAGTGCAACAGTACGTGCTCTGGTACGAACAACTCGGAATGCAGGACGTAGAACGAGTTGGCGGCAAGAACGCATCCCTTGGCGAGATGATCAGCAACCTCTCTGGCGCCGGTGTATCCGTGCCGGGGGGCTTTGCCACCACCGCCTTTGCGTTTAACGAGTTTCTGGAGTCAAGCGGCCTCAACGGCAAGATCCACCATCTGCTCGACAATCTCGACGTGGACGATATCGCCGCCCTCAACCGGGCCGGTCAGCAGATCCGCGATTGGGTGATCGAAGCCCCGTTCCAGCCCGAGCTGGAGCAGGCTATCCGGGTTGCCTATGAAAAGTTGAGTGCCGGTGTCGAGGCCTCGTTTGCGGTGCGCTCCTCCGCCACCGCCGAGGATATGCCGGACGCCTCCTTTGCCGGTCAGCAGGAGACCTTCCTCAACGTACGTGGCATCGATGCCGTCATGACGGCGGTCAAGCATGTGTTTGCTTCCCTGTTCAACGATCGCGCCATCTCCTATCGGGTGCATCAGGGCTACGACCACAAGGGTGTTGCCCTCTCGGCAGGGGTGCAGCGGATGGTGCGCTCGGATCTCGCCGCCTCCGGCGTCATGTTTACTCTGGATACCGAGTCCGGCTTCAACGACGTGGTCTTTATCACCGGCGCCCATGGTCTTGGCGAGATGGTGGTGCAGGGGGCGGTCAACCCGGATGAATTCTATGTGCACAAGCCGACTCTCAAGGGGGGCCGCCCGGCGGTGGTGCGCAAGACCCTCGGCTCCAAGCTTATCAAGATGACCTACTCTGACGATGCCGGTCACGGCCGTCAGGTGAAGATTGTCGACACCAATGAGGCCGAGCGCAGCCGCTTCTGCATCAGCGATGAGGAGGTGATGGCGCTGGCGAAACAGGCCCTTATCATCGAGCAGCACTATGGCCGCCCGATGGACATCGAGTGGGCCAAGGATGGGCAGGATGGCCAGCTCTACATCGTGCAGGCACGCCCGGAAACCGTGCGCAGCCGCCAGGAGGCCAACACCCTCGAGCGTTTTGCCCTCAAGCAAGCGGGCAAGGTGCTGATCGAGGGGCGGGCCATCGGTCACAAGATTGGCGCGGGCCCGGCGCGGGTCATCTCCTCCATCAGTCAGATGGACGAAGTACAGCCCGGCGACGTGCTGGTCACCGACATGACCGACCCGGACTGGGAGCCCATCATGAAGCGGGCCTCCGCCATCGTCACCAACCGGGGCGGCCGTACCTGTCACGCCGCCATCATCGCCCGCGAGCTGGGCATTCCGGCGGTAGTGGGCTGTGGCAATGCCACCGATAGCATCGAGGCTGGCCAGCTTATCACCGTCTCCTGCGCGGAAGGGGATACCGGTTTTATCTATGACGGCGAGCTGGACTTCGATGTGGCGGTGACCGAGGTGGGCAATATGCCGCGCCTGCCCATCAAGATCATGATGAACGTCGGCAACCCGGACCGCGCTTTCGACTTTGCCCAGTTGCCCAACGCCGGGGTGGGGCTGGCACGCCTTGAATTCATCATCAACCGGATGATCGGGGTGCACCCCAAGGCACTGCTGGAGTTTGACCAGCAAACCCCAGAGCTCAAGGCCACCATCGGCAAGATGATCGCCGGTTACGACAGCCCGCGTGAGTTCTACGTGGCCAAGTTGACCGAGGGGATCGCCACTCTGGGCGCTGCGTTCTGGCCGGAGCGGGTGATCGTGCGGATGTCGGACTTCAAGTCCAACGAGTACGCCAATCTGGTGGGCGGTCGTGGCTACGAGCCCCACGAGGAGAACCCGATGATCGGTTTTCGTGGCGCATCCCGCTACATCGCCGATAGCTTCCGCCCCTGCTTTGCCCTCGAGTGCGAGGCGATCAAGCGGGTGCGCGATGTGATGGGGTTGACCAACGTCGAGGTGATGATCCCCTTCGTGCGCACCGTGGGCGAGGCGGAGCAGGTGATCGACATCCTGGCCGAGAACGGTCTGCGCCGCGGCGAGCGGGGGCTCAAGGTGATCATGATGTGCGAGATCCCGAGCAATGCCCTCTTGGCAAACAAGTTCCTCGAGCACGTGGATGGCTTCTCCATCGGCTCCAATGACATGACCCAGCTCACCCTTGGGCTGGATCGGGACTCGGGGCTGATTGCCCACCTGTTCGACGAGCGCAACGAGGCGGTCAAGGCACTGCTGTCGATGGCGATTCAGGCCGCGCGCAAGGCGGGCAAGTACGTGGGGATCTGCGGTCAGGGGCCATCCGATCACCCTGACTTTGCCGCCTGGCTGGTGGAGCAGGGGATTGACTCGGTGTCGCTCAACCCCGATACAGTGGTCGATACCTGGCTCTATCTGGCGGAGCAGCATGGCGCCAAGTAAGTCACTATCGACATGAGTGATTAGAAAGGGGGGCCTAATGGCCCCCTTTTGATCGCTATTATCTTATGTTTTGCCCTTGGGCTTATTCCACCAGGCTCATACCGGGGATCTGGCGCCAGTAGCCGTTGCAATCGCTTCCTTGCTGCAAGGAGAGGGGAGCCTGGCCCTGCCGGTTGGCTTTGAAGCGGGCCAGCATCTCCAGCGTCTCCATCCCTTGCGGCGAAAGCCTGACCACATCTACCAGACCTTCCATACCAGCCAGCTCGTTACCCAGGTTGTAGCAGTAGCCGGACTGGGTCTGGATCCCGTTGAGATTGAACACCCGCTCCCCCTCGCGGCTGTTGGCCAGTCGTCCGGTGGGGTAGTTGATGCAGGCGAGCTCGCAGTTGTCCTTGGGCTTGTCGAGGGAGCGGGCGGTGAAGCAGCGCGCCGAATAGGCGAGCGGCAGATGGCCGTAGGCAAACACCTCCACCTCAAATTGGTCGCGCAGGGGACCCAGATCCTGATTGAGCTGGATCAGCCAGTCACGGGAGAGCTCCACCGGCATGACCCAGCGTTTCATCCCCTGTTTGAGCAACATGCGCAGCACATCGGCGTTATAGGCGTTGATGGCGGGACCACAGACGAAGGGGATCCCTGCCTCCCTGGCGAGTTGCACCGTACCGAGATCGTTGGCTTCGACCATAAGATCGCCATTGTCGACCAGCCGCTTCACCTCCTTGAGCTCGGAAGGGGCGGAGATAAGGGCGAGGGTCGAGAGCACCACCTGCTTGCCGGAGTTGGCCACCTGACGGGCCAGTGCAATCCAGTCATCGACTTTGAGTTCGCGCCGCTTGCTGCAAACGGTCTCCCCCAGATAGATGATGTCGGCCTGACTGTCGGCGGCGGCATGGTAAAAGGCTTCGGTATCGGCCTTGGGCCAGTAGAAGAGCAGGGGCCCGAGAGAAAATTGCATGGGTGGACTCCTTATTGCCACTGACGATGGTAGGCGCCGAGGGTAGTCTGGCTACCTTCGGAGACGCGTGCGAGCTGGGCATCCCACTCGGCTTTGACCTGATAGGCTTCGGGATTGGCCTGATAGGCATCGATGGCCGCACGCCAGACCCGGGTCACTTGCTCCACATAAGCAGGGCTGCGTTGGCGCCCTTCAATCTTGACCGACTGGATCCCGGTCTTGAACAGCTCGGGCAAGAGACCCAGAGTGTTGAGACTGGTGGGCTCTTCCAGCGCGTGGTAGGTCTGGCCATCCACGTCGAAACGCCCCTTGCACAGGGTCGGGTAACCAGCATTTTCGCCCGGGCCATAGCGGTCGATCAGCACTTCGTTGAGTCGCGACTCGAGGCCATTCGGGGTCTCTTCCCAACGGACGAACTTGGCCGGTGAGCAGGCGCCGACGGTGTTGGGGCTCTCGCCAGTCATGTAGGAAGAGAGATAGCAGCGCCCCTCGGCCATGATGCAGAGGCTGCCAAAGGCGAATACCTCAAGGCCAACATCGGTCTCGCGGGCCAGCTGCTTGACCTGATGCATGGAGAGCACCCGGGGCAGCACCACCCGTGTGACATTGAATTGCTGCTGATAGAAGCGAATGGCGGCGGCATTGGTGGCGCTGGCCTGCACCGAGACATGGAGTTCCATCTTGGGGTAGTGGCGGCTGGCATATTCCAGCACGGCGAGATCGGCGATGATTAACGCATCGGCGCCGAGGGCCACCCCGCGATCAACCGCCTGTTTCCATCGAGTATCGGCCCCGGGATGGGCAAAGGTATTGATGGCAATATGCAGCTTGCGACCATGTTGATGCACATAATCTACCGCCTTCTCCAGTTTGCTGTCGGTAAAGTTGAGACCGGCAAAGTGGCGTGCATTGGTGTCATCCTTGAAACCGATATAAACGGCATCGGCCCCGTTATCCACGGCGGTTTTCAGTGCCGGCAAACTGCCTGCCGGACAGAGTAATTCCATTGGTACGCTCCGAGAGTGCATATGAAGGGCAAACGAGCCCTGATTGTATGCAGCCATGCACTCCCGCTTTTTGACCTGAGGCAGCTTTATGTGGCTTTACCCTTCTTGAGGTAACCCTGCACAAGTTTGATTTCCAACAGGATCTTGCCACTCTCCCTGTGTTTGAATGCGCAAAAAAAGGGAGTCTATCGTGTTTCAACAACTGCAACGCCGCCTGGTCGAACAGGCTCCGCGCTTCTTGCGCCATCCCCTCAAGCTGGTTCCCTTCAATCTGCAAAAGCAGCTGATGGAGAGTTTGCTGGCCCGGGTATTCAAAGAGGCTATCGAAGATGGCGATTTCGAGTTTCTGGCAGACAAGTGGCTGAAAGTCGAAGTCTCTGATCTGGAGCTGTGCTGGTTTATCAGTGAGCAGAATGGCCAGCTGGTGGTAGCTCGCGAGTGTGACAAGGCCGATGTCTGCTTCAGCGGTACCGCCAACGACCTGATCCTCATCGCTGGTCGCAAAGAGGATCCGGATTCGCTTTTTTTCCAGCGCAAGCTGAAGATAGAAGGGGATACCGAACTGGGTCTTGAGGTGAAAAACTTGATGGACAGTCTGGATCTCGATGGCTTGCCAAGCCTGATGAAGTATCCCCTGATGGATCTGGCGACGTTTATCGAACGCGCCCGTACCGAGTCAGCGCAGGCTCCGGTGCGGACGGCGCCGGGCGGGATCCCGTCTTAAGTGGACAATCACCCCATGGGCATGGCGACGATAATGGTGCCGTGCCCAGAGGCAACGACAGGCCCACAGACAGGGCACCAAGGCGATGAGTGCCGCAGGGGCGGGCAGCTGTGACATGGCCAGCCCCGCAGCCAGCCAGATAAAGGGTTGCGCTTCATACAGCCACTCCGGCTGTAGCCAGCGTTTGCTCGGAAAGATAATCAGATCGGTACGTCGGTAGCTGGAGCGCATCATCCAGGTCACCGCTCCGGCGATAAACAGCAAGGCGCCAGCAAACCAGAGCAGGGGCTGTTCACTCAACGTAATAATGGCAATGGCTGCCAGCAGGTAGAGGCTGGGCAATCTCTCATAGATAAAGGGAGGAAGCATGGCGTTGTGTCTCCTGTGCCGTTTATCGGATATCCATCAAGTTTAGTCCCCCCCTCTCGCTTCCCTCATGCTGGTTTGTTATACAAACAGGTGGTTTTGTTCTGAAATGGCTCGGCTTTTACGGTGCCAACATGGTGTTCTCTTATGTTACAATTGCGCGCCATTTTTGACTGAAGAATGACTGGGCATGTTGGATCAGATTCGTATCGTTTTGGTAAACACCTCTCATACCGGCAACATGGGGTCTGCGGCACGCGCCATGAAGACCATGGGGTTGGCCCAGCTGGTATTGGTTGATCCGCAAGCCTTGCCGGATGACAATGCCTTCGCCCTGGCGGCTGGTGCCAGCGATGTGCTTGCCAATGCCCGTATCGTCCCGACTCTGGATGACGCGATCGCCGATTGTGGTCTGGTGATTGGCACCAGCGCCCGTTCTCGAACCCTGAGCTGGCCCATGCTCGATCCCCGTGAGGCCGGCGAAAAGTCGGTGGTTGAGGGGATGCAGCACCCGGTCGCGCTGGTGTTTGGCCGTGAACGCACCGGTCTCACCAACGACGAATTGCAAAAGTGCCACTACCACGTGGCCATTCCGGCCAATCCTGATTACAGCTCTCTCAATCTGGCCATGGCGGTGCAGACCCTCTGTTACGAAGTGCGGATGCGCTGGCTGCAGGGGCAGGCCGCCGAGCCTGAAGATGAGATGGCCTATCCGAGTGCCGCCCAGCTGGAAGGGTTCTATCAGCACCTGGAACAAACCCTGATGAAGACCGGTTTTATTGCCGATGACCATCCGGGTCATGTAATGAGCAAGCTGCGTCGCCTGTTCAATCGGGCTCGGCCGGAAGCGGCGGAGCTCAACATTCTGCGCGGTATTCTGACCTCGGTGCAGAAAGCGCGCGTACCGGATTAATCCGACTGATTTACTCAACCATATACTTGACTGATTTGGTCGGGTATGTGACCATGTGCCCCATTAAATTGCTTCGCAAGACGGTAAGGCACATGAGACTGACTTCAAAAGGACGTTACGCTGTAACCGCCATGCTCGACGTGGCGCTGCATGCAGAGCAGGGGCCCGTCCCCCTTGCCGATATTTCCGAGCGCCAGGGCATCTCGTTGTCCTATCTCGAGCAGCTCTTTGCCCGCCTGCGCAAACATGGTCTGGTGAGCAGCGTGCGTGGCCCGGGTGGTGGTTATCGCCTCGGGTTGGCCCCAGGCGAGATTTCGGTTGGTCAGGTGATCACCGCGGTCGATGAGTCGGTCGATGCCACCAAGTGTCTCGGCAAGGGCGGCTGCCACGGCGGTACCCAGTGTCTGACGCACTCCCTGTGGCGTGATCTGAGTGAGCGGATCTCCAGTTTCCTTGGGGATATCACGCTGGCCGAGCTGGTACGCCAGGCCGATGTGCGCCGCATTGCCGGCAAGCAAGATGAACAAATGAAGACCGTGTTGTCCCTGGTTGATCGGGCAGAACACGGCGATGTGAGCTTGAAAGTCCAACTATAAACGTGCTTTCCACAGCGGGACTCTGTATGACCCGGACTGTGACGGAGAAAAACATGAAACTGCCTATTTACCTTGATTATTCGGCAACCTGTCCGGTGGACCCGCGTGTCGCAGAAAAAATGATGCAGTGTCTCACCATGGATGGCCTGTTCGGCAATCCGGCTTCCCGTTCTCACCGCTTTGGCTGGCAAGCCGAAGAGGCGGTGGATCTGGCCCGTAATCAAGTGGCAGATCTGATCGGTGCCGATCCCCGCGAGATCGTCTTCACTTCCGGTGCGACCGAATCCAATAACCTGGCCATCAAGGGTGTTGCCCACTTCTATGCCAGCAAGGGCAAGCACATCATCACCTCCAAGACCGAACACAAGGCGGTGCTCGATACCTGTCGCCAGCTGGAGCGTGAAGGGTTCGAGGTGACCTATCTTGAGCCGATGCCCAACGGCCTGTTCACTATCGAGATGATCGAGAATGCCATGCGTGATGACACCATCCTGGTCAGCATCATGCATGTGAACAACGAAATCGGCGTGGTTCAGAACATTGCCGCCATCGGCGAGTTGTGCCGTTCCCGCAAGATCCTGCTACACGTGGATGCTGTTCAGAGTGTGGGCAAGATCCCGGTCGATGTGGAAGCGCTGAAAGTGGATCTGCTCTCCGTCTCTGCGCACAAGGTGTATGGTCCGAAAGGGATCGGTGCGCTGTTTGTTCGCCGCAAACCCCGCGTTCGTCTGGAAGCTCAGATGCATGGCGGTGGCCACGAGCGCGGCATGCGTTCCGGTACTCTGCCGACCCACCAGATCGTCGGGATGGGCGAAGCTTTCCGCATCGCCAAAGAAGAGATGGTGAGTGAAGGCGAGCGTATCTTGGCACTGCGCCAGCGTCTGTGGAATGGCATCAAGGATATTGAAGCCGTCTACATCAATGGCGATCTTGAGCAGCGTGTTCCGGGCAACCTCAACGTCAGCTTTGCCTATGTGGAAGGGGAATCCCTCATCATGGCGCTGAAAGATTTGGCGGTCTCTTCCGGTTCGGCCTGTACCTCCGCCAGCCTGGAACCTTCCTATGTGCTGCGCGCACTGGGCCTGAACGACGAGCTGGCACACAGCTCCATCCGTTTCAGCATGGGTCGCTTCACCACCGAGGAAGAGATTGACTACGCGGTCAAGCTTATTCGTGACTCCATCGGTCGTCTGCGCGAGATGTCCCCCCTGTGGGAGATGTACAAAGACGGCGTCGATCTGAACACGGTCGAATGGGCTCATCACTGATCTATCTGGTCAGTGAGCAACAGAATTAGCAGGAGTGAGATATGGCTTACAGTGAAAAAGTAATCGACCACTACGAGAATCCTCGCAACGTCGGTGGTTTTGACAAGAATGATCCCAGTGTTGCAACCGGCATGGTCGGTGCGCCCGCCTGTGGCGACGTGATGAAGCTGCAATTGAAGATCAGCGACGAAGGCATCATCGAAGATGCCAAGTTCAAGACCTACGGCTGCGGTTCTGCTATCGCCTCCAGCTCCCTGGTGACCGAATGGGTCAAGGGCAAGACCTTGGACGAAGCGGCTGGCATCAAGAACACCGATATCGCTGAAGAGCTGGCCCTGCCACCGGTGAAGATCCACTGCTCCATTCTGGCTGAGGACGCCATCAAGGCCGCCATCGCCGATTACAAGCAGAAGAAAGGTCTCTAAGCGCCGGAGAGCAGTATGGCTATTACCATGACAGATGCCGCCGCGGCACGGGTTTCCTCTTTTCTGGCTAACCGGGGCAAGGGCATTGGCCTGCGCCTCGGCGTCAAAACCACCGGCTGCTCCGGTCTGGCCTACGTGCTTGAGTTCGTTGATGAACTGACCGATGAGGATCAGGTGTTCGAGCAGCAGGGCGTCAAGATTATTGTCGATGCCAAGAGCCTGATCCATCTGGATGGCACCGAGCTGGATTTCGTCAAGGAGGGCCTCAACGAGGGCTTCCAATTCAACAATCCCAATGCCAAAGGCGAGTGTGGTTGTGGCGAAAGCTTCAGTGTCTGAGATGTTTGACGTGAATGATCTTTCGTCTGTTGTTGAACGGGTCAGATATGCGTAGTTCAACAATACCTTCTCATGCGCCAAAGGCGAGTGTGGTTGCGGCGAAAGCTTCAGTGTCTGAGTCGTTTGACGTCAATGATCCTTCGTCTGTGGTTGAGCGGGTTGTCCATGACCCGTTCAACCACATCTCATTTGCCAGGGGCGAGTGAGGTTGTGACGAACGTTTCCAAGAGGTTTGCATGAATCATTTCGAGCTGTTTGGGCTGGTTGAAGGCTTCGAGCTCGATACCCGTCAGTTGGCTGATACCTACCGCCAGCTGCAAACCCAATTCCATCCTGATCGTTTTGCCACCGCCCCCGAACGGGAGCAGCTGGCTGCGGTGCAACGTGCCGCCCAGATCAACGAAGCATTCACCACCCTCAAGGCGCCGCTGCGCCGTGCCGAATATCTGCTCTCCCTGCGTGGCACCGATATCCGTGGTGAACAGCAGACTCTGCAAGATAGCGCGTTTCTGATGCAGCAGCTGGAGTGGCGCGAGCGTCTGGCCGATCTGAAAGATGACGCCGACCCTGAGTGCGCCATCAAGGATTTTCGCAGCGAGATCAGGCATGATCACCAGATGTTGATGCAGCAGCTGACCGAGTCTCTTGCCGCCGGCAGAGATCTCGTTGCCGCTGATTGCGTTCGCAAACTCAAGTTTGTCGACAAGCTCCTCGAAGAGCTGGAACGATTCGAAGACTCGCTTCTCGAGTCTTGATCCTTTAACGCTGGAAGTTTCATTACCCATGGCATTACTGCAAATCGCCGAACCCGGCCAGAGCGCTGTTCCTCATCAGCACAAACGTGCCGTCGGCATCGATCTCGGCACCACCAACTCTCTCGTCGCTGCGGTTCGCAGCGGTCACGCCGATACCCTTTGCGATGAGCAAGGGCGCGACCTGCTCCCGTCGGTGGTGCACTATCAAAGCGACGCCATTCGAGTGGGGATTGATGCCAAGCGCGAAGCGGCGCTAGATCCTCACAACACCATCGTCTCGGTCAAACGGATGATGGGCAAGGCGCTGGCCGATATCGATACCCGCCAGCAGCCTTACCAGTTTGTTGCCGCCGACAATGGCATGCCGCAACTGCAAACCCGTCAGGGGCTGGTCAATCCGGTGCAGGTCTCGGCCGAAATCCTCAAAAAGCTGGCCGAGCGTGGCGCCCAGACTCTCGGGGGCGATCTCGATGGCGTGGTCATTACCGTGCCCGCCTATTTCGATGATGCCCAGCGTCAGGGGACCAAGGATGCGGCCCGTCTGGCCGGTCTGCACGTACTGCGTCTGCTCAACGAGCCGACCGCGGCCGCGATTGCCTATGGCCTTGACTCCGGTCAGGAAGGGGTGATCGCGGTTTACGATCTGGGGGGCGGCACCTTCGATATCTCCATCCTGCGTCTGCACCGCGGTGTGTTTGAAGTGATGGCGACCGGCGGCGATTCCGCCCTCGGCGGTGATGATTTTGATCACCTGCTGGCGGACTGGATCAAGGAGCAAGCGGGCCTCTCCGGTGAGCTGGATGCCCATCTGCAGCGCGAGCTGCTGGATGTGGCCGCTGCCGTCAAACACGGCCTGACCGATGCCGAGCAGGTGGCGTGCACCTTTGCTGGCTGGCAGGGTTCAGTGAGCCGTAGCCAGTTTGATGAACTCATCACCCCGCTGGTGAAACGGACCTTGCTGGCTTGTCGCCGCGCCCTGCGCGATGCCGGTCTCGAGCAGGTGGAAGTGCTGGAAGTGGTGATGGTCGGTGGCTCCACCCGGGTGCCGCTGGTGCGTGAACTGGTGGGCGAGTTCTTCCAGCGTACGCCGCTGACCAGCATCGATCCGGACAAGGTTGTCGCCATCGGCGCCGCCATCCAGGCCGATATTCTGGTGGGCAACAAGCCCGATGCCGAGATGCTGCTGCTGGACGTTATCCCGCTATCGCTGGGTCTGGAGACCATGGGTGGCCTCGCCGAGAAAGTGATCCCGCGCAACACTACCATTCCGGTTGCCCGCGCCCAAGAGTTCACCACCTTCAAGGATGGTCAGACCGCCATGGCGATACATGTGGTACAGGGCGAGCGCGAGCTGGTGGCCGATTGCCGCTCCCTGGCCCGCTTTACCCTGACCGGTATTCCGCCGATGGCTGCCGGCGCCGCCCATATTCGCGTCACCTTCCAGGTGGATGCGGATGGGCTGCTCTCGGTCAGCGCCATGGAGAAATCCTCCGGCGTGCAGGCCGAGATCCAGGTCAAGCCCTCTTACGGGTTGGCGGAGCAGGATATCCTCAACATGCTGAGTGCCTCCATCGAGAACGCCCAGCAGGATATGGATGCCCGCATGCTGGCCGAGCAGCAGGTTGAAGCCGACCGGGTGGTCGAGAGTCTCAATGCGGCGCTGGCCGCCGATGGCGATGCCCTGCTCAATGCTGCCGAGCGTGCCGAGATTGATGCCGCCATCGCCCATCTGCTGACCATGCGCAACAGCGGTGCAACCCATCAAATCAAAGAAGCCATTGAGGCAGCCGATGCTGTCAGTGGCGAGTTTGCAGCCCGCCGGATGGACGCCTCCATCCGCAAGGTGCTGACCGGACAAAACGTCAACAAGGTGTAATATGCCAAAACTGATCATTCTTCCTCATCCCGTACTCTGTCCGGATGGCGCCGCCCTCGAGGGGCAAAGCGGCGAGACTATTCTGGATGTGGCGCTGCGCAACGGTATCGAAATCGAGCACGCCTGCGAGAAATCCTGTGCCTGCACTACCTGCCACTGCGTGGTGCGCGAGGGCTTTGACTCGCTCGAGCCAAGTGACGAGCTGGAAGACGACATGCTGGACAAGGCGTGGGGGCTGGAGCCGGAATCTCGTCTCAGTTGCCAGGCAAAACTGGCGGACGAGGATCTGGTGGTGGAACTGCCCAAGTACACCCTGAACCTTGCCTCTGAACGCCATTAATTACACATGAGTGAATTGCACGTGCAGCATCCTGTGGTGCTTCAGTGATATGGTGGAAGGCCGTGACCCTCGGGGGCACGGCCTTTTTTGTATTCGTTATTCTCTCTTTGCCAATAAGCTCTTTCCCATAAAGAGTGCTTATACATAGTGCCAGTAAAAAGGAAGCAAACACGATGGCTGACATGATGAAGGTAGCGTTATCCACCCAGGCTGCGGCCGCCTATTGGGGCGAGGGCGCCCAGCTCAGTTTCAATGGCGACGAGGCACTGATCCATCTTGGTGCCGCCGGTCAGGAGAAGGATGTTCTGCGCACCGTTCAGCGCGCCGCCCGTCGCCTCGAATCGAGCGGGAGCAAGCGGGTGACGCTGGTCGGTGAAGGCTGGGATCTGGAGCGTCGCTACGCGTTCGCCCAGGGGTTCTACGCCGCCAAGGGAGCCCGTGAACTGGATTTCGGCCAGCAGAGCGACGCGGAAGCACGTGAACTGGAGGCGCTGCTCAAGGCGGCTCGCTGGGTACGTGACATCACCAATGGCTGTCCGGAAGAGATCTACCCCATGAGTCTGGCGGAATCGGCCCTGTTGCTCATTCGTGGTCTGGCCGGGGATCAGGTTACAGCTCGCATCACCGCCGGTGAAGCGCTGCGCGAGTCCGGCCATATCGGGATCTGGTCGGTTGGCCGTGGCAGCGAGCGCGAGCCTGTGCTGCTGGAGCTTGACTACAACCCGACCGGTGATCGCAATGCGCCCGTGGTGGCGGCGCTGGTGGGCAAGGGGATCACTTTTGATTCCGGTGGCTACTCCATGAAGTCCTCTGACAACATGCTGCCGATGAAGTCCGACATGGGCGGCGCGGCCATGGTGACCGGTGCGCTGGCGCTGGCTATCAGCCGCGGTCTGAACCAGCGGGTGAAGCTCATTCTCTGCTGCGCCGAGAACCTGGTCTCCGGCCACGCCTTCAAGCTGGGCGACATCCTTACCTACAAAAACGGCATTTCGGTCGAGATCCAGAACACCGATGCGGAAGGGCGTCTGGTGCTAGCCGATGGCCTGATGGCGGCCTCCGACAGCGGTGCAGCTTATATCCTTGACGCAGCCACCCTGACCGGCGCCGCCAAGATGGCGCTGGGGCGCGACTACAATGCGGTGTTTGCCCTCGATGAGACCGAACAGCAGCGTGCGCTGGCCGCCGCCAAGGTGGAAAACGAACAGGCGTGGGCGCTGCCGCTGGAACCCTGGCATGCCAGCCAGCTCACCTCGGCCTTTGCCGATCTGGGCAACGTCGCCTCGGCAGAGGGTACGGCCGGTGCCACCACGGCTGCTGCGTTCCTTTCCCGCTTCGTGCGTGATGAGGGCAAGGGTTGGGTGCATCTGGATCTGGCAGCCTCCTATCAGAAATCGGGCAACGATCTCTGGGCGACCGGCGCCAAGGGGCACGGTCTGCGTACCATCGCCCGCTGGCTGCAGGAGGTGACCGCATGAATGTCTGGTTAAGTCGTGAATTTGCACCGGCCGAGTGGGGGGAGGGGGCGCTGCTCTCTCACCGTGCCGACGGCATGGTGATCCATCTGGTGACGGCCAATCCGCTGCTCGATATCCAGCAAGCGGCCCGTCGCCTCTGCCAGCAGGGGATCCAGAAAGTGACCCTGGCTGGTCATTGGGAGCGTGAACAGCAGTGGGCTTTTGCCCAAGGGCTGCAAACCCCCAAGGCGGAGGTGCAACTGCAGTGGGCCATGTCCTCGGAAGAGGACAGAGAGGAGCTGGAAGCGCGTTGGCTCTGCGGCCGCTGGGTGCGCGAGATGACCAATGCCACCCCGGAGCAGTTGGGCCCGCTGGAGCTGGCGGTGGAAGCTGCCTCTTTTATTACCGAGCTGGCGCCGGACAAGGTGAGTCATCGCATTTTGAAAGGCGAAGCGCTGCAACAGGCGGGCTGGGTCGGCCTCTATCAGGTGGGCCGCGGCAGTGCGCGCGAACCGGTATTGCTGGAGCTCGACTTCAACCCGGGGCGTGACCCCAAGGCGCCGGTGGCAGCAGCGCTGGTGGGCAAGGGGATCACCTTTGACTCCGGCGGCTACTCCATGAAGAGCTCCGAGGGGATGCTCACCATGAAGTGCGACATGGGGGGCGCGGCGATTGTCACCGGTGCGCTGGCGCTGGCCATGCTGCGCGGGCTCGACAAGCGGGTGAAGCTGATCCTCTGCTGCGCCGAGAACCTGGTCTCCGGCCACGCCTACAAGCTGGGCGACATCCTCACCTACAAGAACGGTACCACAGTCGAGATTGTGAATACCGATGCCGAAGGGCGGCTGGTGCTGGCCGATGGCTTGCAACTGGCGAGCGAGTCCGGCGCACCGCTGATCATCGATGCCGCGACCCTGACCGGCGCTGCTGTGATGGCGCTGGGTGGGCGCTACAATGCTCTGTTCGGCCTCGACAAAGGGTTGGTAAGTCGGGCCATGACCTATGCCGATGCCGAGCATGAGCCAGCCTGGCCGTTGCCGCTGGAGCCCTGGCACCGCCAGCAGTGCCCTTCCCATTACGCCGACACGGCCAACAGCCGTCCGGTGAAGGGGGGCGGGCCGGGTGGCGCCTCCAACGCGGCGGGTTTCCTCTCCCGTTTCGTTGCCAACGAAGGGATGGGCTGGCTGCATATCGATCTGGCCGCCTGCTTCAGTGACAACGGCGATGCCCTCTGGGCGCCGGGAGCTAATACTCTGGGGATGCGCACCATAGCGCGGGCCTTGCTGGCGGAAGCCAAATAGGCGAGACAAGGCACCTTCGGGTGCCTTTTTCATGCTGTTCGAATTGTGAACAAAAGATGGGGTTTTGGCGGCTTAAGGTAACTATCGTGCGCAAGCGCACATATTTTCCGGCTCTGCTCGGTCAAGATGAGTGTGGATGTTGATTGCAAGGGAGTGATGTTTAATAAAAAGTTGCTTGTTTGTGTGTTTTTCCGGTTTTTGTTTACGTATAATCGCCAGCGAACATGGATTCTAACAATAAAACTCTGTAGTTAAGGAAAGATATCAATGGCCATCGAACGTACCTTCTCTATCGTTAAACCGGATGCTGTCAGCAAGAACCTGATCGGTGCCATCTATAGCCGTTTCGAAAGCGCAGGCTTGAAAGTGGTGGCATCCAAAATGCTGCACATGAGCAGTGAACAGGCTGCCGGTTTCTATGCCGAGCATCAGGGCAAGCCTTTTTATGACAATCTGGTCAGCTTCATGACCTCTGGCCCTGTCATGGTACAGGTGCTGGAAGGGGAAGACGCCATCCGTCGCAATCGCGAGATCATGGGTGCTACCAACCCGAAAGAGGCGCTGGCTGGTACCTTGCGTGCCTGTTATGCCGAGAGCATCGATCGCAACGCAGTACATGGCTCCGATGCACCGGCATCCGCTGCCCGCGAAATTGCCTACTTCTTCTCTGACAACGAGATCTGCCCGCGCGGCTGATTTTTGTGGATGATGACCCAAGGGAGCCTCGGCTCCCTTTGTTGTTTTCGCCGTTTACGCAATATCCCTCTATTCTCCAGGTGGAAAGCCAGACCCATTATTTGTACAATGCCGCCCCCTGACGTCGTCAGCCAATAATTGATGAAGTGTTTGAACTGAGGCCATTGATGAGCGAAACAAAAATCAACCTGCTGGATCTTGATCGGGATGCCATGCGTGCCTTTTTCGTCGAACTGGGCGAGAAGCCATTCCGGGCAGATCAGGTCATGAAGTGGATCTATCACTTTGGGTGTGATGATTTCGATCAGATGACCAACGTCAACAAGGTGCTCAAAGAGCGCCTCAAGGCGATCGCCGAGATCAAGGCGCCCGAGATCAGCCGCGAGCAGCGCTCTGCCGATGGCACCATCAAGTGGGCCTTGCAGGTGGGCGATCAGGAGGTCGAGACCGTCTACATCCCGGAAGATGACCGCGCGACCCTCTGCGTCTCCTCTCAAGTTGGCTGTGCGCTGGAGTGCAAGTTCTGCTCCACGGCTCAACAAGGCTTCAACCGCAATCTGAAAGTCTCCGAGATCATCGGTCAGGTGTGGCGTGCTGCCCGTGTGGTCGGTGGCAAGCGTCCCATCACCAACGTGGTGATGATGGGGATGGGCGAGCCGCTGCTCAACCTCGCCAACGTGGTGCCCGCCATGCGTCTGATGATGGATGACTACGGCTTTGGCATCTCCAAGCGCCGGGTGACCATCTCCACCTCTGGCGTGGTACCTGCGCTGGACAAGCTGGGCGACCAGATCGACGTGGCGCTGGCTATCTCCCTGCACGCCCCGAACGACAAGCTGCGTTCAGAGATCATGCCGATCAACGACAAATACAACATCGAGGAGTTCCTCGCCGGTGTCCGTCGCTACCTGGCCAAATCCAACGCCAACGGTGGTCGGGTAACCGTCGAGTATGTGCTGCTCGATCATATCAATGACGATATGCAGCATGCGCACGAGCTGGCCAAGGTGCTCAAGGACACTCCGAGCAAGATCAACCTGATCCCGTTCAACCCCTTCCCGGGCAACCCTTACGGCAAGCCGAGCAACAGCCGTATCGATCGCTTCTCCAAGGTGCTGATGGAGTACGGTTTCACCGTGATTGTCCGTAAGACCCGTGGTGATGACATCGATGCCGCCTGTGGTCAGCTGGTGGGTGACGTGATTGACCGTACCAAGCGAACTATCAAAAATCGGATGCAACAGGATGGGATTTCCGTCAAAATGGTTTAAATGCTAAGCCATTGTATAGACAGGGAATGGATACACGTACATTGATCGTAGTGGCAGCGCTCTGCGCGCTGCCAGGCTGTGTGACCGAGACCACTTACGCTGGCCAGAACTCGACCCAGCGTGAAGTGGGTCCTGACCTCAAGGCGGCTGCCCAAACCCGCCTCGACCTGGGTATCCAGTACCTACGTCAGGGCAATGCCGAGCAGGCCAAGTTCAATCTTGATCGCGCCCTCCAGTATGACCCCTCCAATCCTCAAGTGCAGATCGGTTTTGCCTACTTCTACCAGAGGGTGGGGGATTTCAAGGCGGCTGAAGAGCATTACAAGAACGCCCTTGCCATGGATCCGTCCAATGCTGACGCAATGAACAACTATGGCGCCTTCCTCTGTGATCGTGGCCGTTATGATGAGGCAGACAAGGCATTCAACCAGGCTGTTATTCAACCAGGCTATGTGAAGATTGCCGATACCTATGAAAATGCGGCACTTTGTGCCCTGCAAAATCGCAGAAATGATAAAGCAACCGAGTACTATCTCCTGGCCTTGGGGTATAATCCGGGCAATCCAAGGTTATTGCTGGACTTGGCCGAGCTTTCCATGAAAGATGGCAAGCTGCCTGATGTGCAGTCCTACCTCGCCCGTTTTGCCGATGTGTCAGACGAGAATGAGGAGAGTCTCTGGTTGAGACTCAGATTGGCACAGGCAATGGACAAGCCGGCATTACTTCACCAATTCGGGACTGAGCTGGTAAGGCAATATCCCACTTCGCAACAAGCCAAGCGTTATTTAGCCAATGACTATTGAACAGCCACACGATTTCCAACAAGACGATTCCCAGGCAGCAGGTCCAGGCCAGCTGCTGCGCAATGCCCGTGAACAGCTTGGCTGGACACGAGAACAGGTTGCGTCCCGCATTCACCTTCGTCTGACCCTGATCGCCGCCATCGAATCGGATACCTACGACAAACATACGTCCCATACCTTTATTCGGGGCTATCTGCGTACCTATGCCAAGTTGGTCGGGATCCCGGAAGAGACCATTCTGGCCGCTTACGACAAGCTGGGTCTGACTCCTCCCGACAATATCGACATGCAGAGCTTCTCCCGTCGCTCTCGCCAGCAAGCCAACGACAATCGGCTCAAGGTAGCCACCTGGCTGGTTATTCTGGTGTTGATTGCGCTCTCGGTCGCCTGGTGGTGGCAGAGTACTTCACGCCGCTCCGCCGGTGATGAAGCCCTGGCAGCCACCGAGATGAGTGCAACCGGTTCGACTCCGGCTGAACCGGCTATCACGCAGCCCGATGCGATCAACACCGCCCCGGTGGAAGGCGCTGCCATCGCACCTGCCGCCACTGACGTGACTGCCCCCGCGGTGGTCTCCGATGCGACTGCTACCCTGGCGCCTGCTTCTGCGGCTGTTGCCCCGACCGATGTCAGCGCGGCTGTCGGCACTGCGACCGATGCTGCGGTATCCGGCGCCAATGGCACCGAATCTGAAGAGGCTGTCGTTGATCCGGCGACTGCGCCGCAACTGAAGATGAGCTTCACCGCCGATTGCTGGCTGGATGTGAAGGATGCCAACGGCAAGACCCTGTTCAGTGGTCTGAAGAAGGCCAACGACGAGCTGGTGCTGGAAGGCGCCGAGCCCCTGAAGTTCATCATTGGCGCGCCCATGGCCGTCAAGCTTGACTACAAGGGTCAGTCGTTTGATATGAGCCGTTACAACAACGGTCGTACAGCCCGCTTCTCACTGCCGCAGGAGTAATCTGTTTCCCATGTCTTCTCACGAATCACCCATCATTCGTCGTAAATCCAGACAGATCATGGTTGGTAATGTACCGGTTGGGGGCGATGCCCCCATTACCGTGCAGACCATGACCAACACCAAGACCACAGATGTCGCCGCCACCATCGAGCAGATCCAGCGGATCGAGCGGGTCGGCGCCGATATCGTCCGTGTCTCCGTGCCCACCATGGAAGCGGCGGAAGCCTTCCGGCTGATCAAGCAGCAGACCCGCATCCCCATCGTTGCCGATATCCACTTCGACTATCGCATCGCCCTGAAAGTGGCCGAGTACGGTGCCGACTGCCTGCGTATCAACCCGGGCAACATCGGCAATGAGCAGCGGGTGCGCTCGGTGGTCGATTGCGCGCGCGACCTCAATATCCCGATCCGTATCGGGGTCAATGGCGGGTCGCTGGAGAAAGATATCCAGGAGAAGTACGGCGAGCCGACCCCAGAAGCGCTGGTAGAGTCCGCCATGCGTCACGTGGACTATCTCGATCGCCTCGATTTCCAGGATTTCAAGGTGAGCGTCAAGGCTTCCGATGTGTTCCTGGCAGTCGGTGCCTATCGCCTGCTGGCCAAGCAGATTGAACAGCCGCTGCACCTTGGCATCACCGAAGCGGGCGGTTTCCGTGCCGGTGCGGTGAAGTCTGCCATCGGTCTGGGCATGCTGCTCACCGACGGCATCGGCGATACCCTGCGTATCTCGCTGGCGGCGGATCCGGTGGAGGAGGTAAAGGTCGGTTTCGATATCCTCAAATCTCTGCGTATTCGCTCCCGTGGCATCAACTTTATCGCTTGCCCATCCTGCTCACGGCAGGAGTTCGATGTGATCGCTACCGTCAATGCGCTGGAAGAGCGGCTCGAAGACATCATCACCCCGATGGATGTTTCCATCATCGGCTGTGTGGTGAATGGCCCGGGCGAAGCACTGGTCTCCGACCTTGGTCTGGCGGGTGCCGCCAACAAGAGTGCCTTCTATGAAGGGGGCCTGCGGGTCGATCGGCTCGACAACAAGGATCTCATTCCAACTCTGGAGCGCCGCATTCGCGCCCGCGCCGCCATGCTGGATCCCGCCAACCGGATCCCGATGGACAAGGAGTAAGCGAAACAGGGCCACATTGGGTGGCCCTTTTTCCAGGTGACTGATTTTAAATCCCGCATCCGGATTCCCTGATTTTACCTTGGGGGGGAAAATCCCTATAATGCGGCCAAATTTTACCTCTTTTTCTCGAGTATCAACGTGGCAAAACAGATCCAAGCTATTCGCGGTATGAATGATTGCCTGCCGGAGCAGAGCCCGGTATGGCAGAAGGTTGAACAGATCCTGCGCCAGGTCGTTGCCAGCTATGGCTACAGCGAAGTGCGCATGCCGATTGTCGAGCAGACTCATCTGTTCAAGCGCGCCATCGGTGAAGTGACCGACGTGGTCGAAAAAGAGATGTACACCTTTGAAGACCGTAACGGCGACAGCTTGAGCCTGCGTCCGGAAGGGACCGCCAGCTGCGTCCGTGCCGGTATCGAGCACGGTCTGCTCTATAACCAGGAACGCCGGATGTGGTACATGGGCCCCATGTTCCGTCACGAGCGTCCCCAGAAGGGCCGTTACCGCCAGTTCCATCAGTTCGGTGTCGAGCTGTTTGGCATCAACGGGCCGGACATTGACGCCGAGCTGATCATGCTGACCCACCGCCTGTGGCGTCTGTTTGGCATCAGCGAGCATGTCACCCTGCAGCTCAACACCCTGGGCCAGAGCGCTGAGCGTGCCGCTTACCGCGATGCGCTGGTGGCCTATCTGGAGCAGTACAAGGATCAGCTGGACGAAGAGAGCCAGCGCCGCATGTACAGCAACCCGCTGCGGGTGCTCGACTCCAAGGATGAAAAGGTACAGGCCATTCTGGCGGGGGCCCCGCGTCTGTTCGACCATCTGGGCGAAGAGAGCCTGGCCCACTTCGAGGGGCTCAAGCGCCTGCTCGAGTCTGCCGGTATCAAATACGAAGTGAACGAGCGTCTGGTACGTGGTCTTGACTACTACAACCTGACCGTGTTCGAGTGGGTCACCAGCAGTCTGGGTGCCCAGGGTACCGTCTGTGCCGGTGGCCGCTACGATGGTCTGGTGGAGCAGCTGGGCGGTCAACCGACCCCGGCCGTGGGCTTTGCCATGGGCATGGAGCGTCTGGTGCTGATGCTGGAAACCCTCGAGCTCAACGCCGATATCCGCCCGGCGGTGGATGTCTATCTGGCGATGGTGGGCGAGGGGACCGAGCAGGCTGGCTTCCAGCTGGCCGAGCGTCTGCGTGATGCTCTGCCGGACCTGCGCCTCATGAGCCACTGCGGTGGTGGCAACTTCAAGAAACAACTCAAACGTGCCGACAAGAGCGGCGCGGCAATCGCCCTGATCCTTGGTGAAACCGAGGTGCAAAACGGGGAGATCACTATCAAATATCTGCGTGGTCAGGCCGAGCAACAGACCGTCAAGGTTGACGCCGCCATTGCCCTGCTGGCAGCCAAAGGAGAGTAAGCTGTGGAAGTCTATACCACCGAAGAACAACAGGTTGAGGTTATCAAGGAGTGGTGGAAAGAGAACGGAACCTCGGTGATTGCCGGTACCGTGATCGGTCTGGTCGGTCTGTTCGGCTGGCGCTATTACAACCAGCACCAGCAAGAGACCATGGAGGCCTCCTCCCACTCTTACAACCAGGTGATTGAGCAGCTGGCCAAGGGCGATGCCGCCGGTTTCGAGCAGGCACAGCAGTTTGTCACCGCCAACAAGGGTGACTCCTACGGTGAACTGGCCGCGTTGCAACTGGCTGCCGCTGCCGTCAAGGCGGGCAAGCTGGATCTGGCTGCCGAGCAGCTGGAGCTGGTGGCGACCACGGGTGACGAGAGCATTCGTCCCATCGCGGCGCTGCGTCTGGCCCGTGTGCTGAATGATCAGGGCAAGGCAGATGAAGCACTGGCCAAGCTGGCGACCATCCAGAATGAGGCCTTCAAGGCGCAGGTAGCCGAAGCCCGTGGTGATGTGCTGCAGAAGCAGGGCAAGACCGAAGAGGCTCGTGATGCCTATCAGGCGGCGGCGGATGCCGGCGGCCTGCAGGGTAGCGCCGAGCTCAAGCTAAAAATGGACGATCTGGCCCTGCCGGCCGTTGCGACTGGTGAGGCACCGGATGCGTAATCTATTCAAGATGGTGGCGCTGGGGGCTGCGGTCTCCTTCGCTCTGCAGGGGTGCTCCCTGTTCAGTTCCGAAGAGGATCTCAACCCGATGGCGCCGCTGCCCAAGGTTGAATCTGCCTTCACAGCCGACACCGCATGGTCATCTAATGTGGGTGATGGCATCGGTGACTTCTACTCCCAGCTCAAGCCGGTGGTGGAAGAGGATCGCATCTACGCGGCGGCCCGCGACGGCGATGTCAGCGCCTTTGACCGTGCCAGTGGTGATCGCCTCTGGACCGTCGATCTGGCCGACCTGCCGGTCAACGCCGACAAGCGCAGCGCCCGCCTCTCCGGCGGCCTGGTTTCCCGTTACGGCAAGCTGTTCCTCGGCTCCGAGAACGGGGTGGTCTACGCCCTGAACGAAGAGAATGGCGAAGTGCTGTGGCAGACCAATGTGCCCGGCGAAGTGGTGGCAAGCCCCGCAGTGGAAGATGGCCGCGTGGTGGTGTTGACCACCTCCGGTCGCCTGATCGCCCTCGACACTGATGAAGGCAAGATGCAGTGGTCGCTCTCCGAAGAGCAGCCGCCGCTGACCCTGCGCAGTGCCGGTGCACCGGTGATCACCAACGGCGCCGTGATTTACGGTCGTGCCGATGGCAAGGTGGGCATCGCCCTGCTGAGCAACGGCCAGCCGGTGCGCCAGTCCAAGGTGGCTGATCCGCGCGGTGCCACCGAGCTGGACCGCATGGTTGACGTCGATGCCAGCCCGCTGATTGCCGGTGATGAGCTCTATGCCATCGCCTACAACGGTCAGCTGATGGCGCGCAAACTGATGACCGGCGATGAAGTGTGGAAGCGCAAGTATTCCGGCTATCGCGATCTGGCGATGACCGGTAATGCCATCGTGCTGACCGACAGCCGCAGCCATCTGTTTGCCATCGACCGTCGCAACGGTCTGGAGCTGTGGTCCAACACCCAGCTGGAAAATCGTACCGTCACTGCACCCGTCATCTTCGGTGACTATGTGGTGGTGGGTGATGTGGAAGGATACCTGTATTGGCTTGATCGTACCGACGGTACCATCAAGGCGATGCAGCAGCTCGATAGCAGTGGTCTCTACGCCGCCCCGCTGGTGGATGGCGAGACCCTGTATGTGCAGAGCCGTGACGGCAAGTTGTACGCCCTCAAGCGTCCTTGATCGTCCGATAATGTGAATATCCGGCTCCTGGTCTTCGGACCCGGAGCCTTTGTCGTCTTGAGAATGAGGCTTTTATGACTCCTGTAGTAGCCCTGGTGGGCCGCCCCAACGTGGGGAAATCCACCCTGTTTAACCGCTTGACCCGTACTCGGGATGCCCTGGTTGCCGATTTTCCCGGTCTGACCCGGGATCGTAAATACGGTCAGGCGAAGTTGGGCGAGCTGGAATTTATCGTGGTCGATACCGGTGGTATCGATGGCACCGAAGAGGGGATCGAGCTGAAGATGGCCGAGCAGTCCCTGCTGGCCATCGAAGAAGCAGATGTGGTGCTGTTCATGGTGGATGCCCGTGCCGGTTTGACCGCGGCGGATCAGGCCATTGCCGAACACCTGCGCAAGGCCCACAAGAAGGTATTTCTGGTGGCCAACAAGACCGATGGTATCGACGGTGATTCCGCGGTCTCCGAGTTCTACGGTCTGGCGCTGGGCGAGGTTTACCAGATCGCGGCCGCCCACGGTCGTGGCGTGCTGAGCCTGCTGGAACTGGCGCTGGCCCCCCATCTGGAGACCCTGGTCGACTCCGCTACCGATGAAGATGCGCAGGATGAGGAAGAGGAGGACTTCGACGAAGAAGCCCTGCTGCGCATGGTGGCTGCCGGTGAACTCGATACCAAAGAGGACACCAAGGAGACCCCGTTCGCCGACCTGCCCATCAAGTTCGCCATCGTTGGTCGTCCCAACGTCGGTAAATCAACCCTGACCAACCGTATGCTGGGTGAAGATCGGGTCATCGTCTATGACATGCCCGGCACCACCCGTGACTCCGTTTACATTCCGATGGAGCGTGACGAGCAGAAGTATGTAGTCATCGACACCGCCGGTGTGCGTCGTCGTGGCAAGGTGCACGAGACGGTGGAGAAGTTCTCCGTTATCAAGACCCTGAAAGCTATCGAAGATGCCAACGTTTGCCTGCTGGTGATCGACGCCCAGGAGACCATCACCGATCAGGACTTGAGCATCCTTGGCTATGTGCTCCACGCCGGTCGCTCCGTGGTGCTGGTGGTGAACAAGTGGGATGGTCTGGATCAGAAGGTGAAAGAGGATGTGAAGAACGAGCTGGATCGTCGCTTGGGCTTCATCGACTTCGCTCGCGTCCACTTCATCTCCGCCCTGCACGGCAGCGGCGTCGGCCACCTGTTTGAATCCATTCAGGAGGCTTACCAGTCCGCCACCCGTCGTACCAGCACGGCGATGCTGACCCGCATTATGCAGATGGCGCAGGAAGATCACCAGCCGCCGATGGTCAATGGTCGCCGCGTCAAACTCAAGTATGCTCACGCCGGTGGCTACAACCCGCCACGCATCGTGATCCACGGCAACCAGCTGAACGACTTGCCGGACTCCTACAAGCGGTATCTGATCAACTACTTCCGCAAGTCCCTCAAGATCATGGGCTCGCCGATCCGGGTCGAGTTCCAGGAGTCGGTCAACCCGTTTGAAGGGAAGAAGAACACCATGACCCTGAGTCAGGAACGTCAGCGCAAACGGCTGCTGAAAATGAAGAAGAAATAAGCCCTGGCGGCTGCCCTCACCGGCAGCCGCTCTGTTATTCCCCCTGCAGTGGCGTAATGTCTGGCGGGGAGGGGAACCCGCCATGGGCAAGCCTATCGCAGGTTCACTTTATGAGGAGTCGACTATGGAAGCTCTGCTTTGTCCATCATGCCAGGCTGAACTGGATACCCGCAGCAAGGAGCAAACCTGTGGTCAGTGCCAGGCCATTGTGCGGGTCACCGCGCTCTGTCCCACCTGCCATATGGAGCTGGAGCGGCTCAAGGCGTGTGGTGCGGTGGATTACTTCTGCAACCACTGCAACTCGCTGATCTCCAAGCGGACGGTACAGTTCAAGGCTGAGCTGGTTTAAGACGATATTTAGGTGAGAAAGAAGATAAAAAACCCGGCGAATGCCGGGTTTATGCTGTGTGCTCTGCAATAAGCAGGGTATAGGATCGATTTCTGCGCCACAGGTTGCGCTTTATGTCATTAAGCTTGAGTTTGCGTCTGGGGCTCCAGCTGCACTTCGCTTTTCTGACCAGACTGATTTTTCTACGTTTTTGCATCTTGGTCTCCTCCCAACTCAGGTGGCCGTCCCGGCCTTGGGTCATTGATGGAGCCCATCCGAAATTGCTGTTATTTAATCTCTCAACATAATGAAAACAATGCGATTTCGGATAGGCTCCGATGTGAATCGATGGTAACAGAGAAGTTTGTGTGAAGACAGCCGAATAATGGCTGGTTAGCGCATGGTGATCTGATTGACCACTTCGGCGATGATAGTCGGGCGCTCGGCGATCTCCGGCTCGCTGTCGTTGTCGAGACTCTCC
This sequence comes from Aeromonas sp. 600948, assembly GCF_049174875.1. NCBI lineage: Bacteria > Pseudomonadati > Pseudomonadota > Gammaproteobacteria > Aeromonadales > Aeromonadaceae > Aeromonas > Aeromonas sp. 600948. The sequence goes on from NZ_JAAKTY010000001.1 coordinate 42,245, forward strand.
CGCTGGTGGGCCTTCTGTTGCTCGTTATCGAGCCAGAGCAGGCTCTGGTAGTACTGACGCACGTTGTTGACATAGTTGCGCGCTTCGCTGCCGCGGGCATAACCGTAGCGCACCTTGCGATGCCAGCGTGCTTGCTGCAGCAGAGGCAGCACATCCTTGACGTCGCTCCAGGCGTCGGGATTCTTTCCCAGATCCTTGGTCAGGCGGCGGGCATCCATCATGTGGCCGTAACCGATGTTGTAGGCGGTGAGGGCAAACCACACCTTCTCGTCATCGGGCACCGAATCCGGCACCTTCTCCATCATCTGTTGCAGATAGAGGGAGCCACCCTTAATGCTCTCTTCCGGATGAAGCCGGTTGTTGACCCCCATCGCCTTAGCGGTGGGCTCGGTCAGCATCATCATGCCGCGCACGCCGGTGTAGGAGCGGGCCTGAGGGTCCCAGTGGGACTCCTGATAGCTGATGGCGGCCAGCAGACGCCAGTCGATATTCTTAGCATGGGTCTGGAACAGCGGCTGGTACTTGGGCAGCAGACTCTTGGCGCGCTTGAGGAAGGTACGGGTATCGACAAAGTCGAAGTTCTGCACGTGGCCGAAGTACTTCTCGTCCAGCTTTGCGATGGCACCATCCATAAAGCGCTGACCGAAAAAGTCGATGACGCTGGCGTAGAGGCTGTCATCGGGCCGCTTGCTCATGGCCCAGGCAACAGTCTGCTTCTGGGCCAGGGTCAGCCCTTCGGTGAGCTCGGGGTAGTAGCGCTGACTGCGTGCCAGTACGGTATCCTGCACCACCGTGTAGTCAATCTTGCCATCCACCACCTGCTTGAGCAGCTCCTCAACATCGGCGTTATGGCTGGTGCTCCACGTCAGTTTGGGATTCTCTTTGCTCATCTCTTTGAGCAGGTCTTCCCCGGTGGAGCCGGCTGCCACCATCAGCTTGCCTTTTATGTCGTTCAATGAGGCCGGCTTGGGCTTGCCGTTACGGTAGACCAGTTTGGGAGAGACCTGGTAGAAGCCTGGGCCGAAGCGAAACAGCTCGCGACGTTCCGGTGTGACCATGATGGCGGCTGCCGCCAGATCGACTTTGCCCTTTTTCAGCAGTGTAACCAGTTCGTCAGTGGTGTTGACCGGGATGATGGTGAGTGTCACCCCCAGCCAGTCGGCATAATTTTGTGCCAGCTCGTAATCGAACCCCTGGGCGAGGTCGTCACGCTGGTAATAAGAGGTGGGACCATAGATGGTGCCAACCCGGATCTCGCCTCGCTGGCGGATCTGCTCCAGCTGGCTGGAGGGGCTATAGAAGTCGCAGCCAACCAGCGTCAGCGTCAACAACAGCCCGATAAACAGTCGAAAAATGCAGCGCAAGTAGGTGAGTACCTTTGTTGAAAAAATCGGCATTTGTCAAAAAAGAGGCACCTTTATACCAGAGAGTGTGCGCAGAGTCACACTGCTCGAAGTGAGAAAAACGTTTGTCCGCTGTGAGCCAGATCCCTATAATACGCGCGTCTCAATTCCCCCCCACTTTAAAACTTGGTGAGAAAGGTCATATGGATATCTTGCGTGGTGCCCCAGCACTGTCTGATTTTCGTGTCCAAAAACTGCTGCAACGCTTCGCACAGATGAGAAACGAGAGTGGAGTAGAGAGCGGAGTAGAGATAGAGGATGTCTATGCCGAGTATGTGCACTTTGCCGAGCTGACAAGCCCCCTCTCTCCCCCCGAGCGAGCGACCTTGGGCCAGCTCTTGCGCTACGGCCCGACCATCCCCGAACACACCCCCAGCGGTCAGCTGTTTCTTGTTACCCCCCGCCCCGGCACTATCTCCCCCTGGTCTTCCAAAGCAACCGACATCGCCCACAACTGCGGCCTGAAACAGGTCAAGCGGCTGGAGCGTGGTATTGCCTATTACCTGACCATCAAGGGGCAGGGTGAGCTGAGTGCCGCCCAGCGTAGCGCCATTGCCGCTGTGCTCCATGATCGGATGATGGAAGTGGTGTTTGCCGAGATGAGCGAAGCTGCCGCCCTGTTTGCTCACCACGAGCCGCGCCCCTTCACCCAGGTGGATGTGCTGGGCGGTGGTCGCGCAGCCCTGGCCGAAGCCAACGTGGCGCTCGGTCTGGCGCTGGCCGACGACGAAATCGACTATCTGGTGGAGAACTTCACCAAGTTGGGTCGCAACCCCAACGACATCGAGCTCTACATGTTCGCCCAGGCGAACTCCGAGCACTGCCGTCACAAGATCTTCAATGCCGACTGGACCATCGATGGCGAGCAGCAGCCCAAGTCGCTATTCAAAATGATCAAGAACACCTTCGAGCAGACGCCGGATCATGTCCTCTCTGCCTATAAAGACAACGCCGCCGTGATGGAAGGGAGCCAGGGTGGCCGCTTCTTCCCGAGCCCGGCCAACGGCGAATACCAGTATCACCAGGAACAGGTTGACATCCTGATGAAGGTGGAGACCCACAACCACCCGACCGCCATCTCCCCGTTCCCGGGCGCAGCTACCGGCTCCGGCGGCGAGATCCGCGACGAGGGTGCCACCGGTCGCGGTGCCAAGCCCAAGGCGGGTCTGGTCGGTTTCTCCGTCTCCAACCTGCGCATTCCCGGCTTCGAGCAGCCCTGGGAGCAGGATTTCGGCAAGCCGAGCCGCATCGTCAGCGCCTTCGACATCATGCAGGAGGGGCCGCTCGGCGGCGCCGCGTTTAACAACGAGTTCGGCCGTCCGGCCATTCTGGGTTACTTCCGTACCTTCGAAGAGGAGGTGCCGAGCCACAACGGCGTCGAGGTGCGTGGCTACCACAAACCCATCATGCTGGCAGGCGGCATCGGCAACATCCGCACCGAACATGTCCAGAAAGGAGAGATCCCGGTCGGCGCGGCATTGATCGTGCTGGGCGGCCCGGCGATGAACATCGGTCTGGGCGGTGGTGCCGCATCCTCCATGGCCTCCGGCCAGTCAGCCGAAGATCTCGACTTTGCCTCGGTGCAGCGTGACAACCCCGAGATGGAGCGCCGTTGCCAGGAGGTGATCGATCGCTGCTGGCAGCTGGGTGACGACAACCCTATCGTCTTTATCCACGACGTGGGGGCGGGTGGTCTCTCCAACGCCATGCCGGAGCTGGTCAACGACGGTGAGCGTGGCGGTCGTTTCGATCTGCGCGCCATCCAGAGCGACGAGCCGGGCATGAGCCCGCTGGAGATCTGGTGCAACGAATCCCAGGAGCGTTACGTGCTGGCGGTAGCGCAGGACAAGCTGCCGCTGTTCAAGGCGCTGTGCGAGCGCGAGCGCGCACCCTATGCCGTCATCGGCACCGCGACCGAAGAGAAGCATCTGACCCTCTCTGACAGCCACTTTGACAACCAGCCCATCGATCTGCCGCTGGATGTGCTGCTCGGCAAGGCGCCCAAGATGCACCGCGACGTGGTGACTCTGCCTGCACAAGGCAAAGCGCTCCAGCTCGATGGCATCACTTTGAGTGACGCGGCCGAACGGGTTCTGCGTCTGCCGACCGTGGCGGAGAAGTCCTTCCTTATCACCATCGGCGATCGCAGCGTGACCGGTCTGGTCAATCGCGACCAGATGGTTGGCCCCTGGCAGATCCCGGTGGCCGATTGCGCCGTCACCGCTGCGACCTACGACAGCTATCACGGCGAAGCCATGTCGATGGGCGAGCGTACCCCGGTGGCGCTGCTCTCCCACGCCGCCTCTGCCCGCATGGCGGTGGCGGAAGCGCTCACCAACCTGGCGCCGGCTCATATCGGGTCGCTGAAGCGGGTCAAGCTCTCCGCCAACTGGATGGCCGCTGCCGGTCACCCGGGGGAAGATGCCGGTCTCTATGAGGCGGTCAAAGCGGTAGGTGAGGAGCTCTGTCCGGCCCTTGGCATCACCATTCCTGTGGGCAAGGACTCCATGTCCATGAAGACCCGCTGGCAGCAGGATGGCAAGGAGCACAGCGTCACCTCGCCGCTCTCCCTGCTCATCTCCGCCTTTGCCCGGGTCGAGGATGTGCGCAACACCGTCACGCCACAGCTGCGTACCGATCTCGGTGAAACCGACCTTATCCTCGTCGACCTTGGCAATGGCAAGCAGCGCCTCGGCGCCTCGGCACTGGCGCAGGTCTATCGCCAGCTGGGTGACAAGGCGCCGGATCTCGACAATCCGGTCCAGCTCAAAGGCTTCTTCAACGCCATTCAGGCACTGGTGGCTGATCGCAAACTGATCGCCTATCACGACCGCTCCGACGGCGGCCTGTTCGTCACCCTGACCGAGATGGCGTTTGCCGGTCACTGCGGCCTCGACATCCAGCTTGATCGCATCGGTGGCGAGCTGCTGCAGGCGCTGTTCAATGAAGAGCTGGGCGCCGTCATCCAGGTGCGTCGTGAAGACAAAGAGACTGTGATGACCCTGCTGGCCGGTCACGGCCTGGCGGCTTGCTCCCATGTGCTCGGTACCGTGCGCGAAGGGGATCTCATCACCCTGCAGCGGAGCGGTCAGGAGGTCTATCGCGCCAGCCGCACCGCCCTTCGCACCATCTGGGGCGAGACCAGCTGGCAGATGCAGCGCCTGCGCGACAACCCCGAGTGCGCAGATCAGGAGCACGCGGCCCGTCAGGACGCCACCGATCCGGGCTTGCAGGCCAAGCTCAGCTTCAACCCGGCCGAAGATGTGGCCGCACCTTACATTGCCCGTGGGGTCTCCCCCCGTCTGGCCGTGCTGCGCGAGCAGGGTGTCAACTCCCATGTGGAGATGGCGGCGGCGTTCGATCGTGCCGGTTTCGCGGCGGTCGATGTCCATATGAGCGACATTCTTTCCGGTCGCATCAAGCTGGAGGAGTTCCAGACCCTGGTGGCCTGTGGCGGCTTCTCCTACGGTGACGTGCTGGGGGCGGGCGAAGGCTGGGCCAAGTCCATCCTGTTCAACGACAACGCCCGCGAGCAGTTCCAGCGCTTCTTCGAACGCGGCGATACCTTGTCGCTGGGCGTCTGCAACGGTTGCCAGATGATGTCCAACCTGCGGGATCTCATCCCGGGTGCCAATCTCTGGCCGCGCTTTGTGCGCAACCGCTCCGAGCGCTTCGAGGCGCGCTTCAGCCTGGTGGAAGTGCAGGAGTCCCCGTCCGCCTTCTTCGCCGGCATGGCAGGCTCGGTGATGCCCATTGCCGTCTCCCACGGGGAAGGGCGTGTCGAGGTGCGCGATGCCGCTCACCTGAGCGCACTGCAGCAGAGCGGTCTGGTAGGGCTGCGTTTTGTCGACAACCGTGGTAGCGTGACCGAGCAGTACCCGGCCAACCCGAATGGCTCGCCGGATGGTATCACCGCCGTGACCACCACCGATGGACGCGCCACCATCATGATGCCGCACCCGGAGCGGGTGTTCCGCACCGTGGCCAACTCCTGGCACCCCGACAACTGGGGCGAGGACGGCGCCTGGATGCGGATGTTCCGCAACGCCCGGGTTCGTCTGGGTTAATCGCGACTGCGCCAGCGCATAAAAACAGAAACCGGCCAAATTTGGCCGGTTTTTCAATATGGGCTCTGTCGATCAGGTTTGGCCGTGGCCAAGTTCATGAGGGGTAAACTCTCCCCGATCCAGAATACGCAGACAGGCATCGACCACGGCTTCATCCAGCTGGACTCCCCGCATGGCCATGATATGGGTTCGGGCCTGCGCAATCCCCAGGGCAGCACGGTAGGGACGATCCGATGACATGGACTCCACTATATCGGCGACCGTGAGAATGCGCGCTTCCAGCAGGATCTGCTCGCCTTTTAACCCTGATGGATAGCCGGAACCGTCGAGATACTCGTGGTGCTGGTGGATCATCCGGGCTATGGGCCAGGGCAGGGCGATATCCTTGAGCACCAGATAACCCGCTGTCGGATGCTCCTTGACCAGATTGAACTCCTGGGGGGTCAGTTTGCCCGGTTTGGTGAGGATCTCGACAGGGACCTGGATTTTGCCGATATCGTGCACCATGGCGCCCAGATAGAGACCGCGTAGCGGTTTATCACCCAACCCCAGTTCTCGGCCGATGGCCAGCGCCAGGGTAGCGACATGCTTCTGGTGTCCGGCGGTGTAGGGATCGCGTTGTTCCAGCACGGCAGCGATGGCTCCCAGCGCATCCTCTAGGGCCAGCTCCAGTTGGCGGGCATGCATGGCTTTTTCACGCTGGGCGGCAAGATAGGCCTGCTGGGTTCGACGTGCCTGCAGGCCATAGGTCAGGTAGTCGGCCAGTCCGTTGAAGAGATGCACCTCCTCATCGGTGAAGGCTCTGGCCTGCGTGCTGTGAATAAGCAGTCCGCCTGGCACAGTGGCTTGCCACTGCAATGGCAGCAGCAGCCGTCCCCTCAAGGTGGCGGAGTGGTGGACCAGTTCGGTGCCAAGTGCTTCGTTGCGCATCTCTCCTGAACTGATTGCACTGATCAGGGCTGCGTCCCGGGTGAGCCAGTTATCGCTGGCAAACCAGACGGCCTGACCTGCCTGCGCCAGGATCTGTACTCTGTTCTGATCAGCGGTCTGCAGTACGGTCACCAGGGGAAAACGGCCATCGAAAGTGATGGCATCACAGATCTCCTGCAGTAGTGTCTGTTCATCCCCCTGCTTGAGCATGGCATGGTGGGCGCGGGTTATTGCTTCCAGCGTCCAGGTATATTGCTGGAGACGCTCCTGCTGCTGTTTCTGGTCGGTGATATCTTCGAAAAAGACAGCGACACCGATCACCTTGCCCAGCTCATCGTACAGGGGAAACTTGGTGGTACTGAGCCAGCGGTCTTCACCCCCTTTCAGATAGGGTTCTTCGTGATGCCGGGTTGTGCCGCTGGCCATGACCTGGAGATCGTCATCCCGGTAGCGTTGGGCCAGCTCGGCCGGGAAAAAATCGGCATCGCACTTGCCAACCAGTTCGGCCGGGGTGAGGGCCAGATCGTCGGCCAGCAGTCGGTTGCAGGCGATGAAGTGTGAACGGGTATCTTTCAACAGGACGCGATAGGGCAGCTGTTCCATCACCTGATGGAGCAGGGCTGCGGTGGGGTGAGAGCTGACGCCCGGTGGCTGAATGGATGGCGGTAGATCTTTTAACATCATCTTGGTGCAACCAGAGTCAGGTGGTAGTAAAGCGGTAGCCCGCTTGCCAGACGGCGAAACAGGCATCGACCACCTGTTCGTCGTAATGCACACCGGCATAGCGCGTCAGCTCGGCGAACGCATCGGTGAGAGAGAGGGCGCGCCGGAACGGACGGTGGGCCGTCATGGCGGCCAGGGAGTCGGCGACCCGTATAATCCTCGCCTCCAGCGAGATCGCATCCCCCTGTAGCCCTTGTGGGTAGCCGCTACCATCGAGATTTTCATGGTGCTGCATCACTATGGTGGTGATGGGCCAGGGGAAGTCAATCTGTTGCAGGATCTCGCGGCCAGTGTCCGGATGCTGTTTGATCAGTTCGAACTCAACCGGCCTCAGTTCCCGCGGGCGTGTGAGGATCTCCGCCGGGATCTGCAGCAGGCCGATGTTATGCACCATGGCCGCAAGACCCAATCCATCCAGCTGCTCTTGCGGCAGTTGCAGCTGTTGACCTATAGCCAGCGCGAGATCATGCACGCGCCGTTCGTGTCCTGCCGTGACCGGATCTTTGTGGGCAATCGCGGAGGAGAGGGCCGCGATGGTCTGAAACAGCAGGGTGCGCTGGCGCTGCTCGCTTTCCTTGATATGGGTGATGTCGACCAGTGCCCCTATGATTCCGGCCACCTCGCCCTGATGGTCATAGAAGAGATCCTTGAAGTTGAGCACCTGGTAGCGGTGGCCGCTGCGATCAAACAGCGTGTGTTCAAAATATTGCGGCTGCCTGCTGCGCAGCACCTCCATGTCCCTTTGGGTATATTCGTCCGCCATCTCCGGGGGCAGGATTTCGTCCACCCGCTTCCCCTGCAGCTCGGCCTTGCTGATCCCGGTGACCTGGGTAAAGGCCGGGTTGCAGCTGAGAAAGCGCCCTTCGACATCCTTGTAGAACACCGGGATGGGAATGGCCTTGAGCAGGGATTCGTTGAGGCGCTGCATGTCGACCAGCTCGGCCTGCTGGCGCCTGGCGAGCTGTTCGCTGTCCTTGCACAACTGGATGGCGCGCGCCAGATTACCGAGCACCGGGCTGAACAGATGGCAGACCGGCACTGTGTGCTGCTGGGGTTGGGGGGCCAGCAGCAAGATGAGATATCCCCCGTCAACCCTGAGCCGATAGGCAAAGTGGTACGGTCGGCCACCGGGGAGAGGCAAGGTCGTTTGCAGCGCACATTGGTCACCTTCAACAATCCAGGCAGGCAAGGAGAGCAGCGAGCCACTGTGCCGGGATAGCTGATCATCACCAATGACCTTGAGCAGCTCATATCCTTCCCGTTGCTGCTGCAATACCACACCAACCGGTGTGGCACAGTGAAACATAAAGCGCTGCAACACTTTGGTGAGCAGGGCATCGAGTGTGACCTCCCGACCGATGCAGAGGGCGAGATCGCAGACAATGGCCATGGCGTGATCGTTATTCATTGCTAACCCTCGCTGAGACAGAGGATGGCACCGTTGTGAAAGAGCGGGTAATCCCCCGGCCTTACACTTCCTATCTCGCCAAGAGAGAGGGCCCCGACCAGCTCGTGGGCTCCGCTGTGGCTAAAGAGGGTCTCCAGCTCCAGGGTGCTCTGTTCGCCGAAGTGCTGCTGACGGCCGGCGCAGTAATAGATCTCGAGGCGCTCGGGTGTACCGTGCCGGCCGAGCTTTTCGGCCAGTTCGACAGCGTGCTCTGTGGGGCTTTCCGGGGCTTTCAGCAGTGTGAGAATACTGTGGTCAGGCACCTCTCCGACGCAGAGCAGGGCACCGTCGTCGGTAACGGCGACCGGGATCCGCACGATCACATCGCCATTGGCTCGCAGCAACCCCAAGGGCAAATGTACACCGTACCGATAGAACTGCTCTGGTGTGAGGTTTTGCTGGAACTGTTGCCGGATCAGGGATTGATAGCGGCTAAAAGCCGGCTCCCAGTCGATAAAGGAGATCTTGTTGCCTTCACTGCTGGTGGCGAGCATGGGCTGGGCAGTGAGTTGATAGCCGTGCTCCAGCAAGGGGGGACTGTGGGGGGAGAGCAGTGCACAGCTGACCCCATGCCCCAGCAATCTCTGGGTGTCAAACAGGCAGGGCATGGCTGTGAACTGGCCGCTACCTGCATTGACACCCGCATAGTTGACCCTGTCCGCCAGCCTTAGATAGATCCCCTCGAGCAGGGTTGCAATATTGGGGAGCATGGCGTCAAAGGTGAGAAAGAGGGTGGGAACCTTCTCGGTGTCCGGCCATTCTGCCAGTCGGGACGCCAACTGCTCGCAGATGATATCGGCCAGTGTATCGGCACTGGCTGTAGGGGAGAGCGAGAGCAGCAGAGGATTGTGGGATGCTGGTCGGGGCAACAGCCAAGCCCCCCTTTCGTGGAAACCGTGCCGACTGACAAGGCGTGGAAAGATGGCGCCGCAGAGTTGAATGTTGAGGCGCTGACACTGCTGCTGCAGATCGGCAACGCGTGCGGCATCCCGCTCGGCTAGCAACACATCGAGTCGTTGCCCCTCATAGGGAAGCAATGCATCGGCCAGTGGATGCGCATCAAATTGATGAAAAGTAGGCTGCATCATCGCTCGGAACTCCATTCCTGCCAGTCATCAATATATCAGCAAGGGGGTTGGATGAATACCGGACGAGACCAACGGCTGCACGGGGTGTGAGATGCCAACACAAAAGGGTCTCTGCCAGCAGGCAATCCACATAAAAACGAAACCGGCCACATGGGCCGGTTTTGAAGGGAAATGAGCCGGGTTACTGCAACACCACCTGCTGGAACCCTTGTACCAGACTGATGACCGGCTGGGGATAGAGCCCCAGCAACACCACCAGCGCTGCAGAGAGCAGCACCACCACACCACCGGAGGAGAGCGCCCAGTCGGCGCTGGCATCGCGCTGCTGCATGCCCGGTTCGCGCAGATAGAGGGTCACCATCACCTTGAGGTAGTAGTAGAGACCCAGTGCGCTGCCGAGCACGATGGCACCGGAGAGCCACCAGAGCTGCGCCTCGACGGTGACGCCGATGAGGTAGAACTTGCCGATAAAGCCGAGGGTCATCGGGATGCCCGCGAGTGACAACATCATCACCGTCAGCACTGCTGTGAGGTAAGGACGCTTCCAGAACAGACCGCGATAGCTGTGCAGGGAGTCGGCATCCTTGCCGCGATAGGGGCTCGACATCATGCTGACGACGCCAAAGGCGCCGAGGCTGGTGAACAGATACATCAGCAGGTAGACCCCGGCTGCTTCCACCGGCATCTGGCCGAATCGGCTCGCCACGATTACCGCCAGCAGGTAACCGAAGTGGGAGATGGAGGAGTAACCCAGCATCCGTTTGACGTTGGTCTGCACCAGGGCCAGCAGGTTGCCGACCAGGATGGAGATGACCGCCATGGCTGCCAGCAGCCAGTGGATCATGGGATCGCTCGCCGCCGGTACCGCCAGATAGAAGCGCAGCAGCACGGCAAAGACCGCCACCTTGCTGACGGTGGCGAGGAAGGTGGCGACCGGTGCCGGGGCACCTTCGTAGACATCCGGGGTCCAGAGGTGGAAGGGGGCCAGGGAGAGTTTAAAGGCAAAGCCGACCAGCATTAACCCCAAACCGCCCATCAGCAGCGGGTGGTGAGCCGGGCTCTCGGCCAGGGTCTGCCCCAGGGCGGCAAAGCTCAGGCTGCCAGCCTGCGCGTAGAGCAGCGCCATGCCAAACAACAGGAAGGCGGTGGCGGCGGCAGAGAGCACCATGTATTTCACCGCGGCTTCCAGCGAGTGGCGCTCGCGGTAGGCGTAACCCACCAGACCGAACATCGGCAGGGTCAGCATCTCGATCCCGATAAAGAGAGAGGCGAGGTGACGGGAGCAGGCCAGCACCAGACCACCGGCAGTGGCGATCAGCAGCAGCAGGAAGAACTCCTCCCGGTTGTCCGGGTAGGCTTTCAGCCACGATTGACCGAAGGTGCAGGTGGCCAGGGCGCCGATGAGCACCAGTCCCATGTAGAAGACGGCGTAACTGTCCACTTGCAGCAGCGGGGTGACCCCCTGATCCCCTTGCGCCATCACGATGGGCAGCGAGAACAGAGCAAGGTTGAGGCCAACAATGGTCACGGTAAAGGCGGTGGTGACACAGCGGCGCCAGGCGATGGCCAGCATCAGGGCCGCCATGGCCCCGGTGGTCAACAGCAGGGGAAGCAGTGCCAGCAGTTGGGAAGCGGAGAAAGTCATTGCAGGGCTCCAGCAGTCGGCAGCAGATACCAGTGCAGCACGTTGATAAGGCTGCTGCTGGCGGTGTCAATCACGGGTTGGGGATAGAGGCCAAGCAGAACCAGCAGGCCCGCGATCACCATCATCATGGTCAGCTCGCGGCGATCCAGCCCCTTGAGCATGCTCTCATCCTTGGCGGGGCCAAAGCAGGCGCGCTGCAACATGATGAGGGAGTAGACCGAGGCCAGTACCAGACCGAAGGTGGCGACCGCCGTGATGACAGGGGCAACCTGGAAGCTGCCGACCAGGATCAGGAACTCGCCGACAAAGTTGCCGGTGCCCGGCATGCCGAGCGACGCTACCGAGAAGAAGAGCATCACACCGGGCAGATAGCGCAGACGCCCCCACAGGCCGCCCATCTGGCGCAGATCCCGGGTGTGCAACCGCTCGTAGAGCTGACCGCAGAGGATAAAGAGGCCGGCAGCGGAGAGACCGTGGGCGATCATCTGCACCACCGCACCCTGCAGGGCCAGCTCGCTACCCGAGTAGATAGCGATCATCACAAAGCCCATGTGGGAGATGCTGGTGTAGGCTACCAGCCGTTTGATGTCGGTCTGGGCAAAGGCCACGATGGCACCGTAGACGATCCCGATCAGGCCAAGCACCATGGCGTAGGGAGCAAATTCTGCGGACGCTTCGGGGAAGAGCGGCAAGGCAAAGCGCAGCAGACCGTAGGCGGCGGTTTTGAGCAAAATACCGGCGAGATCCACCGAACCTGCGGTCGGCGCCTGACTGTGGGCATCCGGCAGCCAGCCGTGCAGCGGTACCAGCGGCATCTTGACCGCGAAGGCGATAAAGAATCCCAGCATCAGCAGCCACTGAACGCCCTTGCTCATCGGGGTATTGAGCAGCTCCAGATAGTTGAAGGTGAAGACTCCGGTGGCATGCTGGTGGGTCAGCACCAGCCCGATGATGGCCACCAGCATGATAAGGCCGCTCACCTGGGTGTAGATGAAGAACTTGGTTGCTGCGTTGATCCGTGATTTGCCGTCAGTGACCGAATGGCCCCAGAGCGCAATCAGGAAGTACATGGGGACCAGCATCATCTCCCAGAAGAAGAAGAAGAGGAACAGGTCCAGCGCCATAAAGACCCCGAGCACGCCGCCCAGGATCCAGAGCAGGTTGAGGTGGAAGAAGCCGATGCGTTGCACGATCTCTTTCCACGAACAGAGGATGGCCAGCACCCCGATAAAGCAGGTGAGGATCACCATCAAGAGCGACAGGCCATCCACCGCCAGATGCAAAGAGATGCCAAAGCGGGGGATCCACGGCAGGCGCCACTCGGCGGCCCAGGCGGAGGCAGCACCGGTGACGCCCGCGCTGTCGAGACCCGTGGTGGCAAGGGAGAAGTCACCACTTAGCCAGATGGCACAGGAGAGCAGCAGGCTGGCGCTCATGGAGAGCAGGGCTACCCAGCGGACAAACTGCCCGCCGAGACGCTCCATCTGCCAGCAGAGCAAGCCACCGATAAAAGGAATTAGCAAGATCCAGAGTAAAGTCACGGTATCAGCTCTCGTTCAAGTTCATATGAGATTGCGCTCCCTGTTCCATCAGGGAGAGCAAACAGCCTGGCTGTATGATTGTCCGGTTGTTCATCGCGTTACCCCAGCAGCAACAGCGCCAGCACCAGCACGGCGCCGATCCCCATGGAGGCGGCATACCAGCGCAACTTGCCGGTCACGGTCCAGGCCAGCAGCTGGTTGCCACGCAGGGCAAGCCAGGCGGGCAGGCCCATCATCCAGTCCAGCGGATCCTGCCCGACCAGACGGGTCGCCAGCAGATAGGGCTTGACCCACAGCTGGTCATAGAGCCAGTCAAAGCCCCAGGCGTTGAACCAGAGGGTGCTGAGCAGGCGGCCCGGCGCGCTGTTGGCAATGGAGGTGGCCAGACGGCGCTCACCGAGGAACAGAAACGCGGCCAGTGCAATGCCTGCGATGGCGATGATGCCAGAGGCTACCTCCAGTGCATGGCGACCCTCTTCGATATGGTCTCCCGGGCCTGCGGGCAGTACACCTGCCAGTGGCGGGGTGATCAGCGCGCCTATGCCGGTGGAGAGCACCAGCAATACCAGCAGCGGCAGATGGTGAGCCAGACCGTGGCCCGCATGGGCTTTGGTCTGCTCTTTGCCATGGAAGGCGATAAAGATCAGCCGGAAGGTATAAAGCGACGTGAGGAATGCCCCCGCCAGACCTGCCCACAGCAGCGTGCTTTGGCCAGAGGCTTCTACTTGCCACAGGATGGCGTCCTTACTGTAGAAACCGGAAGTGACCAGCGGCAACGCCGCCAGCGCCGAGCCCCCAACCAGGAAGCAGGCATAGACCAGCGGCAAACTCTTGCGCAGGCCACCCATCTTGAAGATGTTCTGCTCATGGTGGCAGGCAACGATAACGGCACCGGCGGAGAGGAACAGCAGCGCCTTGAAGAAGGCGTGGGTCATCAGGTGGAAGATGGCCCCTTCCCATGCGCCGACACCCAGTGCCAGAAACATGTAGCCAATCTGGCTCATGGTGGAGTAGGCGAGGATCCGCTTGATATCGGTCTGAACCAGCGCGGCAAAGCCTGCCAGCACTAGGGTGATGGCGCCAACCAGCCCGACCAGATGGAGGATCTCTGGCGCCAGCAGGAACAGGCCGTGGGTACGGGCAATCAGGTAGACACCGGCGGTCACCATGGTGGCGGCGTGGATCAGCGCGGAGACGGGCGTCGGGCCTGCCATCGCATCCGCCAGCCAGGTTTGCAGCGGCAGCTGTGCCGATTTGCCGACCGCGCCGCCCAGGAGCATCAGGCAGGCCAGCGACAGGGCAGGGGAGCCCTCGGCAAACAGGGTCGGGGCACGAACCAGCAGCTCGTGGATATTGAGGGTGCCCAGCTCCCGATAGAGGATAAACAGGCCGATGGCGAGGAAGACATCACCCACCCGGGTCACGACAAATGCCTTGAGGGCCGCTGCGCCGTTCTTGCGATCCTTGTAGTAGAAGCCGATCAGCAGATAGCTGCACAGCCCTACCCCTTCCCAGCCGAGGTAGACAAACAGCAGGTCATCGGCCAGCACCAGAAACAGCATGCTGGCGATAAAGAGGTTGGTGTAAGTGAAGAAACGGGAGTAACCCTCTTCACCGCGCATATACCAGGAGGCGAACAGGTGGATAAAGAATCCCACCCCGGTCACCACCCCCAGCATGGTCAGCGACAGGCCATCAAGTGCCAGCGAGAAGCTCGGTGTAAAGTTGCCCACCGCCATCCATTGCCACAGGCGCTGGACATAGACGCCCCCCTCGGGCGGGTTGCCCAGAAAGTCGATGCCCACCCACAGGGTAGTGAGGGCCGACAGGCCAATGGAGCCTACCCCGATCAGCGCCGAGGTACGCTCACCGAACCGGCCGAGGGAGAAGGCCAACACCAGCCATCCCAGCAGCGGAAATAGAAAAGTCAGATATAAGAGGCTCATCCGCGCATCTCGCTCACAGTGTCCACGTTCAGGGTGTGGTAACGACGATAGAGCAGCAGTAACAGGGCGAGGCCGATACTGGCCTCCGCTGCCGCCAGAGAAATCACCAGGATATACATGATCTGGCCATCGGCCTGCGCCCAGCGGCTACCCGCTACCACAAACGCCAGTGCCGAGGCATTCATCATGATCTCGATACTCATCAGGATGTAGAGCAGGTTGCGGCGGATCAGCAGACCGCACAAGCCGATGCAGAAGAGCACCGCGGCCAGCAGGAGGCCGTGCTCCATAGGGATTCCATTCATTGCTGACCTCCTTCTTGTGCAGAGCGGGATGCTGTGCGGGGGACGGAGAGCACTTCACCGCTCTTCTCTTCCCGACCCAGGTGATAGGCGGTTACCAGACCCGCCAGCAGCAGGATGGAGGCAAGCTCCACCGCCAGCACATAGGGGCCAAAGAGCTCGACACCCACCTGCTTGGCGGTCACCTCGGTCACTCCGATCAGGCCCCCGGTCACCCCGAGAATGCCGTGGGCCAGAAAGCCCAGCAGGATCAGCGAGAGCAGGGCGGGGCCCCCCCAGGTCATGGGGGTGAGCCACTTTTTCTCCTGTGCCTGGGCACTCCCCAGGTTCAGCATCATCACCACGAACACGAATAGCACCATGATGGCGCCGGCGTAGACGATCACCTGCAGGGCGCCCGCAAAAGCGGCACCCAGGCAGAAGAAGATCATGGCCACGGCGATGAGGGAGATGATGAGATTGAGCAGCGCATGCATGGGATTGCTGGTGCTGATCACCCGCAGCGTGCTGTAAATGGCCACCAGGGCCGAGGCATAAAATGCCAGTTCCATGATTGACTCCTCAGGGCAGCAGGCTCTTGACATCGATGGGCTTGGCTTCGTTTTCGGCATCCCCTTTCGGCTTGCCGTCGATGGCCATCCCGCTCATGCGATAGAAGTTGTAGTCCGGGTATTTGCCGGGCCCGCTGATCAGCAGATCTTCCTTCTCGTACACCAGATCCTGGCGGCGATACTCACCCATCTCGAAATCCGGTGTCAGCTGGATGGCGGTGGTGGGGCAGGCCTCTTCACACAGGCCGCAGAAGATGCAGCGAGAGAAGTTGATGCGAAAGAACTCCGGATACCAGCGACCATCTTCCCGCTCGGATTTTTGCAGCGAGATGCAGCCGACCGGGCAGGCAACTGCGCAGAGGTTGCAGGCCACGCAGCGCTCGTCCCCGTCGGGGTCGCGGGTCAGCACGATGCGACCGCGGTAGCGGGGGGCCGCATAGACTGCCTGCTCCGGATAGTTGAGGGTTTCACGGGGCCGCCAGGCATGGGAGAAGACCATGGCCAGACTGCGTAACTGGGTGCCGACACCCTGAATAATGCTAACAATTTTCATATTGAGTGCCTCACTGCGTACTTATCAGTACAACTGCCGCGGTGACCAGCATATTGATCAGGGTCAGCGGCAAGCAGACTTTCCAGCCAAACGACATCACCTGGTCAAAGCGCGGGCGAGGCAGGGAGGCCCGCAGCAGGATGAAGAACACCATGAAACAGGCGGTCTTCAGGGCAAACCAGATGAAGGGGGGCAGCCAGGGGCCGTGCCAGCCACCGAAGAAGAGGGTCACGATGAGCGAGGAGATCAGCACGATGCCGATATATTCGCCCACGAAGAAGAGACCCCACTTCATCCCCGCATACTCGATGTGATAGCCGTCGGCGAGCTCCTGCTCGGCTTCTGGCTGATCGAACGGGTGACGGTGGGTGACGGCGACACCGGCAAACAGGAAGGTGACAAAGCCCAGGATCTGGGGCGCCACGTTCCACAAGTCTGCCTGTGCCTCGACGATATCCCGCAGGTTGAAACTGCCGGTCTGGATCACGATCCCCATCAGCGACAAGCCCAGAAACACCTCGTAGGAGAGGGTCTGGGCCGAGGCGCGCAAGCTGCCGAGCAATGAGTATTTGTTGTTGCTCGACCAGCCGGCGAACAGCACCGCATAGACCGCCAGCCCCGCGATGGCCAAGATGTAGAGCAGCCCCACATTGAGATCCGCCACGCCCCAGGTGGGGGTGATGGGCACCACCGCAAACGCCAGAATAAAGGCAGTGAAGGCGATGATGGGGGCCAGGATAAAGATCCGCCGATCAGCGAAGGGCGGGATCCAGTCCTCCTTGAAGAACATCTTGATCATGTCGGCGGCCAGCTGGAGCAGGCCAAACGGCCCCACCCGGTTGGGGCCGTAGCGATCCTGCCACAGGGCCAGCAGACGGCGCTCGATGAAGCTCATGAAGGCGCCAGCCCCCACGATCCCCACCAGCACGACCAGTGCCTTGCCCACCTCCAGCAACAGATCGATCAGCGACTCGCTCATGCGATCACCTCCTGCAGGTTAGTGATTGAGGCTTGTTGCAGGGCCGTCGGCAGGCCGTTCACCCCAAGGGGGAGCCCCACCAGACCGGCGCTCAGCTGCTCGCTCAGGCGCAGACGCAGTTGCCAGTGGCTACCGCCCCAGGAGAAGGAGACCTGACTGCCCCCGTGGAGGGCCAGACGTTGCGCATCAAGGGGATTGAGCACCAGCTCGGGTTCGTTCATCCGGGCCTGAATGACCGGGCTGCGAGCGGAGAGCTCCTCGCCGCCAAACAGCTGGGCATAATTGACCACTTGCAGCGCATCCTCTGCCTTGAAGGGGGAGGGGATGGTAGTAAACCAGCCAAGGGTATCTTCGCTTGCTTCCAGCAGACGGCGACCCGGATCGCCAGCACGCAGTTTGCCACCCACTTCATCCTGGAACTTGTTCCAGGCGGAGGGAGAGTTCCAGCCCGGCGCCCAGGCGAACGGTACTTGCGGCAGCGGCTGACGGGCTCCGGCATACCCTTCCATGGAGAAGTTGAAGGGGGAGTCGGGATCTTGCGCTACCCGCGGCTCGCTGACGTTCTGATCCGCCAGCATGGAGGTGCGACCGCTGTAACGATGCGGCTCACGGGCCAGCCGCATGCCACGGATCCGCAAGCCTGCGTTGGGCGCCGCTTCCAGCATGGTAGCGAGCAGCGGATTGCTGGTGGCGCAGTCATGATTGACCTGGTCGAAGTTCTGCCAGCGCAGCGGCTTGCGTTCTATCGCCCCTTGCAGCGCTGCCAGCCAGCGCCACCCTTCACGCACCTGAATATCGGCGTTGTAGAAGGCGGGCGCATAGACCTGGAAAAAGCGCTGGGCGCGTCCTTCCATATTGACCAAGGTGCCATCGGCTTCGGCAAAACTGGCCGCTGGCAGCACCAGATCAGCCTTGTTGGCGGTCGGGGTCGCCTGATGGTCGATGACCAGCAGGTATTGCAGCCCTGCCAGCGCAGCATCCACCCGGTTGCGCGGCGCGCGGCGGTAGAGATCGTTCTCCAGGGTGACCAGCGCCAACCCCTCTTCTGACTCGATACGCGCAAGGGCGGCTTCGAGCGACTTGTCTGACAAGGTTTGAGCGCCCTGCATGGCCAGACCCAGCGAGTTGGCCTCCTGGCCAACCAGCGCGATGCTGGCTTCCTGTCCACGGTCTTTCAGGGCGCGGGCAATGTTGCTGGCCGCCTCAAGCAGCGCCACCTCGCGGGCAGTGGAGCCTGCAATGATAAGCGGCTTCCTGGCGTTGCCGAGCAGTTCGGCCCAGCGAGCCGCTTGTGCCTGCTGTTCGGGGTCGAGATCGGCCACGGCCGGTGCTACTGGGTCGAGCAGATTGGCGATGGCAAAGCCAAGGCGCGCCTGATCAGCATAGGGGGCGTGCAGCTTGTCGGCCGCCACATCATCAAGACGGGTGGTGTCGAGACTGGTGATGAGCAGCGGGTAGCGCTCGTTCTGACCCAGGGTCTGAACGGCGGCGACTTGCCACAGATCGACCTTCATCTTGCGAGCCAGCTCGCGAGCCTTGCCCTTGACCGCTTGGCGCAGCGCCAACGCGATACGGGCGGCGCTCATGGTGACATCTTCGCCGAGCAGCAGAATGGCATCAGCCTCTTCCATGTCCCGCAGGCTCGGAGTCGGCACGCCGCCCTGTTGCAGGATCTGCAGCATCTTCAGCTGACAGGCCCATTCGGCCTGCTCGACGCCTGCGTAGAAGTTGGCTTCACCCACCAGCTCGCGCAGGGCAAAGTTGCTCTCCAGCGAGGCGCGGGGCGAGCCGATGCCGATGAGGTCGCGGGCCGTGCGCAGGGCATCGGCGGCTCGGTTGAGGGCGCCATCGACCGTGATGGTAAGCTGGTCGTTGCCATCTTTGAGCAGCGGTTGGCGCGGGCGGTCGGCCAGATTGACATAGCCATAGCCAAAGCGGCCACGGTCACAAAGGAAGTAGTGGTTGACGCTGCCGTGGAAGCGGTTTTCGATGCGGCGCAGCTCGCCATAACGCTCGCCCGGGCTGATGTTGCAACCCACGGAGCATTGCTGGCAGATGCTGGGGGCAAACTGCATGTCCCACTTGCGGTTGTAACGTTCGGAGTGGGTCTTGTCGGTGAAGACGCCGGTGGGGCAGACCTCCACCAGGTTGCCGGAAAATTCACTCTCCAGGGTGCCATCCTCGACCCGCCCGAAATAGACGTTGTCGTGGGCACCATAGACCCCGAGATCCTCGCCACCGGCATAATCCTTGTAGTAACGGACGCAGCGGTAGCAGGCGATGCAGCGGTTCATCTCGTGACCGATGAAGGGGCCCAGCTCCTGATTCTGGTGGGTGCGTTTGGTGAAGCGGTAGCGACGGCTGTTGTGGCCGGTCATCACCGTCATGTCCTGCAGGTGGCAGGCGCCGCCCTCTTCACACACCGGGCAGTCGTGAGGGTGGTTGGTCATCAGCCACTCCACCACGCTCTTGCGAAATTCTTTAGCCTCTTCATCCTCGATGGCGATGTAGCTGCCATCGGTGGCCGGGGTCATGCAAGACATGACCAGACGACCGCGTTTATCATCGGCATTCTGATACTGTTTGACTGCACACTGGCGGCAGGCGCCAACGCTACCCAGCGCCGGATGCCAGCAGAAATAGGGGACGTCCAGACCCAGCGACAGACAGGCTTGCAGCAGGTTATCTGCTCCGTCTACCTCGTACTCTTTGCCGTCTACATAAATGGTTGCCATACAACTTCCCTGAAACCTGTTTTGTGAAATCTGTGGTGTCGTTACCAGCGCTCGCCCAGCAGATTGGGCTGGATCCCTTTGACCGGCTTGCGGTTATCACCGCTGCCTTTGATCCCGGCCTCGAATTCGGAGCGGAAATATTTGATGGCGCTGGCCAGCGGCTCGACGGCGCCCGGTGCGTGGGCGCAGAAGGTCTTGCCCGGGCCAAGGAAACCGCAGAGTTGTTCCAGAGTCGCCAGATCGCCGGATTGCCCTTCGCCACGTTCCAGTGCCCGTAGCAGCTTGACGCTCCAGGGCAGGCCATCGCGACAGGGCGTGCACCAGCCACACGACTCGCGGGCGAAGAACTCCTCCATGTTGCGCAGCAGGGAGACCATGCTGATGGAGTCATCCACCGCCATGGCGAGGCCAGTCCCCATCCGGGTACCGACCTTGCCGATACCGGCGGTATACATCTGGGCATCGAGGTGCTCCGGCAGCAGGAAGCCGGTGCCTGCGCCGCCCGGTTGCCAGGCTTTCAGGCGATAGCCGCTCTTCATGCCGCCGGCGTAATTTTCAAACAGCTCGCGGGCGGTGATGCCAAACGGCAGCTCCCAGACCCCGGGGTTGTTCACCTTGCCGGAGAAGCCCATCAGCTTGGTGCCGTGATCTTCCGAGCCCGGCAGCGCCAGCCCGTGATACCAGGCGACCCCGTTGCCGATAATGGCGGGGACGTTGCAGAGGGTCTCGACGTTGTTGACGCAGGTGGGTTTGCCCCAGACGCCGGAAACGGCGGGGAAGGGGGGTTTGGCGCGCGGGTTGGCACGGCGCCCTTCCAGCGAGTTGATCAACGCCGTCTCTTCACCACAGATGTAGCGGCCGGCGCCGGTGTGGACGAACAGCTCGAAGTCAAAACCGGATCCCAGAATGTTCTTGCCCAGCAGACCGGCGGCCTTGGCCTCTTCCACCGCACGGCGCAGGTGGATGGCGGCATCAACGTATTCGCCACGCAGGAAGATGTAGCCGCGATAGGCCTTGAGCGCCCGGGCACTGATGATCATCCCCTCGATCAGCAGATGGGGCAGTTGCTCCATCAGCAGGCGATCTTTCCAGGTGTTGGGCTCCATCTCGTCGGCGTTGCAGAGCAGGTAACGAATGTTCATGCTCTCGTCTTTGGGCATCAGCCCCCACTTCACGCCAGTGGGGAAGCCTGCACCGCCGCGCCCCTTGAGACCGGCATCCTTGACGGTACTGACAATCTCGTCCGGGCTCATCTGGCCGAGCGCCTTGCGCACCGCTTCATAGCCCTGTTTGGCCTGATACTCCTCCAGCCACACCGGCTGGCCGTCATCCCGCAGCCGCCAGGTGAGCGGGTGGGTCTCGGGGGCACGCGGGGTGCGATTGGCGGTGCCAAGAGAGGCGAGGATTTTGTTCTGCGGCAGGCTCATGGGTAAGCCTCCAGCGTTTTCAGCAAGGTCACCGGATCGAGGCCGCCATAGGTGTCGTCATCGATCATGATGGCTGGCCCCTTGTCGCAGTTGCCAAGACAGCAGACCGGCAGCAGGGTGAAGCGGCCATCCGGGGTGGTTTGACCGGGGCCGAGGTTCATCACCTCCTTGAGACCGGCCATCAGATCTTCATGGCCATTGATGTAGCAGACCATGCTGTCGCAGACGCGAATGATGTGGCGCCCCACCGGCTGGCGGAAGATCTGGCTATAGAAGGTGGCAACCCCCTCCACGTCGCTGGCGGGAATGCCGAGCTCGGCCGCGATGGCGTGAATGGCGCCGTCGGGGACCCAGCCTCTGGCCTGCTGCACGATCTTGAGCGCTTCGATGCTGGCGGCGCGGGGATCTTCGTAGTGGTGTTTCTCGTGTTCGATGGCATCGCGTTCAGCCTGGCTCAGAACGAAGTCGTCCTGTTTGCTGCTGCATGCCCCTTGCCCCTGTGGGGTCTGATTATTGTGACACTGACACTGACATTGCTGGCTCATGACTTGACCTTTGGTGGCTTGTCCTTTTACTGCTCGTCCGGCGATCCCAATTCCCGGCCATGGCCGGGAGGGCGGATCACTTAACGGTCCACATCCGACATAACAAAATCGATACTGCCCAGATAGACGATGAGGTCCGACACCATGCTGCCCTTGATCACCGAGGGGATCTGCTGCAGGTGAGCAAAGCTCGGGGTGCGGATCCGGGTCCGGTAGCTCATGGTGGAGCCATCGCTGGTCAGGTAGTAACTGTTGACCCCCTTGGTCGCCTCAATCATCTGGAACGATTCGGCTGCCGGCATGACCGGGCCCCAAGACACTTGCAGGAAGTGGTTGATCAGGGTCTCGATGTGCTGCAGCGTGCGCTCTTTGGGCGGCGGAGTGGTGAGGGGGTGATCCGCCTTGAACGGCCCCTCCGGCATGTTCTTCATGCACTGCTCGATGATCGACATGCTCTGGCGGATCTCCTCGATCCGCACGGTGGCTCTGTCGTAGGCATCGCCATTGCTGCCGACCGGCACTTCAAAGTCGAACTGGTCATAGCCCGAATAGGGACGCCACTTGCGCACGTCGAAGTTGAGGCCGGTGGCGCGCAATCCGGCCCCCGTGGTGCCCCAGGACAACGCCTGCTCGGTGGTGTAGGCCGAGACGCCTATGGTTCGACCGCGCAGAATGCTGTTGCGCATCGCCGCTTTTTCGTAATCCATCAAGCGCTTGGGCAACCAGCTCAACAGGTTGTCCTGCACCAGCCGCTGCCATCCCTTCGGCAAGTCGTGGGCCACACCACCGATACGGAACCAGGCCGGATGCATGCGGGCACCGGTGATCGCTTCGATGATGGTGTAGATCTTCTGCCGATCGGTGAAGGTGAAGAAGACCGGGGTCATGGCCCCCACGTCCTGGATATAGGTACCGAGGAACAACAGGTGGCTCTGGATACGGAACAGCTCCGCCATCATCACCCGGATCATGTCGACCCGCTGGGGCACCTTGATGCCGGCCAGCTTCTCGACCGCCAGCACATAAGGGAGGTTGTTCATCACCCCGCCCAGATACTCGACCCGGTCGGTATAGGGGATGTAGCTGTGCCAGGACTGGCGCTCGCCCATCTTCTCGGCACCACGATGGTGGTAGCCGATGTCGGGCACGCAGTTGCGGATCTCCTCGCCATCGAGCTGCAACACCAACCGGAAGGCGCCGTGAGCAGAGGGGTGGTTGGGGCCGAGGTTGAGGAACATGTAGTCCTCGTTCTCGTTGCCGCGGGCCAGGCCCCACTCTTCCGGTTTGAACAGCAGGTTCTCCTGCTCCATGTCCTGTTTGGCGGCATCGAGCATGAAGGGATCGAATTCGGTGGCGCGCGCCGGGTAATCCTTGCGCAGCGGGTGACCCTGCCAGCTCTTGGGCATCATGATCCGGGTCAGATGGGGATGGCCATCGAAGGTGATGCCCATCAGATCCCACACTTCCCGCTCGTACCAGTTGGCATTGGGGAAGTGGTTGGTGATGGTGGGCAGATGCAGGTCACTCTCGGCCAGCGCCACTTTCAACATCACATCGGCGTTACGGTCGATTGAGATGAGGTGATAGAAGACGGTGAAATCGCTCTGGGGCAGACCGTCGCGATGGCTGCGCAGCCGCTCGTCAGTCGCACTCAGATCGAAGAGCATCACGAACGGGGAGGGCACCTTGCGCAAAAAGCCCATCACATCCTGCAGCAGTTCGCGGGGGAGCCAGACCACCGGCACGCCGGTGCGCGTGGTCTGCACGGTGAAGTGCTCTGCCCCGAAGTGGGCAAACAGTTCGCCAATGACTTTGGCATCCTTGTGGTCGCTGGGCTGCCACTGGGCCATGGCGTAATTGCTGGGAAAATCACGAGTCAGTTTCATGGTCAGATCTCATCCGGCGTGCGCAGGTTGGTCACATTGATCCGTTCGCCGCGCTTGCGCTCTTTTTCGGCCTGCATCTGGGGACGGTAGATCCCCTGATCGCCCACCACCCAGGAGAGGGGGCGGCGCTCTTTGCCGATGGAGTCCTGCAGCAGCATCAGGGCTTGCAAAAAGGCTTCGGGACGGGGCGGGCAACCCGGAATGTAGACGTCGACCGGCAGGAACTTGTCCACCCCCTGCACCACGGAATAGATGTCATACATGCCGCCGGAGTTGGCACAGGCCCCCATGGAGATCACCCACTTGGGTTCGAGCAGCTGTTCATACAGGCGCTGGATGACTGGCGCCATCTTGATGAAGGGAGTCCCTGCAATCACCATGAAATCGGCCTGACGGGGCGAAGCGCGGATAACTTCGGCGCCGAAGCGGGCCACATCGTGGGGGGAGGTGAAGGCGGTACACATCTCCACGTAGCAGCAGGAGATGCCGAAGTTGTAAGGCCAGAGGGAGTTTTTGCGGCCCCAGTTGACTGTGTCTTGCAGCACCTCCTCGAGGCGGCCCATCATGATGCCGCGCGTCGCTTCTTGCGCCAGTGGGTCATCGACGGTCTGGCGCTGCTCTTGGGGGTAGCGCTCAACGGGTGCATCCGGGTCAATCCGGGTCAGGGTGTACTTCATGGTGCAACCTCAAGGAAAGGGTCTGTGGTTCAATCACTGTTTTTGTTGTTCAGCTGCGGTTTGCGCGGTGACCAGTCCAGTGCGCCGATGCGCCAGAGGTAGATCAGGCCGATAAGCAGCAGTCCGATGAAAATGGTGGCTTCAATAAAGCCGACCCAGCCGCTCTCCCGCACGGAGACAGACCAGGCAAACAGGTAGAGCGCCTCGACGTCGAAGATGACGAAGAACATGGCGACCAGATAGAACTTGGCGGAAAAACGCAGGCGGGCACTGCCGACCGAGTCGACACCAGATTCAAATGGCTTGTTCTTGGTGCGGCCGTAGGCGCGACCTCCCAGCAGGGCGGCGAGACCTATCATCACCAGACAGATGGTGATGGCACCGATGACATAAATGGCAAAAGCCCAATGTTGAGCAGAAATATCAGCAAACATAGAGGTTTTTCCTAACCAAATTAATCAAGTGACTTAACAATAATGTTACGCATTATGACACTTTCGCACTGATTTACATGTCATTTTTACGGGTTAATTATTAATCGGTTAACCGGTAATTAAATTTTGTTAAGAAGCGCACTTTTTTGTTGGTTATGGTGGGCGAGAAAGGCCTGGAAAGCGCAGAGAGCTGCTCCTCGTCATCACCTGAAAGGGGTATGTCGCGTGCGAAGCAAGATCAGGTCGGTATCGCGGGCAGGGGGCACAGGCGGGAGAAGAGCGTGATGGCGTGTGAGGTAGGGGGACGGCAAGAGCAATAAAAAGAGAGGCTTTCAAGCCTCTCCTGTCATCGCGTTCCGGTTTCGAGCGTGGGGCGGTCAGGGTTTATTGGCGACCAGCAAGACCTGATCCGGGTAGGCGCCAATGGCGCGAAGACCGATATCTCCCGAGGTGATATCCAGATACGCCCGCTGACCATTGGCGGAGGTTACCGTGCTGCTCATCAGATAGACATAGCCCTCATTGACCTCTTTACCGCCCCCCGCCATGGCGCGCGGGAAAATGGCTTCATTGAGAGAGGGCTTGTAGCAGGCATGCTCGACCAGGGTCGCTAACTCCTTGATGTCGGGCAGACGCCACTGGCTGATACCGCCGAAGTGATAGAGAGCATGACTGCTGTCACTGCGGATCCGCTCCGCCACTTGCAGCCCCTGCTGCCAGTAGTAAACGGTCGGTTCCCCCAGGCAACTGCTGCCACTCCATGTCTGTCCCAGTTTGCAGCGCATCCAGGTGAGGCCGGTGTGTTGATCCGTGACGGTGCCGTTGCCATGGTCAAGAAAACGGGCAGAGGGGGCGGTGCGATCCATGGTGTCATCACAGATGGCAGCACCGTGGGCCAGGGGGGCCATCAGTGCCAGCATGGCGAACGAAAAGCGATAAAGGCTCATGATATTCCTCGGATTATTGGGGAGTGGCGACCAGTCGTACCTGCATCAGCTCGATATAGGTATCTTGCTGCACCAGCGCGGGATAGGTGGTGCCCGCATCTTCTCCCAAGAGCAGGACTGTGCGTTTGCTGATGGGGCCACCGGAGAAGCGCTGGGCGGTGTTGCTGGTGGCGCTCCAGTAGTAGCCATGGTAGGTGTCATCTTCCGAGGAGGCGATATCCGGGAAGTAACGGGTATCCACGATGATGCGTTGACCCAGCGGGTCCTTGGCCAGGCTGCCGTAGTGCATCAGTGACATCAGCTCACCCATGGTGGGCAGCCGCCACTGGCTGATGCCGCAGCGTTGCTCGCCATTGAGCCACTGCTGATACGCGCGGGTGGTCAGCATGGTGGTCAGCGCCTGTGCCCGGGCTAGGGCCGCCAGATCTCCTTCGGCGGTGAGCTGTTCGATCCTCTTATGAATATGCTGGTAGGCCGCTTGCTGCTCGCCTGCGGTCGCCTTGAACTGCTCATCCTCATAGGCAAAGGGTCTGCTTTTCCAGGCCGGGCTCAAGGGATCGTCCGATTTGACCTCCCACACCAGACCGGTATTGAGATCCTTGACGCACTGCCAGCTCGGCGCGTTGTCGGGGAGCACCTGACCGCGATCATCGAGTTTGCGATAGGCAAGCTGGGGACGAGTGCGATTCCAGCTGGCATCTTGTCCCGGATAGTCGGCGGGTTCCTGTTCCAGCAGCGGGTCGTTGCCATCGCTGAAGGTGGTGACGCCGGTGACGGTTAGCAGGTTGCGTGGCTGCTGCTGCACCAGCAGGGTCAGTAGCTCTCTTTGTGTCTCTTCAGCAAACTGGCCGTTGCGCTGCCACTCCTGAGCCAATTGCGCCAGCATCAGGCTGATGGCGCGATAGCTGGTGGTGAGCAACTGGGTCTCCTTGGCGGTGGCAAGGCGTGTGCGGGCCTGTTGCTGCAAGCTGATCGCCACCTGCTGTAGCGCCTGATCAAACTGTCCTAGACCTGCGAGGGCTGCGCGGTCGCTGCCCGGTTGCAGCGGCGCGAGATCGGTCAGCAGCTGCGTCAGTGCGCGATCGGCGGCCACCCCTTCGGCAACGCGGCTCTGCCACAGGGTGCTGAGCAGGGTCGGTTGTAGCCGTTGTGGATCCCCTTTGGCGGCCGGATGTGCCAGCAGCAGACCTTCGCTCCTCGGTACGAACAGCAGGGGCGAGTTGACGATGTTGGCCGAACGGCTGACCAGGGCCACAACTCCTTCGCCGCTGACGGCAGGGTCGGCAGGATCACATTGCCAGTTCTGATCCAGATCGGCGCACAGGGTACCGGCGGTTGGCAGGGCGACATCGACCCGGTAGTCCGGGATCGCCAGTGGTGCGTTATCTTCCCCGCCGCCACAGGCGCTGAGCAGGGCTGAGAGGGTTGCAATAACCAGTACGGATGGTTTCACTTCACATTCCTTGATTCGGTCACAGGTTCACGGGGGCGGTAACCCCCGTGGTACAGGATTCAACGGCGCGGGGTGCTCCGGCGCCAGAGGGCCAGCAACAGCAGCAGGGGGGAAGCCGTGCCGCCCCCCCCTTCATCCTGCTCAAGGGGAATGATGCCGGTGTTGGGCAGGGCTTCATCCTTGTCGCAGCGGGCGCCTACTTGCTGGGCGACCCGCCAGTTGCGCAACTGACCGGTGTCACCGGCGCTGGTGTCGTTGATCTCCAGCAGCCAGCGGCCAGCGAGCGGTTCGCCGTGCAGCTTGTCCAGCGATTCGAACGGTACCAGTTCACGGGGAAACTCCCCCTTGAGCCGGGTATGGCTGGCGTAACCCTTGTTCCACAGGCTGATCCGGGTGCCGTAAGGGGAGGTGAGCCAGATCTCCAGCTGCTCCAGTTTGCTGTGCTCCAGATCGAGGGCAACTACGAATCCGCTGTCGATGCGGGCCTTGCTCTCGGGCAGGGTGAGAGTGAAGCGGGACAGGCCGTGCCGTTCATCGCTCACCGCATCCTTGATCTGGCCACCCTGGCCGATGGCCCGCTGCCAGAGCGGTTCACCGATCGGCAGTTGCAGGTCAAGGCGGGTCTGGCGCTCGGTGGGGCTGGGCAGGGTGAGCTGGAACTGCAGCGGCAAGGTGACTGCCTCGCCACAGGTCAGGTTGCTCGCTGCTTCCAGCGGCAGGGTCCAGCGGGCGGTGCCATCGGCGTTGAGCTCTCCTTGCCAGTGACCGTCACCCATGAGCCCCTTGCTCGGGAGCAGGCTGGCGTCAGCCACGGTCAGGGGGCGGCCGCTCTGGTTGGTCAATTCGATGGCGAGGCTCTTTTTCTCCCCGGGCAACAGGTAGCTGTCATCGGCAAGGCGGGCCGCGATGGGCGTGGGCAGCAGGGCGTGATGGCGGAAGGCCTGCTCCAGCAGCTTGCCATAGCTGCGATCCGGATAGAGGCGGTTGGCGGTATCCACGGTGACCCGCGCCAGCTGGGGCATCCGCACCTGCGGGCCGAGGCCGAAGTGGGATTCAATCAGCAGGGTATCGAACTCGTCACGGGCTACCTCGCCATACTGTTCAACGGCCTGGCGCAGCGCGGTGAAGAGCGGGGTGCCCCACAGCTGGTCGCCGTTGCTGCCGTTGATGGTGAGGTGAGCCGGATAGAGGAAGCCCGGATGATAGCGCGCCCGCAGATCATCGAGCTGACGGGGAGTCCGGCCGCTGATCCTGGCATCCCAGTTGAAGACCATGAAAGGCTCGAATTGGCGAGCCTCTGGACTACGCTGGCGCCAGCTGGCGGCCAGATAGTCGCTAAAGCCCTCGCCGATGGCGCCCCAGTCACCCTCTTCTCCCATGTCGGGCAGGATATGGTGCTGCACCGCATGGCCAAACTCGTGCCAGATCACCATGGGATCTTCCGCATCGGGTACCCCTATCCGGCCAATCTCCAACCGGCGCAGGAAGGGGTCATAGAGAGAGTTGTCCTGCTCCCCGGCATCGGTATCGATGGCCAGGGGGCCGCCCATCAGTGTTGGGTAGCCCAGGGATTCCACATGGCGCTGGGCCAGATCCAGATGGTAGTAGCCATTGATATCGAGGAAGGCGGGCTGCTGGTGATCCAGCTGGAAGCCATCGGCATCAGGGCTGCTAAAGGGGGCAGTTTCCGGCGCCGTGCCATCCACGACCCGCGCGCGAGGGCCATTTAGCTGGTAGGTGTCATCCACCTTTTGTACCGTGAGCGGCACGGTGCGATAGGCCCGGTTGTCCAGCACCAGATCGTGGCGCCACAGCAGGTTGCCCTCTTGCAGCTGGGTGCGTGGGTCGAGGGCAAAGATGCGGGCCTGCACCGTAGCCGCTTCCCCTGCCAGCGGGACAGCTTCGGCACGGGTGTTGGCCTCTTGCAGCGTGCGCCCCAGCAGGGCGCTGCCATCGCAGGTGACAAACAGTTGCCAGTGGCTGCTTTTGCTGTTGCCCGGCTGGCTTTCCACCGCCAGCAGGCGCCAGGCCGCAGTCAGTGTGTCGCCATCCTGCCAGTACCAGGGCTGGGCTTCGTCACTGCCAGCGAATTTCCACACCGTACCATCCAGCGTGGCGGTATAGGCATCCACCCCGGCGCGGCTTGCTTCATCACATGGAGCCGCCTGTGCCTGCATCAGCCGGGTATTGTGATAAAGGCGCCACGGGCGACCCTGCTCATCGAGACTGACGGCGGCCATCAGGCCGGCGATCGGTGCGCCATTGAGCTGCTGGCTATAATGCAGATAGTGGCCCAGCTTGCCTTGGCGCTGATAGGCCGGGGCATCACTCAGGGTGACGCCGAGCTGCTGTTCGAGCCAGAGGCGGGTATCGGCCGGGGCGTCCTGTTCGACAAAACGCAGTTCGGCGGCCTGAGTGGAAAAGCCAGCCAGCCCCAGCAAGAGGGCGGGCAACAGGGGTTTCATAGTGGTACTCCCAATCAGCGGCAGGGTCATTGATTGATCCCCGCCAGATGCAACAAGAAGGCAAATTCACGAGCCCGATCGCCACCACCGGCGCGGTGGCCTCCCTCCAGTTCGGTCAGCAGCAGGTAGGGGCCGGAGCCCGTGCTGTGTTCCCGCAGGCGGGCCAGCCACTTGACTGGCTCCCAGTAGGGCACCTGGCTGTCGTGCAGGGCGGTAGTGACCAGCAGGGGCGGGTAGGGGGCGCGGTGCAGGTTGTCGTAGGGGCTGATGCGACGCATCGCCTGATACTCTGCGGGCTTGGCCGGATTGCCCCACTCCTGGTACTCCTGACGGGTCAAGGGGAGGGCCGGATCGCTCATGGTGCCGAGCATATCGACGAAGGGAACCTGCAACACGGCGCCGCTAAAGAGTGTCGGTTGCTGGTTGAGGGCCGCAGCAACCAGCGTGCCCCCCGCGCTGCCCCCCATGGCAAACAGGGGCAGGGGAGCGGCGTCGGGCGACCAGTGGCGCAGGGCGTGACCGGCTGCGATAAAGTCGCTAATGCCGTTCTGCTTGTGGATGCCCCGTCCGTCGCGGGTCCACTGCTCCCCCAGCATGCCGCCGCCGCGCACATGGGCGATGGCGTAGACAAAGCCCCGATCCAGCAGGCTTAACAGCTCTTTCTGGTAGTAGGGGCGCATCGGCGTGCCATAGGCGCCATAGCCGTAGAGCAGTACAGCACGAGGGGCCAGATCTTTGCGCCACACCAGCGAGACAGGCACCCGGGTGCCATCGGCAGAGGTGATCCAGCGCCGCTCGCTCTGATAGGGCAATGCTTTATTGCCTGCGGTGTGCTGGTCGTTGATCCAGTGGCCGCTGTTCAAATCCAGCCAGCGTTGGCCGGGGGGCTGGCTCAAGCCCTGACTGCGCACCAGAATACGGTCGCTGGCCGGGTCATGTTCTCCTTGCAGCCAGCCGGTACCGGCGCCACTGGCCAGCGGCAGGCGCTGGCGTTCATGGCCGTTGCGGTCGAGCAGGGCGAGGCAATCCTCCCCCTGCTGGCGAAACTGCACCACCAGATGGCGATCAAACAGTCGCCACTTCTCGGGATCGCCGAGATCCTCCCCTTTGGCGGGCCACAGGCGCTGCCACTCACCGAGCGGCGTGCTGGCTGAGTAGAGGGCAAACGCCCCCTCCCGGTTGCTCTTAATCACCCAGCCGGATTGACTGTCCAGATAGTATTCCACCCCGCGCTGGCGGGGTTTGACCTGCTGCGGCTTGCCCGAGTCGAGCAGGTACTGCTCCGAACTGTCGTGGTTGTTGCCCTGCAACACCAGATGTTGGCCATCCGTGGTGCGATAGAGGCTGAGCAGCCATGCGGGATCCAGCTCCTCATAGAGAGTCTGCTCCTGGCCATCCTGCCAGCCGCGCAGCTGCCAGGGGCGCAGGGTGTAGCGCTCGTTGGCGATGGTGTAGAGGGTGCGACCATCTTGTGACCAGGCGAGATCAGCGCTGCGCTGTGCCAAACTGGCCAGCACCTTGCCGCTCTGGAGATCGAGCAGGGTGACCTGATAGTCGAGATCGCCGCGCCTGTCTTCGGCGATGGCCAGTGTGAGGTTATCCGGGCTCAGTGCCCAGCCGCCCGCTTCGTAATAGCCCTCACCCGCTCTGGCGGGAAGCCGCTGCTGCACCTTGCCCCCGTGGCGTTGCCAGAGTGAGCCATCCGGGCGCAGCTGCCATGCCTGATCGCCGCGCACAAGCCAGTTGTCTGGCACGGGTTCCCCCGCCGGATGGCTGGCAAACTCGGCGCGCAAGGTTGCTTCCAGCGGCTGCTGCGCGGCGAGTTGCTGCTCGCTCCAGCGATTTTGCTGCTTGAGCAGGGCGAGTATGGCCGGGTTGCTGCGGCTCTCGTCCCGCAACCAGAAGTAGGGATCCTGGCGTACGGGATTGCCTGAAATCAGGTGTGGCTGGGACGGGATCGGCGGTGGCAGGGCCTCTTGCGCCCACGCCAACGGGACGGCCAACAGGGCCGCCATGATTGCATGATGTTTCATCACATCCCCACGAAACGGTAGCTGAGGCTGGCTGACAGGTAGCGGCCGCTCTGGCTGTAGAGGGAGGTATCGCTGCCAGCCGGGAGTCCGGCCACATCCTGATAGCGGACGTAGCGGGTATCGAGCAGGTTGCCGATGGTGGCATTGACCTTGAGCGCCTCGGTGATCTGCCAGTCGCCGGTGAGGTCCAGGCTGAACCAGCCTGCGCTGCTCTGGCAGGCACCGTTGTAGCCAGTCTGCGCATTGGCGCACTGGGGCACCTTGGTCATGGCGGCGGCATAGTTGCCACTGAGCTCAACCCCCCAGTCGAGCTGTTGCCAGCGCAGGGTGGTGTTGCCTTCCAGCGGTGTCTGGGTGCGCAGCGGCTCACCACGGTGATCCTTGCCATCCATCCAGGCCAGATTGGTCGAAAGCTCCCACTCGTCGCTCAGCCAGAGGCTGGCGGCCAGCTCGGCGCCCCAGGTTTCTGCTTTGGCAACGTTGCGATATTGGCGCAGGAAGACACCATCATCGAGGCGAAAACCGGTCTGGCGCCAGTCGATGAAGTTGTAGTAGCGGTTGTAGAAAACGGCCGGTTTGACGCTCCAGTTGTCGCTTTGGCCATTCACTCCCCACTCCAGACTGTGGCTGGTCTCCTCCTTGAGGTTGGGGTTGGCAATGATCTCGAATGGCGGCATGGCAAAGTAGTGGGGAATGTTGCCGTAAACCTGATCGTAAGCGGGGGCGCGGAAGCCGTTGGCATAGCTGAGCCAGCTGCGCCATGTCTCGTTGAAGCGGTAACTGGCCGCGACACTGGGGGAGATGTGGTCGCTGTGGTTCTCGGCCAGATTGCTGTCCGGTGCGCGCAGGCGCTGGCGGTCAAAGCGCAGGGTCGGGGTAAACTGCCAGTTGCCCAGATCGATCACATCGCTCAGCCAGATGCCATCGCGGCGGGTCTCGGCCTTGCTGAAGGGGGCTTTCTGTCCTTGGGTGGTGATGCCATCTTCCAGGGTCAGATTGCTGACCGGTCGCTCGTGGTTGGCCTGCTCCACTTCCACACCGTAGCTGAAGGTGTGATCCAGCGAGCCGGTGCTCAGCTTGCTCTGCAGCTCCAGCTCACTGCCAAGGCGCAGCTCCTCGAATGTGGAGAGGGTGCGCTGGCTGCGATATCTGGGATAGCCGCTCAGGGCATCGTTGCGCAGCAGCTGGCGCTGGTTGGCTTCGTTGCGTGACTGGTTGCCAAACAGGCTCCAGTTGAGGGTATCGATCATGCCCAGATCGTTGGCTTCCCAACTGAACTTGCCGCCCTGGGTGCGCTGATCGCCATCTTCCTGAAAACCGACCACGTCCCAGCTGCCATCGGGTTGGGGCACCGCTTTGGGCCCCATCTGGCGTTTGGCGTGATCCTCGTAGTAGTCCAGCTCCAGCCGCAGAGCGTGATGGGCATTGAGGGGGAGGCGGCTGCTGGTGGAGGCACTCATGCCATCCAAATCAGCCGGAATGCGGTTCTCCTCAAAGTTGGCGGTTTCGTTGCCACGCCAGCCGGAGAGGCGCAACAGATGTTCGCTCTCCAGTGCCCGCACCGCGCTGGTCATGCTGAGCTTCTTCTTATTGCTGTCGCCACCGTAGAGGGTTTTGGCCGCCAGATAGCTATCTTGCTGTTGCAGATAATCTTCCGGCTGCTTGGTATTCATCACCACGGTGCCGCCGATGGCATCGGAGCCATGCAGGGAGGAGCCGGCCCCCTTGGCCACCTCAATCTGCTTGATGTCATCAAGGTCGAAGTTGAAGCGACCCACCTTGTCATTGATGTTGTCGGCGCCAAAGCCGTCGCTGACGCGCACCCCATCCTTGATCAGCAGGATACGGTTGCCACCGATGCCGCGCACGCTGATGTTTTGCGGTCGCCCGGCAGAGCCGGTGACCGAGACACCGGGGATCTTGCGAAACACATGAGTCAGCTCGCTGGCGACCTGACGGTCCAGCTCTTCCTGAGTGATGACGGTGATGGAGCCGGAAACATCGGAGAGTTTCTGTTGTACCCGTTGCCCGGTGACAATGATGGTGTCGTCGCTGCGAGCCTTCTCCACAGGGGGAAGATCGGCCGCGCCAGCGGAGGCACACAGGAGTGCCGGCCATGCCTGAAGCAGTTTGTTCATAATGATAATTGTTTTTATTTAAGCCTGAGGGGCGGCATTATTGCAGAGGCCTGACCACTTGACAATAAATGGCAATCATTATCATTAAGATCTTATGGTGTTGATATTATTGAGTTATTTGTTTTTAAAAAAGAGGCTCCCGCGCGAAGCGGGAGCGGGGGGATCAGGGCTTGAGCAGTTGCAGTGACTCTTCTGCTGCCTTGCCTTGAGAGAGGGTGATATCGACCCGGCGGTTCGCCTGGCGATGTTCGGGGGTGTCATTGGCAAAGCGGGGTTGGGTGTCGGCAACACCCTGAGCGATGACTCGTCTGGCATCGAGCTGGGGATTGGTCAGCATGGTCTGCACGATGGAAGAGGCCCGCAGCACCGAGAGCTCCCAGTTGTTGCGATAGAGCTCCACCGGCGCCTGGGAGTTGTCGGTATGACCGGTGACCACTACCTGCCCCGGGATGTTGGCCAAAATGCCGGCGATCTTGTTGACCAGCGGGATGAACTGGGGCTGAAGGAACGCCGAATCGGCGGGAAACAGCGCCTTCTCGCCGATGCGGATCACCAGCTGGCTGCCAAGCTGCTCGACCTCGAGATCCTTCGATTCGATCTGGGCCTTGAGTTGCTGCTCCAGCTTCTGCTTGGTCACCTGCACCCACTCCTGCTCCTTGGTCTTGTGGGGCCAGGCTTCGGTGGCGCTCGGTTTTTCCGAGGCACCTATGGTCTCGTTGAAGGGGTCCGATGCCGCCATGGGGGCATCTTTTTCCAGTACAGTCTCTTCTTTCGGGCTGCTCGGCGTGGTCTTCGATTCCGGCTCGAGAATCCCTGTTCCCCCCTGCATCAAGGGTGAGCCGGCAGGCGGGGAGATGAGGCCGATTTTACCCAGCGACTCGATAAAGCCCTGGATAAGCACCCGGGTTTCGGACTGCTTGGCCATGGCAAAGGAGTAGAGCACCACAAACAGGGCGAACAGCAGGGTCATGAAGTCGGCATAGGAGACCAGCCAGCGTTCATGGTTCTCCGGTGCTTCAGCCTTTTTCTTTTTGGCCACCGTGACCTCCCAGATAAGGTTCGAGGGTAACTTGCAGGCGCGCTTGGGATTCGCCATCAACGATGCAGAGAATGCCGGTCAGGGTCATCTCCTTGTAGTGGCGGATCTGGTGGGCAAACCCTTTGTAGCGGTTGCCGAACGGCAAGAAGATCAGGTTGGCTGCGGATACCCCGTAGATGGTAGCGATAAAGGCCACCGCGATGGCGCCGCCCAGCTTGTCGGGGGCATCTAGCAGACCCATGGCGTGGATCAGGCCAAATACCGCCCCGACGATCCCCATGGTCGGGCAGTAGCCGCCCATGGCTTCGTAGAATTTGACCGTCTGTTCGAGATCTTCCTGCTCGAACTCGATCTCGTTCTCCAGCACCTCGTGTATCTTGGTCTTTTCGTAACCATCAACCATCATCTGCACCCCTTTCTTCAGGAAAGGATCCTTGATCTCGTCGATCATCCCTTCCAGCGCCAGCATGCCGCTGCGGCGGGCGTTGCCTGCCAGGGTCTCCAGCAACTGGGCCTGTTCATGCATATCGAGCTTGAGGGGGGAGAGCAGCCATTTGAAACGCTTCATGGTGCTGCCGACGACGGAGAAAGGGAACTGGGTCAGCGCAGCACCTATGGTGCCACCGATCACAATGAGGAATGCGGGCAGATCGAGCAGTGCACTGGGGTGCCCCCCCTCGATCATGTTGCCGCCAAGGATGGCGATCAACGCCAGCACCAAGCCAATCAAGCTCATTTTTTACACGTCCCTGTATGGTGATAATCGCTAGTGTAGCTAGTTAAGTATCAGTTTTTCAAAATGATATCCAATCGCTGAGCAATTAATCGGCGTGGTATGTGGCAACGGGTGTGGCGCACAACGCTGGGGGTGCTGAGTGCTGTTATGGCATCTGTGGCTAGAGACTGATCCCATAAGAGCAAGGAGCGAAACAAGCAGTGCGCAATCATCCAGATCCGGGAATCCATGTCGCCCAATAAAGAGCTTCTCCTCTCGGGACCATGTCCTAGTGATTAGGTGAACGTGCTTATAAAGAAGGCGACCATAAGGTCGCCTTCTTGTTTCGTATTTTGCAGAGCATGGTTCGATGCCAGAGTGGCTATCAGAGCACCATGGCGGCAATCCAGCCGAAGATCACCAGCGGGATGTTGTAGTGAATAAAGGTGGGCACCACGCTGTCCCAGATATGGTCATGCTGGCCATCGGCGTTGAGGCCGGAGGTGGGGCCCAGAGTTGAATCAGATGCAGGTGAACCCGCATCCCCCAGCGCGCCTGCGGTACCGACCAGGGCGATGATCGCCATCGGTGAGAAGCCGAGCTGCAGACAGAGCGGCACATAGATGGTAGCGATGATGGGCACGGTGGAGAAGGAGGAGCCGATCCCCATGGTGATGAGCAGGCCAACCAGCAGCATCAGGAAGGCGGCGATCCCCTTGTGCTGACCGATGCCGGAGGCGACCACCTGAACCAGAGAGTCGACCCCGTGGGTCGCCTTCATCACAGCGGCAAAACCGGCGGCGGAGATCATGATGAAGCCGATCAGCGACATCATCCGCACCCCCTGGGTGAAGGCATCCTGGCTTTCGCGAAACTTGATGACGCCGCCGCAGGTGAAGATGACAAAACCGGCTAGCGCACCCAGTACGATGCTGTTGGTCATCAGTTGCAGCCCCAGCGCTACGCCAATGGCCAGCAGGGCCACCCAGATGTGGGTGAGGTTGAGCTCGACCGCTTCGGGCTCGGCATCCAGGATCTTGGCCAGATCGTACTGGCGCGGTTTGCGATAGCTGATGAATACCGCAATCAGCAGGCCCAGTACCATACCGGCAACCGGAATGGCCATCGCCAGCGGGATCTGGCTGGTGGTGATGGGCACGCCGTTATCGATCAGGTTCTTGGCCAGAATGTTATTCAGGAAGATGCCACCAAAGCCGACCGGCAGCACCATATAGGTGGCGGTCAGGCCAAAGGTGATGACACAGGCCACCTGACGACGGTCGATCTGCATCTGCGCCATCACATGCAGCAGCGGCGGGATCAGGATGGGAATAAAAGCGATGTGAACCGGGATCAGGTTCTGGGACGAGATAGCCACGGCCAGCACGGAAGAGAGCAGCAGGGTTTTGACCCACATGATGCGGGTCGAGCTGGCATCCTTGCCCAACTGGCTGATCACCTTGCGGGCCAGCAGGTCGGTGATCCCGGAGCGGGAGATGGCAACTGCAAAGGCGCCCAGCATGGCGTAGGAGAGGGCAATCTCGGCGCCACCGCCCAGGCCACCGCTGAAGGTGGTGAGGGTATCTGTCAACGACAACCCGCCCACCAGACCGCCCGCAATGGCACCCAGCGCCAGCGAGACCACCACATTGATCCGCAGCAGACTGAGCACTAGCATCAGCCCGACCGCGATAACAACTGGATTCATTTGATTTCCTTATAGTTTGTTATTGCTGTCTGTCATGTGAAGGGGAGTTAGTTTGCGAAAAATGTGACAAATGTCGAGAAAAAAATCAGTCAAACCCCTCATATTGCAGCAGCATGTGGCACAAGGTTGCTCAACCTGAGGGTTTGTGACCTACTTGACTCCGTGTGTCCCGTGCGCAGCGGTGGATAGTGACCTTGATAGCGATTTCCGGTGCGCTGTGCAATCAATCACTTCCCCAAAAAGCGAAGGCTGCCAGTGGCAGCCTTCATCCGTTTATTCTTGTCCCTCATCATCGGTAGGGGCATCGGTTGTGTCATCATCCGGATGCGCAGGCGGCCAACCCCCCATGCTCTTCCAGCGGTTAACGATATGACAGAACAGCTCTGTGGTGCGTTCGGTGTCATAGAGGGCAGAGTGCGCCTCTTTATTGTCAAACGGGATGCGGGCGCTCTGGCACGCTTTGGCCAGCACGGTCTGCCCCAGCGCCAATCCGGAGAGAGCAGCGGTGTCGAAGGTGGCAAACGGGTGGAACGGATTGCGCTTGAGGCCAGCGCGCTCGGCGGCAGCCATCACGAAGCCGTGATCAAAGGTGGCGTTGTGGGCCACTATGATGGCGCGGCCGCAATCCTGCTCCTTCATCCCCTTGCGGATCCCCTTGAAGATCTCGGTCAGCGCCTCTTTTTCCGAGACAGCGCCACGCAACGGGTTGTAGGGGTCGATGCCGGTGAACTCCAGCGCGGCCTTTTCCAGGTTGGCCCCTTCGAAGGGCTCGACATGAAAGTGGAATATGTGATCGGGAACGAGCCAGCCCTGCTCATCCATTTTCAGGGTGTAAGCCGCGATTTCGAGCAGGGCATCGGTCTTGGCGTTGAACCCGGCTGTTTCAACATCGATGACGACGGGGTAAAAACCACGAAAACGGCCCTTGAGGGTATGAACTGCGTCGGTCATGGGATCTCGGTCGGGATAAAATGAGGCGGCATTATGGCAAAAAAGCACAGGCTTGTCCTCCCATCCCATTACAGGAAGCCGCTGCAGGATGGCGCAGGCTTCAGTATCTGTGCAGCCACCAGCGAGCGGCAATCAGCGCTGTGACAGTGCCAAGCAGGGCACTGGCCAGCACATCCACCGGCCAGTGCATGCCGAGTACCATGCGCGACAGGCCAACCCCCAAGGCCCACAGTGGTAGCAGCCAGACGCCAGCCGGGGCGCGGGCCAGCCAGATCAGGCCGAAGAACTGGGCCAGACTGATGGCGGCGATGCTGTGGCCGGAGGGGAAGGCGTAATTGACCTCCTTTTGCCAGTGGTGGCCGAGCCATTCTGGAAGGGCCAGCAACTGGCTGGCGGCATGAACCTGTTCACTGCGCACATTGATGCTACTGGCGTAGAAGTGCTTGATGGCCGGGATCAGCGACTGACTCTCAAGCCAGAGCAGATAGGGTCTGGGCTCTTCGGTCAGGTGTTTGATCAGGCTCTTGAGCACCCAGTCGCTGGCGAGCAGGGCTGCCAGCGCACACCCCAGTGCAATGAAGGGGGACAGCTCCAGTTTGAGTTTGTAGCGGGTCAGCAACAGCAAGAGGGCGCCACTGACCCCGATCCCGGGAATATCGACCATGCGGGTGAGGGCGTATGACCACCATAGCCAGCCTGATTGAAGTGAACCGGTCAGAAAAGGCTGCCAGGGCAATGTGGCGAGTAGTAACAGGGGCAGGATTAACAGGGCTGTGAAGCCAAGCACCTGACTGCGGGTGAGTGAGGCGGTTGACATTGGGAGCGGCGGAGCGTGTGGCGGCATGGTGGGTATGGGCGATCGCGAAAAAAGAGGGGCATTGTGCCACCGTGACATGCCCGGACAAAGCCGAGCAGCACGTTTGTTACCTCTGCTTACACATTTGTGGCGATATCCTCTGTTTGAGCGGGCGGATGGAGCGGCTGCCGCGCAATGTGGTCCCGTTTCGCGCCGGATTGCATCACAGGCTGAAATCTCAGGCGGCTTTGCGCTAGAATGGCGCCCCCGTGGCGGTTGTGACCAAAGAGAGCCCGATGAAGATAGTCGTTGATGAGAATATGCCCCATGCCGTGGAGCTGTTTGCCGAATTTGGCGAGGTGATCCCCTTGCCCGGACGGCAGATGCAGGCCCGCGATCTGCTGGATGCCGATGTGCTGCTGGTGCGTTCGGTCACCCGCGTCAATGGCGATTTGCTGGCGACCAGCCCCAAACTCGGGTTTGTCGGCACCGCCACCATAGGCACCGACCATGTGGACAAGGCGTTGCTGGCAAGCCGCAATATTCCCTTCTTCAGCGCCCCCGGTTGCAACAAGTATTCGGTGGGGGATTATGTGCTCTCAGCCCTGCTGGTGCTGGCGGAGCGTTACGAACTCGAGCTCTCGGCCATGACTTTGGCGGTGATTGGCGCGGGCAATACCGGCGAGTGTGTGGCTGGCAAGGCCGAAGCGCTCGGCATGCGGGTACTGCGCTGCGATCCACCCAAGGCGCGTAATACCCCCGATGCGGGCTTTGTCGATTATCAGACCGCTCTTGGCGCCGATATCGTCAGCTTCCATGTGCCCATTACCCGTGAAGGGCAGGATGCCACCTACCATCTGCTGGATGCCGAACAGATTGCCGCGCGCCCTGCCGGGCAGATCCTGATCAACGCATCCCGTGGCGAGGTGTGGGATAACCGGGCCCTGCTGGCGCGTCAGTTGGGCGATGCGCCTTTGCGACTGGTGATGGATGTGTGGGAGAACGAGCCCGAGCCACTGGCAGCGCTGGTGCCCCATACCGAGATTGCCACCCCCCATATCGCCGGTTACAGCCTGGAGGGGAAGGCTCGCGGTACCTGGATGCTCTATCAGGCGCTCTGCCAGCAGCTGGGGCGCCAGCCTCGTCAGGATTTGAGTCGGCTGTTGCCTGCCCCCGATGTGCAGGTGGTGGTGCCGGGCCGCGCACCGGATCAGGCGCTGATCAAGCAGCTGGTGCATCTGGTTTACGACGTGCGTCGCGATGATGCCCGTTTCCGGGCCCGACTCGGCCTGTCCGGCAGCTTTGACGAGCAGCGCAAACATTATCCCGAGCGCCGTGAACTATCCTCCCTGCAGATCGAGGGCGCGTTTGCCAGTCAGGATCTCGGTGCGTTGGGATTTGCGCGGTCACGTCCCTGAATCGGGGATCAAGAGCTGGAAGATAACCGGAAGGGGTGAGCCGAGCTGGCCACACCAATCCCCTTTTTTACTGAGCTGGCGCAGATGCTATTGCGGCGGTTCAGCCATATCTGGCAGCGTCATCTCGCAGCGCGGGAGCCTGTCGACCATGGCGCCAGCCGGCGCCATTGCAGCATTATCAGAGGAGAACAGAATGAGCCAGCAGTTTAACGTAGCGGTATTGGGTGCCAGTGGCGCCGTGGGTCAGGCGATGATCGAGATCCTGGAAGAGCGTGAATTCCCGGTGGCGACCCTCTATCCGCTGGCCTCCAGCCGCAGTGCCGGTGATACCGTGCGTTTTGGCGGCAAGAACCTCGAGATCCTCGATGTGGAGGAGTTTGACTGGAGCCAGGTGCAGATCGCACTCTTCTCCGCCGGTGCCGAGGTTTCTGCCAAGTGGGCGCCAATTGCTGCCGAGCACGGCTGCATCGTCATCGACAACACCTCCTGCTTCCGTTACGACGAAGATATCCCGCTGGTTATCCCGGAAGTGAACCCGAATGCGCTGGCCGATTTTCGCAATCGCAACATCATCGCCAACCCCAACTGCTCCACTATCCAGATGCTGGTGGCGTTGAAGCCGCTGCACGATGAAGTGGGCATTGCCCGTATCAATGTGGCTACCTATCAATCCGTGTCAGGCTCCGGCAAAGAGGGGATCAGCGAGCTGGCAGGCCAGACCGCTCATCTGCTCAACGGTCGTCCGGTAGAGCCCACCCTCTATCCGCAGCAGATCGCCTTTAACCTGATCCCGCAGATCGACAGCTTCACCGACAACGGCTACACCCGTGAAGAGATGAAGATGGTGTGGGAAACCCAGAAGATCCTGGGGGATGCCAGCATAGCCGTGAACCCGACTTGCGTGCGGGTGCCGGTTTTCTACGGCCACGCCGAGGCGGTACACGTCGAACTGCACCAGCCGCTCGATGCCGAACAGGTCAAGGATCTGCTGCGCAGTGCGCCGGGCGTGACCCTGTTTGATGACGAAGGGGATTATCCGACCCCGGTGCGCGACGCAACCGGCAAGGATGAGGTGCTGGTGGGTCGGGTGCGTCAGGATATTTCTCATCCGAGTGGTATCAATATGTGGATCGTGGCCGATAACGTTCGTAAGGGCGCGGCAACCAACAGTGTACAGATTGCCGAGCTGCTGGTTCGCGACTATCTGTAAGGCTAGACATCTGCCACAGATGGGCAGCAGGGAGTGCTGCCCATCCGGACTGTGATAGATCGGGGGTGTGACCCATGCCGCACTCCGCTACATCAAGATTCTGTTGCGATATCAACTGATTAAGTTTTTTCCTACACTCAGAGTCAAGTCGGGTGCTAAATGTGTCGGACTACTGGCTTGCGACGCGAGCCTGATTTATATTGAACCGACTGTTTTGGGGTAACTATCCAGATTTTTCAATGTGATAGGGCCGTCATACGAAGGAACGAATATGGGACATTCCCGCATAACATTGGCAACGCTACTCGCATTGGGTCTGCTGGGCTCCGTCCAGGCTGAAGACGCTGCGCGGGAGCCTTTTTTTGTCGAGCTAAAAGGCCCTGACGAGCCCGCACCTCCCGCCGTCAATTCCCAGCCGCTGGCGCAACCGGTCGCCAGACCCGTTGCGCAACCGGTACGTGCAACCGCCCAGCCTGTGGTACGTCAGGTCACGGCCAATGCCGGTAGTTATGGCCCTGTTCGTCCAACCGATACCCTCTGGAGTCTGGCGAGCAAATATCGTCCCTCCAGTAGTGTCAGCGTCTACCAGACCATGGTGGCGATCTACGAGAAAAACCCCCGCAGTTTTGCCGATGGCAATATCAACCACATTCTGGTGGGGTCACGCATCCTGCTGCCGACCGTGGCTGAAGCGAGCGTCATCACCGATGCCCAGGCGCGAGCCAGATTCCGCAGTGACAACGCCAGCTGGAAGGGGCTGAGTCCCAAGTATCTCGCCGAGAAGCATGCCCATGGCGCCAAACCAGCGGCCAAGCCCGTGAAGGTTGAGACTGCCAAAGCCGAACCGGTGAAAACCGCGCCAGCTCCCTTGCCTGCGGCAAAAGCGGCACCCATTCCTGCTCCTGTCGTAGCACCGCAACCGTCTGCTGAAACCAAAGATGTTGTCAAGGCGAGCGAGCCTGCGCCAAAAGAGGCGGTGGCCCCAGTCCCGGCGACGAGCGCCGCAGCAAGCACCACACCGGCACCTCTGCCTTCCGATCTGGAAAAACCGGTGGGCAAACCGGCCACCGAGATGGCGCTGGCACTGGAAGATGCCAATGCCCAGCTCGGTCAGGTGACCGAGATGAACCACAGGCTCAAGCTGCGTCTGCAATCCCTGACCGAAGAGGTCGAGACCCTAAAGGCCCAGTTGCAGGATCAGACCGCGCTGCAAAAAGAGCTCGCCGAGCTGAAGGCCAGACCTGTCCCCCCCGTGGTGGCAGAGCCTGAACCCAAGCAGCACTGGCTGATGGAGCTGCTCTCCTCACCGCTCAACCTTGCCATGATCATCCTGCTGCCGGTGCTGCTGGTATTGGCGCTGGTGACCCTGTGGCTGCGGGCCCGTGCCCGTCGCGAGCTGGAGGAGCAGGAGAAGAGCCTCTCCGAGTCCACCGCCATGATGATGGATCAGGAGCAGAGCGAGTTTGACGATCTGCTGAGTGTCGATGTGACCGACAACGAGCCGGTACGCCCGGTGCCGGATCTCAATACCCCTGATGGCTTTATGCCGGTCGAGCCAGATGAACCGGCTAAAAAGCCGGATGTTGATCTGGTTTTCAGCGACGATGGTGAGATCGATCTGCAAGGTTTCGAGCCGGAGCGAATGGCTGCCCAGTCAGCCAGTCGTGACCCGGATCTGGTGCCGGATCTCGATCTCTCGCTGGATGAGCCTGTCGCGTTGGCCAATGAACCCGACATGGATCTGGCCAGCGAGTTCAATCCCAAGTCCAGGGATGCTGATGAGCTCATGAGCGAAGAGGAGCTGCAGGCAGCCCTGTTTGCCGAGCTGGATGCGGATCTTTCGGCTGATCTGGAACCGGAGTTGAGTGCAAGCAGCAAGAGTACGGCTGCTGATGATCTGGCCAGTTTTGATCTGGGTGATTTTGAAAATGAGCTGGATAAACCGGCTGCGGGCGAGGGCAATAATGCCATCGACTTGAGCGTGGATGGTTCGGCTGATGATATGTTGGCCGAGTTGGGGCTTGAGCCAACCAAAGGCAAGGAGACCGAGCTCGATCTTGAGTGGGATCCCAACGAACTGGCGCTCTCCGATTTCGAGGATGCCTTTACCGAAGTGGAGTCTCATCCGGCAGAATTGCAGCCAAGGGAACAGGCCCAGGCAAGCGGTTACGTCGAGATCGACAAGCTGCTGGCCGATGCGGATGCCACCGCGCCGGAGCAGGAGCCCTATCAGGGTCTCTCGCTGGACGTGGGGCTCGATGGTTTCCCCGAGGTGTTGCCTGAATCCACCGGCTTTGATGTGGATGCCGATGACGGCGGTGTGGGGGCCAAGCTGGATCTGGCCCGCGCCTACCTCGAGATCGACGACAAGGATAGCGCCCGCGAGCTGCTGCAAGAAGCGGCAGAGCAGGGCACCGAGCATCAGCGTGCCGAGGCAGAAAAACTGCTCAAGCGGTTGGGGTAAAATTGTCCCTGTCGCGGGATCAGCAAGAAGGGGGCAGCCATTGGCTGCCCCCTTCTTCATGGCAATTTGCACAGGGTGAATTCTCCGCCCATGCAAGCCAATCAGGCGGTTTGTGGGACTTTTCGAGTTGAGCGCGTATAATCCGCCCCGTTTCTTTCACTGCGTTTCACAACAAGACAAGTTTATCCATGCGAATTGCCCTAGGTATTGAATATGACGGCAGCCGGTATTTCGGTTGGCAGCGTCAGCGTGAAGTGATCAGCGTGCAGGAGGAGTTGGAGAAGGCCATCAGCCGGATCGCCAACCACCCTGTCT
Organism: Aeromonas sp. 600948; assembly: GCF_049174875.1. Lineage (NCBI taxonomy): Bacteria > Pseudomonadati > Pseudomonadota > Gammaproteobacteria > Aeromonadales > Aeromonadaceae > Aeromonas > Aeromonas sp. 600948. The sequence goes on from NZ_JAAKTY010000001.1 coordinate 86,776, forward strand.
CCATCCAGTGTGCCGGGCGCACCGATGCCGGCGTCCATGCGACCGGCCAGGTGATCCACTTCGATACCGAGGCGAACCGTGCCGAAGGGGCCTGGACCCTGGGGCTCAACTCCAACCTGCCGCCGGATATCGCCGTGCGCTGGGTCAAGGAGGTGGACGAAACGTTCCACGCCCGCTTCAGCGCCACCGCCCGTCGCTACCGCTACGTCATCTACAACCACAACTTCCGTCCGGCGATCCTCGGCAGTGGCGTCAGTCACTACCACGAGACCATCGATGCCGAGTTGATGCACCTGGCGGGCCAGAGCCTGCTGGGGGAGCACGACTTCAGCACCTTCCGTGCCGTTGCCTGCCAATCCAACACCCCGTGGCGCAATGTGACCCATCTGTGCGTCAGCCGCTCCGGCCCCTACATCGTGCTCGACATCAAGGCCAACGCCTTCCTGCACCACATGGTGCGCAATATCACCGGCTCCCTGCTGCTGGTGGGGCAGGGGCTCAAACCGGTGGAGTGGATTGCCGAGGTGCTGGCTGCCAAGGATCGCAATCTGGCCGGGCCGACCGCCAAGGCCGGTGGCCTCTATCTGGTCGACGTGGATTACCCGGCCGAGTTTGCTCTGCCGCAGTTGCCGCTCGGCCCGCTGTGGCTGCCGGACTCGGCACCGGGTACGACCAGTTTTTAGTAACTGCGCCCGAAAAATTGTGGTTTAATGACCCGTCATTTGTTGCCATCGAGCTATTAAGTCATTGAACAATCTAGGCTCGATGCGTTTTGTCAGGCACAAAAGCATTAAGGAATTCCATGAGCTGGCTTGAGAAGATTCTTCCCAAGAGCAAGATCACTGCACCCCGTCGTCACAACATTCCGGAAGGGGTGTGGACCAAGTGCAGTGCTTGTGAACAGGTGCTCTACCGGGCAGAGTTGGAGCGCAACCTCGAAGTGTGCCCCAAGTGTGATCATCATATGCGCATCAGCGCTCGCGCCCGTCTCGAGAGTTTCCTCGACGAGCAGGGTCGTACCGAGATCGGTGCCGAGCTGGAGCCGCAGGATGTACTGAAATTCAAGGATTCCAAGCGCTACAAGGATCGTTTGTCTGCCGCCCAGAAAGCGACAGGAGAAAAAGATGCGCTGGTGGTCATGAAAGGGACCCTCAAAGGGGTGCCGGTTGTCGCCTGTTCCTTTGAGTTCTCCTTTATCGGTGGCTCCATGTCCTCCGTGGTCGGTGCCCGCTTCGTGCGCGCTGTCGAGGAGTGCATCAAGGAGGGCCGCGGTCTGGTCTGTTTCTCCACTTCTGGTGGTGCCCGCATGCAGGAAGCCCTCTTCTCCCTGATGCAGATGGCCAAGACCAGCGCGGCGCTAGACCGACTCTCCAAGGCTGGCCTGCCCTTTATCTCTGTGCTGACCGACCCCACCATGGGGGGCGTTTCCGCCAGTCTGGCGATGCTGGGTGACATCAACGTGGGCGAGCCCAAGGCGCTGATCGGTTTTGCCGGCCCGCGCGTTATCGAGCAGACCGTACGCGAGAAACTGCCGGAAGGCTTCCAGCGCTCCGAATTCCTGCTGGAGAAGGGGGCCATCGACCTGATTATCGATCGTCGCGACATGCGTAACCGTCTGGCCAGCCTGCTCGCCAAAATGCTGAATACTCACGTCATCGAAGAGTGAAGATGAGTTCAAACATGCAACAATCCCAAAGCCGGTCGCTTGTCGACTGGCTTTCTTATTTGGAGCAGATCCATCCGGTCAATATCGACATGGGTCTGGATCGGGTCGGTGCCGTTGCCCGGCGTATGGGGCTGACCCAACTGCCGTTCAAGGTGATCACGGTGGCGGGTACCAACGGCAAGGGCTCCAGCTGTGCCATGGCGGCCAGCATTCTGATGGCCGCAGGCTATAAGGTCGGCGTTTACTCCTCGCCCCATCTGCTGCACTTTACCGAGCGGGTGCGGGTCAACGGGCAGGAGCTGCCCGACAGCGACCACTGCGCCGCCTTTGCCGAGGTGGAAGCGGCTCGCGGCGAGATTGCCCTCACTTTCTTCGAGTTCGCGACACTGGCTGGGCTGTGGCTCTTCTGCCACGCCGCGCCCGATGTGCTGCTGCTGGAGGTGGGGCTGGGTGGTCGGCTCGACGCCACCAATGTGGTGGAGTCCGATGTGGCGATGATCACCTCCATTGCCCTCGATCACTGCGACTGGCTGGGTGATACCCGTGAAGCCGTGGCGGTGGAGAAGGCTGGGGTCTATCGCGCCGGCAAACCCGCCATCAGCGGTGAGCCCAATCCACCTGCGACTATCGCGAGCGAAGCACAGCGTCTTGGCGCCAACCTGCGTCAGGTCGGTCTCGATTTTCGTGGCGATGAGCACGAGAGCGGTTGGGATTATCACGGCCTCAACCAGTGGCGGGATCTGCCAAAACCGGCGCTGCCGCTGATGAACGCGGTGACCGTGCTGGCGGCGCTGGAATCCCTCGGCTTGCCGCTGCCGGAGTCCGCCATTCGTGACGGGCTTGCCAATGCCCGGCTGGCTGGCCGGATGCAGCAGTTGCAAAGTGCGCCGCTGGTGATCGTCGATGTGGCCCATAACCCCCATTCGGCAGCCTATCTGGCCGCGCAATTGCGCAAGATGCCCTGCACGGGTGTGCGCCGCGCCGTGGTCGGCATGCTCAAAGACAAGGACATGGCGGGGTCACTTGCTGAGCTCGACGGTCTGATCGGCGAGTGGTATCTGGCCAGCCTCACCGGCCCGCGCGCCGCCACCGCTGCGCAACTGGCTGCGGCGTTGGGAGAGGGCAAGGGGCCTGCCAGGGAGTTTGATGATGTCAGCGCCGCTTATCAGGCAGCGTTGGCCGCATCGAGTCCGGACGATATGGTCATTGTGTTTGGTTCGTTTTACACTGTCGCCGACATTCTGGCGGGTGTCGCCGTCTAGGCCACACCCCGGCTCCCCAGCCCTTTGGCGGGGAGCCAAATCGCATATTGAGTTACGTAAAGGTAGGATTCAACTTGGCCTCGAAGTTTCAAAACCGTCTGGTGGGCACCGTCATCCTGGTGGCCCTGGTTGTTATTTTCCTGCCGGACTTGCTGGATGGTCACAAGCTGGCACAAAAGGAGGAGGCCTTTGCCAAGATCCCGCTGCGCCCCGAGCTGGAGCCTGCCAAGCCTGCGCTGCAGGTCTCGGCAGCCAGCAGCCTGCCCGCCGATCATCTGGCCAGCCAGCAACAGGCCTCTGCGGCCCAGCAGTGGCAAGTGGAAGAGGTGGCTGACCCCATGACCCTCGCCGGTCAGGGCAACGGCGCGCAGCCGGCGACAACCCCTGCCGCACCGGTCCAGTCGCAACAGAATGCCCAACCCAAGCCACAGCCCAAGCCAGAAGTGGTGGCCAAAAAACCGGTCGAACCGCCCAAGCCAGCACCCAAGCCGACGCCAGCCAAACCGGTTGAAGTGGCCAAGGCACCTGCGCCAGCCAAACCACAGGCGGGTCAGATCAAGTCCCTCGATGATCTGATTGAAAGCAAGATGAATCAGTCGACCACACCTGCACCCGCGGCCGCGCAGGGTAGCTGGATCCTCCAGCTTGGTGCCTTCAAGAACGTCGACAGCGTCAACGCGCTGGTGAGCAAGCTGCGGGCGGCGGGCTACTCTGCCCACACCTCGCCGCGCACACCGGTGCAGGGTCAGCTCAACCGTGTCTTTATCGGGCCGGATGTCTCCAAGGCCAAACTGCAGGGGATGCAGGGACGGATCTCCCAGATGACCGGCCTCAGTGGCTCGGTGGTCTCCTACAACCCGTAATGGCGTTGCCGTTTGCAATGGCCCTCTGAAACAAACACCGCGCCCCGTGCGCGGTGTTTTTTATCTGACCGTCGTGATTTTTAATGACGGCGTCGTACAGGCCACCACCCGGTTGGGATTTGCTGTCAGTTGGGGTAGTCTGGGGCCTTCTGCTACTCACAGGAGTTCAAGATGATCCTCTCGACGACCCCCACGCTGGAAGGCAAAACCATTCGTGAATACCGCGGCATCGTGGTTGGCGAAGCCATTCTCGGCGCCAACATTTTCAAGGATCTCTTTGCCGGGATCCGCGACATCATCGGCGGCCGCTCCGGCGCCTATGAAAAAGAGCTGGCCCGTGCCCGCGACATCGCCTTCGATGAGCTGAAAGAGCGCGCTGCCGCCCTTGGCGCCAATGCGGTGGTCGGTATCGATATCGACTACGAAGTGGTGGGGCAAAACGGCAGCATGCTGATGGTCAGCATCAGTGGTACTGCCGTGCTGGTGTGATGCGCCACGCAAGGGTTGCCGACAACTGCCGTCGCAGGCAGGGTCACGGATAAAGTGGATAACTGCTGGCTGCCCAAGGGCCGACAACCCGGTTGTCGGCCCTTCTCGTTTATTGATCAATTTCTGTCGTTGCTATACCAGTCGAGCTGGTCGGCCAGAGTGACCACCGAGCCGATGATGATGAGGCTCGGGCTCTTCACCTGACGGGCCAGTTCGGCCAACTGCTGCAGCTCGCCGCGCACCACCCGCTGACTGAGCTGGGTGCCTTGCTCCACCAGCGCCACCGGGGTATGACCGGGCATGCCGTGGGTTTGCAGCTCATCCTGAATGCGGGCAGCGTGGGCCAGCCCCATGTAGAAGACCAGAGTCTGGCGGCGGGCCGCCAGCGCCGACCACTCCTGGGCGATATTGCCCTCCTTGTCGTGGCCGGTGATGAACTGCACCCGCTGGGCATGATCGCGGTGGGTGAGGGGAATGCCGCTGTAGGCGGCGCAGCCCGACGCAGCCGTAATGCCCGGTACTACCGAGAAGGGGATGCCCGCCTCGGCCAGGGTTTCCAGCTCCTCGCCACCCCGGCCAAAGATAAAGGGATCGCCCCCCTTGAGCCGCACCACCTGTTTGCCGAGGCGGGCCTGCTCCAGCAATAGCTGGTTGATCGCCTGCTGGGGCACACAGTGGCGGCCCGCCTCCTTGCCAACAAAGATCCGCTCGGCATCCCGGCGCACAAGTGCCAGCACCTCCTGCGACACCAGCCGGTCATAGACCACTACATCCGCCTGCTGCAACTGCTGCAGACCGCTTAGGGTAAGCAGTCCCGCATCGCCAGGGCCGGCGCCCACCAGGGTTACGCTTCCCTTGCTCTGCAGTGGCTCATTCAATAGCTCTGCGACGCTCTGCTCGGCAGCTTGCTGCTGGCCGCGGGCCAGCTGGCATGCCAGTCGCTCATGGCTAAAGAGTCGCTCCCAGAAGCGGCGGCGGGCCAGCTTGTCCGGAATGAGTTTGACCCGCTCGCGCAGCTTGCCCGCCAGCGCCGCGAGCTGGCCGAGGTGTTGCGGCAGCATGGCTTCAAGTTTTTCCCGCAGCTGGCGGCTTAGAACCGGGGCCGCGCCTGCGCTGGAGATGGCCACCATCAGCGGCGAGCGGTCGATGATGGCAGGCATGATGGCGCTGCAGTGGGCCGGAGAGTCCACCACATTGCAGAAGATCTGGCGCAGGCTCGCCTCATGAAAGACCTGATGGTTGACCTCTGGATTATTGGTGGCAGCGATCACCAGCCACTTGCCATCGAGCAGTTCGGGATGAAAATTGGCAGCGCAGATGGTCAGGCGGCCCTGCTCGGCCCAGCTCATCAGCTGGGGTTCCAGATGCGGGGCATTGATGGTGATCTTCGCCTTGGTATCGAGTAGCAGGCGCGCCTTGCGTACCGCCACCTCACCGCCGCCGACGATCAGGACCGGTTTGTTTTGCAGCTGACAAAAGAGAGGGAGAAAGTCCATAACAGGCTCCGGATGCTGGCCCGCTCGCAATGCCGCGCCGGGCGAGATAGCAGGGCGCGCCGTGACGCACCCCGGATGGTCGGGGGAAAGATCCCCCGACGGGAATAAAAAAGGGGAAGGGTGATCTACGCCCGGGCCAACGACAGATCCCCACCGGTGTCGGCCACTTGATCACGCTTCCCCAAACGAGGTTTTTCCTATGGCACTGCTTTGACGTGCATGTTGGCGACGTACTGATCTTCGGCCCAGAAGATGCGGTCAGCGACCATGGCTTCCGGATTGAGGGTGACGCCGCGCAGCACCCGCTCCTTGAACTTGTGATAACCGGCCCGGTCGATAAGGTGACCCATGTGCAGATAGATGGGTTTGCCATCCAGCATCTCGGTCTCGAACTCGAACAGGTTCTTGATCACCGCATGCAGCACCTCTTCGGTGACCCAGTTGAGAAACAGCTTGCCGGTACGGGGAGTCTTTTTGCTGGTGCGTCCTCCCAGCTTGACCATGTAGAGCTGCTTGGGATCCCGCTGCCAGGCCAGGGTCGGGCAGGCCAGTACGCACTCGCCACAGCCGATGCACTTGCTCTCCTCCTTGACCGCCTTGCCATGCTTGATGGCGAGGCAATCCACCGCGTGGTGGCTGCATGCCTTGACGCAGGCGCCGCAGCCGATGCAGCGCTCGGCATTGAAGTGGATTTTGGCGATGCCGAGGATGCCGAAGTCGGCCATGTTGGCCTTGGCGCAGTCGTTGGGACAGCCGGCGATCACCATCTTGAGGTGATAGGGGTTGGGGTAGAGGTGCTTCTCCATCCGCTGGGCCAGCCCGGTGCAGTCGATATTGCCCTTCTGGCAGATGGTATTGCCCTGACAGGCAACGATGTTGCGTCCGCCGATGGTCTGGTAACCGGCTTGGGTGTCCTCCACCTCGATGCCGCAGGTCTCCACCTCGATCTCCTTGATAAAGGGTTCGAGGGCGGCGTTGACCTTGTCCATGTCCTGATACTTGATGCCGGGCATCGCCAGCTTCTGGCGGGTGGTGAGGTGGATCAGGCCGTTGCCGTACTGTTCGGCGATCTGCTGGGCCACTGCCAGCAGGTGGGCGGGCATGATCCCGCCGGGAATGCGTACGCTGATCATCGCTTCGCCGCGCACCTTGGAGAGGCGGTATTCATTCTTGGCGCGGGCCTTGATGATGTCGATATCGAGACTCATGGTGTTCTCCCTCAGTCGATCAGATGCTGGGCCTGGTCAAAACGAAAGACCGGTCCATCCACGCAGATATAGGTGTCGCCCATCCGGCAGTGGCCACACTTGCCCACGGCGCAGGCCATGCGGCGTTCGTAGTCGACCCAGATGCGATCCTTGGGGATGCCCCGCTCGAGGAAGGCGAGCACCACGAAGCGGATCATGATGGGGGGGCCGACCACGATCACCTGGATATCCTCCTTGTCAGCGAGATCCAGCTGGTCGATGTAGTCGGTGACCCGGCCAATGCGAAACTGCTCGCTCTCCTTGCCCTCATCCAGGGTGACGATGAGGTTCTGCTGCTCGGCCCAGAGCGGCATCTCGTGGCGATAGAGCACCGCCTGCTCGTTCTTGAAGCCGAGGATCATGTCGAGGGATTTCACCTCTTCCGGATGTTTGCTGAAGCGGCGCAGCAGCCCCTTGACCGGCGCGACGCCGGTGCCGCCCGCCACCACGATGAGGTGCTGGTTGCGGTAGGTCTCCAGCGGGTAGCCGTTGCCGTGGACGCCGCGCATCCACACCTTGTCGCCCACATCAAGGGCAAACAGCGCATCGGTCACCTTGCCGACCTTGCGGATCAACAGGTCCACATAGCCATCGCCATAGTCGGAGACCGAGATGGGTGCTTCGCCGACGGTGGGCAGGGAGATCTCCACAAACTGGCCGTAGTGAACATCAAAGTCGCGTGATACTCGAAAGTTCCACTCCAGCTCGGTGTGGCGCTCGATGGCCAGAATGGTGTAGGCCTTGGGCAGCAGGCGGTTTTCGACCACGTCCTGCTGCGGTTCTGCTGTTGCGGTTTGCTGGCACTGGCACATATCAGTTCGCCCCCTGCGCGTTGTCGGCTGCGATGGTCTGTTCGACCACATCGGTCATCTTGTTGATGATGTTGCTAAAGGAGATGTAGTGAGGGCAGCGATCGTCGCAGCGGCCACAGCCGACGCACATGTGCTCCTCTCCCTGACGGGCCTTGTAGTCGTTGACCTTGTGCAGGGCGCGATAACGCAGGCGCTCGCCATGTTTGGGGCGAAAACCGTGGCCACCGGCCATGTCGCTGAAGCCATCCACCATGCAGCTGGCCCACTGGCGACGGCGCTCGCCCTGCTTGGGGTTCTCCGCATAGGTGAGGTCATGCACGCTGTAGCAGCTGCAGGTCGGGCAGGAGGTGGTACAGCGGCCGCAGCCGATGCAGCGGCTGTCGTACTCGGCCCAGACCGGATGAGCGGTGAGGACCTGGCGGATCCGCTGGGGGTCGTCACAGACGCTGTCCGGGGTGCGAACCTTGACCGGATTGCTCTGGACAAATTCCGGGGTGAAGTCATCGGATTCACCCAGTTCGGCAAAGTAGCCGAGCAGCTCGGGATCCTTCACCTCAATACGGGCACCCTCATCGCTCAGACGAATGGCGGCGGCGTAGTCCTGGGTCTCGTTGCTGCCCATGGAGACGCAGAAGCAGTTCTCGAAGCTCTCACGGCACTCCAGCAGCACCAGCTTGAGCTTGCTGCGCAGCCGGGCGTAGTAGACGTCGCTGTTCTGGCCATTTTTCAGGTAGACCTGATCCAGCCTGCGCAGAGCGTGGATATCACAGCTGCGCAAGAACAGCAGGGTGGGCTTGGCCTCCACCTTTGATTCGCGCAGCTCCAGATTGTCGAAGTGGAACAAGGTCTGGGTGATGGGGAGCACCACCTCTTTCGGGGAGAAGTGGGACTTCTCCTGCCACACCAGCTCGGCCGGATGGCGGATGCTGTGGTAGGTGACGTTATCGGTGTCGGAGAAGCGGCCGCCCCGATATTCGGCCGCGGGCGCCATGATCCGGTAATCGGGCAGCAGCCGCTCGAACAGCTGCGCCAGCGCGGGATGGGTGAGAAGAAACGACATAAATAAACACCTTGTATGAGGGTGAGATGCCCTGGCATAGGGATGAGGCGCGGGCCGGTCAGGGTGTCTGGCACCGGTTCTGGCCGCGCTTGCCTCGCCACGGTCTGTTTTTATGACTCATGTTGCTCAACTGACCCGATTGTTATTGTGTTGGCGGCGCGAGCGTCGCGGCAGGTCGGGTCATGCCTGTAAAACCCTTATCAATTGAGCAGGGCGGCCTGATAGCCTGCGCACTTGCCCATCACGTATCCCATCTCCAGCTTGTTGATATCGCGGGTAAAACGGGAAACGGGGAAGTAGTCGGCCGGGGCGATCACCTCGATCTGGCAGTCCTCCGGCGGATTGGCGATAAAATCGAGCGCCTCGTTGTAGCTGCGATCCCGCTGCTCCAGCGCCTGTGCCAGCGCGGGGCGGGTCTTGAGCAGGGTACGGATCATCCAGGGGAAGGGCATCGGCTTGAGCCGATAGCCAAGGGGCTCGGAGAGGATCACCGTCAGGTGACGGGCACCGCGGCGGTAGGCCTCGATCACCGGGATGGAGTCGGCCACCCCGCCATCTGTCATCGGTACCCCGTGCACCTCTGGGTATTCGTGGGAGGCGAGGGGAATGGCGCAGCTGGCGGGCAGCACCTCGTTCATGTTCTCCGGCTTGACCCGGATGTACTCCGCCTTGCCGGTCAGGGTATTGGTCACCACCGCATAGAAGGGGATGCCGGTCTCCCGGTAGGCGTGAATGTCGAGGGGATACTTGCGGCAGCTGGTGTTCCACAGCCAGTGGATGTCCACCAGATTGCCCCCCTTGGCAAAGCGCAGGGGGTCCATAAACTGCTGGCTGCACGCCAGTTTGGTCAGGATCTCGTGGCTGCGGCCATGCTGGCTGGCGAGATAAGCCAGCAAGTTGGTGGCCCCCGCCGAGACGCCGATGGCGAAGTCAAAGGGGCGATAGTCATGCTCGATAAACGCATCCAGTACGCCGCTGGCAAATATGCCGCGCATGGCGCCGCCTTCTACAACCAATGCGCTGGGGGATGCGTTTTTGTTCATGACAGGCACCTCATTGATAAGTCAGAGAGAAAAAGTGGGAAAGAGAACGTTCGGGCTGTCAGGCCGACCATTCTGACAACCAACCGGGTTGGCCATCGCAATGAGGTCATTCTAGGAAGGGGATAGTGTTTAGAATATCTGTTAATAATGAATCAAGTGTTTTGTATTTCTAAACGATGGTGATAAACCCGTTGTGATCAAAGGGGTTGTGTAGGAGTCTCAACGACTCTGTGATGGCTGGATATTGGCAAGGATGAGTGTGTCATGACGTTATTGGTTCCCCCGCTGCTTAAACGTGGCGATACCATCGCTTTTTTCTCCCCCTCCAGCGCGGCGACCGCCTGGGCTCCCAACCGTTTTGCCCGCGCAAAAGCCTTTCTTGAAGGGCAGGGCTTTAGGCTCAAGGCGGGCAGCCTCACCGGCCAGCAGGATCACTGGCGATCCGGCTCCATCGCCGCACGGGCCGAAGAGCTCAACGCCCTTATTCGCGACCCCAAAGTACGCTGCATCATGTCGGTGATTGGCGGCAGCAACTCCAACTCTCTGCTCCATTACCTCGATTTTGATGCGCTGAGGCGCGATCCCAAGATCATCGTTGGCTACTCCGATGTGACGGCACTGCTGCTCGGCATCCATGCCCAAACTGGCCTGGTTACCTTTTATGGCCCGGCGCTGGTGGCCTCCTTTGGCGAGTTGCCGCCGCTGGTGGATGAGACGCTGGCCAGTTTTTTACAGATTGCATTGGCCGACGAAGTTGGTGTCCCCTGCACGCTGCCTACGCCAGCGCAGTGGAGCGATGAACGGCTGGATTGGGAGAACCAGACCCGGGCCAAGCAGTGCCAGCCCAATCGGCTGATCTCGGTGGGTTCTGGCCGGGTAGTGGGGCGACTGATGGGCGGCAACCTCAACACCATGGCGGGGATCTGGGGCTCCCCCTATATGCCCGTCATCGAGCACGGCGACATTTTGCTGCTGGAGGACAGCCTGAAATCTGCCGAGACGCTGGAGCGCTCCTTTGCTCACCTCAAGCTGTGCGGGGTGTTTGAGCGGATCGGTGCGCTTATCCTCGGCAAGCACGAGTTGTTCAACGATCAGGGTAGCGGCAAGCGCCCCCTCGATATCCTGCTGGAGGTGGTGGGGGAGCCGAACTTCCCCATTCTGGCGGAGTTTGACTGCGCCCATACCCACCCCATGCTGACGCTGCCGCTGGGTATCGAGGTAGCGCTCGATCTCGACCGCCAGCAGCTCACCTTGCTGGATCCCTGGTGGGATGACTGTTGAGGCTATGTTGCCGAGGGAGATGAAGCACACATGCTATGTGCTGAAGAGGATTGATGAATGCTCGACACCGCCCATCAAGGGTAGTTTGTGGCAACAAGCGCGACTCGGGAGCGCGCTTGTTGCCATTGGCTGGATTACCAGCGGTAGGTTTTCAGCAAGGCCTCCAGTTTTTGACACTGCTCGACCAGCTGGATACTGGCGAGGTTGGCGGCATGGGCCTGACCCAGAGTGTCATTGGACGTATTGCGAATGTCGCTGACCGCGTGATCCACTTCGCTGCAGACCCTGTCCTGCTCTTCTGCTGATTGTGCCATCTGGGCGTTGAGGTCATTGATGCTGGCAATGCGTCCAATGATGTTTTGCATGGCCGCCAGGGTTGCCTCTGTCTTGCTGATGCTCTCACCGGCTTTGCTTTTTGCATCCCCGATCACCACAACGGCGCTTTGGGCCTCGTTTTGCAGGGCGGCGATCATCTGGGAGATCTCCTCGCTGGCGGCGCGGCTACGGTTAGAGAGGGCCCGCACTTCATCGGCTACCACCGCAAAGCCACGGCCCTGCTCGCCGGCCCTGGCCGCTTCAATGGCGGCGTTGAGGGCCAGCAGGTTGGTCTGATCGGCAATCCCCTTGATCACCTCAAGCACACCGTCAACGGCGAGGCAGCGGCTATCGAGTTGCTGGATCACCTGATCCACCCGATCAATTTCTGCCGACATCTCGCCCATATCTATGATGGAGTGCTGGGCGAGGCGGCTGGTATTGGCGGCATCCTGATTGGTGAGGGCGGAGAGCTCGGCGCTCTTGCGGGCATGTTCGCGCACTTCGTGGGAGCTTGCCGCAAGCTCGCTTACAGCGGCGGCAACCTGAGTGGTCATCGACTCTTGCTGACGGGCCGAGTTTTCTGTCTGGGTCGCCACCTGACGGATCTGGCTCGACTCCTGATAGAGCTGATGGGTCGCACCTTCTACTTCCTGCAGGCTGTGCCTGAAGCCCTGCACCATCTCATTGACGGCACGGGTCATCTGGCCCAGCTCATCCTGACTCTGGTTGAGCAGGGGGATAGCGAGGTTACGCTCTTTGGCCATCTGGAGCATGGTACGTTGCAGTTGCCGCAGCGGGTGTTTTACATAGCGTTGCAATACCCACCACAGCAGGCCGAAACCGAGGCTGAAGACAAGGGCCAGACTGCCGCTCAGGATCAGGTTGTTGTGGCGGATCTCGCCGAAGGTATGGCTGAGATCGTAACTGATCCGCACCGCTCCCATGACAGTGCCTTCAGGCACTTGATGGCAGGTGGTGCACTGGGTACCGCGATACTCCTTGTAGGCTTTGAACGGCTTGATCAGGGTGAGCTGGTTACCCTGTTGCTGCAGGATGGTTTCCCCCTGATTGATGGCGCGTTCGTCGAAGCTGTCCTGGGCTTTCTGGTCCGGGAAACCCGGGCCAAACAGGTTGCTGACGGCCGGGGCTCGAACCAGACGAGCCTCGACAATGCCCGCTTCACTCTTGAGTTTGGTCTGCACTATCTGCCGGTTGGCCATGCCACCTGTCATCATCAGCACGTTGACCTGATCCATATAGGTGTTGGCCATGCTCTCAACCTTCTCCTCTGCCAGCCGGATGGCGAGATCCCGTTGCAGCCAGGCAGAGAGCTCGAAGCTGAGGCCAAAGGTGGTGCTGATGACCAGCGCAAGAGGGAGAAAGATTTTCCAGTTCAGGGAGAGGTTATGCATAGTCGGGGCGTTCCATGCGTTGTTGTGTTTTATCTGTTCCAGCTTCATCTGAGCGTAGGCGAGGAGAGCAAGAATGATGGTTCTCTATCGGCACACCATAACCGCTCTTTAGTAAATAATCTGTTAAGCAGATCGGTAATGCTGGTTGCCAAAATGACTTCGACGAGCTGCACGGCTCTGCGGGTTGATCCAGAACAAAATGCCAGTAACGATAATCGTTATCATTGTCATTATTTACTAAATAGTGACCACCATGAATCTGACCCCTTCCATGACCGGTATCTCCTCGCCGGATCCCCTCAAGTTTGCCTTTAGCGCCAAGACCTCGGCCCACGCCAGTCGGGGAGGGATGCGCCCCTTCCCGCTGGATGAGGCTGGCTGGCAGAGCTGGTGGCAGCGAGAGAGTGAAGCTGAGGAGCGCGCCCTCTACATCCATATTCCGTTTTGCCGCAAGCGCTGCAGCTTCTGCAATTTCTTTGAAAATGGCGCCAACCCGGCGCGGATCAACCGCTATGTCAACGCTCTGTGCGCCTCCCTTGCGCAGGCGGCTGACACCCCGCTGGCGCAGAGCATGCCATTTTCAGCCGTCTATGTGGGGGGCGGTACGCCGACCGACATGAGCGCCGACGAGCTGGCCATGCTGGCCGCCGTGATCCGCCGTTTTCCGTTGTCGGCCGATGCCGAGGTGACGCTGGAGGGGCGGCTCAACGGCTTTGATAATGAGAAATGGCAGGTGGCGCTGGCCGGGGGCTTCAACCGCTTCTCATTCGGGGTGCAGAGCTTTGATACCCGGGTTCGTCAGCAGGCGGCCCGTTTCGATGACAGGGAGACGCTGCTGACCCGTCTGGGTGAGCTGACCCGGGATGATGCGGCTGTGATCGTGGCGGATCTCATCTTTGGTCTGCCCGGTCAGGATGATGCCGTGTGGCAGCAGGATATCCGCGATGTGATGGCGAGCGGTGTACACGGGGCCGATCTCTATCAGCTCATCGCCATGCAGGGCACCAATCTGGAGCGGGCGCAGGAGAAGGGCACCCTGGATTGGCTCGCCGATGGCCAGCAGCGGGCGGCCATGTATGCCTATGGCGGGGCGCAACTGGAAGCCCACGGCTGGGAGCGTCTCTCTTGCAGTCACTGGCGGCGCAGTCCGGCCGAGCAGAGTCGTTATAACCAGATGGCCAAGCGCGGTGCGGAGATCCTCCCCTTTGGCGCCGGTGCGGGGGGCAGCATTCTTGGCCACGGCTTGATGTATGGACGGGATCTGGCCCCCTGGCACGACGCGCTGGCCAGTGGCAAGCGGGCGCCCGGGATGGTGATGGGGCGCAATCCCAATGCAAGGATGGACGGTCTGCTGCGCGGTGCCCTCGACAGTGGCGTGCTGGCGCTGGATCGTCTGCCGGTCTCCTTGCGTGCTCATCTGATGCCGCTCTTCTCGGCCTGGCAGCAGCATGGCTTGGCCGAGATAAGCCATGAGCGACTGCAACTCACCCTTGCCGGACGCTTCTGGAACGTCAATATGCAGGCTGGCTTGTTCGAGTTCCTGCAGCTCAATCCGCTCGATGGTTCAGCGCCGCCCAGCCATGGTACCGCCGCGGTGCGCCATTCGCTGGTCTGAGCCCGAGTGGAGCATTTGCACGGCTCCGTGTGATCCACAACGAAAGAGGGAGCCTTGCAGGCTCCCTCTTTTGGCTTGGCAGTTAGCGTCGCGCGAGCTTACTCGTCGCTGCTCTCCTGATAGCTGTCGCGCATTGCTTTGGGCAAGCGGCGCATTGGCGCAAAGCCGATATCCTCGCCCACCACTTCCCGCTTGCGGGACTTGTTTTGAGGAGACTGGGCGGGCTTCTTGGAGGCATCATCCTTGGCTTTGCCCTTGCCTGCGGCAGGTTTGCCTTTGGCATTGCTCTTGGCGTTGGCATGGCCGCGAGCCCGGGGCGGGTTCTGCACCGGCTTGCTGCCCGGCAGAGTCTGGCGACTCGGCTTGCCGCTTGGCTCATACCCTTCCAGGATCTCCACGGTCAGGGATTGGCCGATCAAGGCTTCGATAGCCTTGAGCTGACCCAGCTCGTCCTGGCTGACCAGCGAGATGGCCTCGCCGCCACGACCGGCGCGGCCGGTACGGCCGATACGGTGGATGTAATCCTCCGCCATCTGGGGCAGTTCGAAGTTGATCACATGGGGCAGTTGATCGATATCCAGACCGCGGGCGGCGATATCGGTCGCCACCAGCACCCGCACCTCGCCACTGCGAAAATCGGCCAGCGCCCGGTTGCGGGCACCTTGGCTCTTGTCACCGTGGATCGCCACGGTATTGAGACCATCTTTTTGCATCTGCTGGGCGAGGCGGTCGGCGATCTGCTTGGTGCGAACAAACACCAGCACCCGTTGCCAGTTGCCACGGCCAATCATGTGGGAGAGTAGCTCGCGGCGGCGTTCCCGATCCACCTGAATGATGCGCTGGGTCACCTGCTCGGCGGCAGTATTGCTGGGGTCCACCTCGATCAGGGTGGGGTCGTTCAGCAGGTCATCCGCCAGCGCCTTGATGTCGTTTGAGAAGGTGGCAGAGAAGAGCAGGGTTTGCCGCTCTGCAGGCAGCGCCTTCATGATGCGGCGGATGTCGACGATAAAGCCCATGTCGAGCATGCGATCCGCTTCATCCAGCACCAGCACTTCCAGTTGGCTCAGGGTCAGGGCGCCCTGGGTCAGCAGATCCAGCAGACGGCCCGGGGTGGCGACCAGAATGTCCACACCCAGCTTGATGGCGTCCAGATTGGGCTTGATGCTGACACCGCCATAGGCGATCAGAGTCTTGAACGGCAGGTGGTGGGCATACTTGATGATGCTCTCGCCCACCTGTGCCGCCAGTTCGCGGGTCGGGGTCAGTACCAGGGCGCGCACCTGACGACGGCCACGACCGTGGTTGGCCAGCAGACGCTGCAACATCGGCAGGGTGAAACCGGCCGTTTTGCCTGTGCCTGTCTGGGCACCGCCGAGCACATCCTGACCAGCCAGAATAGCCGGAATGGCTTGCTGCTGGATGGGGGTTGGCTGTTCGTAACCCAGCTCCTTGACGGCCCGCAGGATGTGCGGGGACAGACCCAGTTCGTTGAATGACATGTTCGAGAGAAACTCCTGAGATGAGCCTTTGGCTCAACGGGCAGCCAGCGTATTGGGGCCAGCCACGATATGGAAATGATAACGGGGGCGTAATATAGCAAAAGAGCGGCCGCTGCGCAGTAGCTGTTGTACCGGCCGCTCTTTTGTATCGCGAAAAGCAATCAGAGCAGGTCGCGGATGGGGGTGACCAGACTCTCTGGCTTGGTGGTGGGAGCAAAGCGGTCAACCACCTTGCCATCACGGTCGATCAGGAACTTGGTGAAGTTCCACTTGACGTTTTCGAGCCCCAGCAGCCCCGGTTTCTCTTTCTTGAGCCATTGATAGAGGGGGTGGGCCTGTTCACCGTTGACATCGCACTTGGCCATGATGGGGAAGCTGACCGGATAATCGAGAGAGCAGAAGCGAGCGATCTCGTCCGCATCCCCCGGCTCCTGATTGCCGAACTGGTTGCAGGGGAAGCCCAGGATCACCAACCCCTCTGGCCCCAGCTCGCGATAGAGGGCTTCCAGCCCCTCGTATTGAGGAGTAAAGCCACATCGGCTAGCCACATTGACCACCAGTACCACCTTGCCCGCCAGTTGAGTCAGCGGGTAGGGGCTTCCATCCAGTTGTTGCAAAATAAGGTCGGGCAGAGGCATAAGCAGATCCTTCTCGTGGTTATCCGTGGGGTGTCAGGTCGGTTGTGGCGATGAGCGCCGGCCTAACGACATGATGGTGATGTGGCTACGGTATCGGTTGGCTCTTTTAACGGCAAGGTGAGAGCAAGGATCCGTCCCCTTGATTGCAAGGGCCATCACAGTTTCGACAGCCAATACGCTCCATGGCAGCGCGGGATCACAACTGGCGACAAAAATGCGGGGCGGCGGTCAGCAACTCGCGTATTGATGTTGGGACTTCTCAAGAGAAGCAAACCGGTTTGTGACTTTGCCGGTAAGTCGCTACAAAGCGCCCTCTTTCTACTCATTGTGAGCCAATCTTGGACTATCAAGCTGCCATGGATGCCATTTACACCCGGGGATGGGTGATAGTGGATGATTTTTTGACCGCCACCGAGGTGGATGCCCTCAAAGCCTGTTTGCCAAGCGAATGGCAACCGGCCGGGATCGGCCGTGACGCCCTGCACCAGGGCAATCCCGACATTCGCCGTGACCAGATCCACTGGCTGGAGCCCTCCCTCGGTGCGCCGGTGGCTGACTACCTCGCCCGGATGGAGTCCCTGCGTCTTGCCGCCAACCGGATGCTGATGCTGGGATTGTTCGACTACGAGGCCCACTTCGCCCGCTATCGCAGCGGGGATTTTTACGCCACCCATCGGGATGCCTTTGCCGGTCGCTCCAACCGCCGTCTTACCACCGTGTTTTACCTCAACAACGACTGGCTGCCCGAAGCGGGTGGAGTGCTGCGCATGTATGACGACAAGGAGCAGTTTCTGATGGATGTCAGCCCCAAGGGGGGGCGGCTGGTCATGTTTCTCTCCGAGGAGTTTCCCCACGAGGTACTGCCTGCCAATCGCGAGCGCTACAGTATTGCCGGCTGGTTTCGGGTCAATGGCAACGGCATGGGAAGGGTCGATCCCCCGCGCTGAGGGGCAATGTGTCCCGATTTTGACACAGGGGAGACTTTTCACTGCAAGAAGTGGGGTCATGGGTCTCCCATCAGCTGACAAGGGTTGATCTCCCTTGCTACACTGGCGCGCACTTATGTTCGTATCTGGCTTCGTCCGGTTTTTATGGTGGTTGGCTTATCAAATGGTCATGACGAGGCCGCTTTTCCCAAGGGATCACATCTAATGAAGAACATGCATGTCTTGCTGCTGTGCGGCGGCGGTGGCTCAGAGCACGAAGTTTCTCTGCGCAGCGCCAATTTCCTCGAGCAACAACTGGGCCTTCTGCCCGGTGTCGAAGTGACCCGCGTCGAGATGTTCGCCGATCGCTGGCTAAGTGCCGATGGCCGCGAGTGCAAGCTGGGGCTCGACAAGCTGCTTTCGTTCGACAGCGTGGCCCGTCCGGTGGATTACGTGGTGCCCTGCATCCACGGCTACCCGGGTGAGACCGGCGATCTGCAATCCTTCCTCGAACTGGCCGGATTGCCTTATCTCGGTTGTGATGCCGAGGCGAGCAAGATCTGCTTCAACAAGATCAGCACCAAGCTGTGGCTCTCCGCCATCGGCATTCCCAACACCCCGTACCTGTTCCTGACCGAGCAAAATGAGGCGGCGCTCGCCGAGGCCAAAGCCGCGCTGGCCAAGTGGGGCAAGGTCTTTATCAAGGCGGCCTCCCAGGGCTCTTCCGTTGGCTGCTACTCCGCCAGCAACGAAGCGGATCTGGTAAAAGGCATTGCCGATGCCTTCGGTTACTCCGAACAGGTACTGATCGAGAAAGCGGTCAAGCCGCGCGAGCTGGAAGTGGCGGTTTACCAGTATGGTGACGAGCTGGTGGCGACGTATCCGGGCGAGATCTGCGTGCCGCAGGACAAGTTCTATACCTATGAAGAGAAGTACAGCAGCGCCAGCCATACCGAGACTGCACTGCGTGCCGAGGGGCTGACCCAGGCGCAGGCCGATGCGATCCACGAGTATGCCCTCAAGGCGTTCCGTCAGCTGAAACTGACTCATCTCTCGCGCATCGACTTCTTCCTGACCGAGGAGGGGGAGATCCTGCTGAATGAAATCAATACCTTCCCGGGCATGACCTCCATCTCCATGTTCCCGAAACTGCTGGAGCATCATGGTCACCGCTTCGCCGACTACCTTGAGCAGATCCTGCGCAAGGCCAGCTAAGTGCGCTCTCCCGCTCGCGGGATGAAGCAGGGCCCAATAAAAATCCCCGCCAATCGGCGGGGATTTTTTTATGTCTTTATCAAGCGGGGCAGGCCAGCTTGAAGGGATAAACAGGCGGGGATGACTCTTCCCCGCCTGTTGCTACCTGTGGGTGTTACCGGCGGTTAGCCGCGAGCCACCCGAAAGCGCACGCTGCGGGAGTGGCACGGCGCCAGCTCGCCAAACTCGCCAGCGGCCAGTTCAAGGGGCAGGGGCTGTTCGTCCATCCGCACCGCTTGCCAGTCGCTCAGGGCGTGTTCGCAGCTCACTTTGCCACCCTTCAGCACAGCCTGCTCGCTCGGGTTGTAGACCCGGATCACCAGCGCCTCTTCATCCTCGGCTTTCTTCAGGGCACTCAGCACCGGACCGGAGGGATCCATGGAGAGCAGACTGAAGTGGAGCGGGGTGGTGAAGCTCGCCTTGTTGAGCTTCATGGCATCGAACGGGATCTTGTTGTAGCAGCGCACCGGGGTGAGGTAGCGGCGCGCCGCCTGCATCACGTTGGCGCTGATGTGATCGCCGGCAAACGCCAGTAGGCTGAAACGGCAGCTGAGTTTGCCACGCACCTGGGAGTCCGGGGTGGGCAGCTTGATGCCGGAGGGGCGACCCGGGCGCAGCAGCAGCTCCTCTTTACCGAGTACGCCGACCCCGCGCAGCAGGGTGAGTGCCAGGGTGTCGCACTGCTCACCGATCACTTCAAACTCGCGCAGACCATCGCTCAGTACCGCCAGCCCCTGCTTGCCATCTTGCAGGGCGACGAAGTTCATCAGCTGCCAGACCGGAATGGGGGCCTCTTTCCACCCTTCTGCCTCCCAGTTCGCCATGGCGCGGTCGCGAGTGGGGCGGGTGATGCAGCCAAACTGGTTGTCAGAGACCACGGTGTCGCTCGGGAAGGGGGTGGGGATCAGCACCCGCACCCTGTGGTCATCAGCCTGATTGTCGAGCTCCAGCTCGATATCGATACGCGGGCTCTGATGTGCAAGCGTGATGCGGCAGGTGACATCGAGGTGGCCGCTGCACTGGCGGTTGGCCCGCTCGGCGAGGTTGGCCGGCAAGGCCATACGCAGTTTGAGCGTAGCGATGCTCTGCCACGCCTGATGGGTAACCTCGCGAGTCACCGCAAACTCGGTGGAGTAGCGCAGCCATTCGTCCCGCGATGGTGAGTAGTCATACTCGTCGCCATCATCCGAGCCCTCTTCCAGCGTGAGCACCTGATCAAAGGTGATGCCGCGCAGTTTATCCAGGATCTGCAAAGTGCCGTTGTCATTGAGGGCGATGCGGTAAAAATCGTTCTCCAGCAGCTTGCCGCTGGCCGTCACCGGCTGCTCCAGTCCCAGCTGGTTACCCTCGATATGCAGAGTGCAGTAGCCCATGGCCGGCAGGGGATGGCAGAGCTGGATGTCGTACTCCATAAAGGGGTCGTAGTTGCCGTAGTGCACGATCTGTCTGTCTACCAAACCAGGATCAATCTCGCGTCTGGCGCGGATGAAGTAGGGGACCGGCTGGCCCGCTTCATCGCGCAGGGCAAAGGATTGGGCGCGAATGCGGATGCTGGTGTTGATCACCTCCTGACGGGGGAAGGGCATCAGATTGAACAGGCAGAGCTTGTCGGCCACCTGTACCCCGTCTTTACAGAGCGCCACCGGCATGTTGTCGACAATCTTGCGCATGTAGAAGCGGATCAGGTTCTCGGCCATGTCGTCGGCCAGAATGAAGCGGGTCATCACCTCCTGATGCACCTTGTCGCTGCAGCAGCAGCCGATGCTGTCATGGGCGTGGTTCTTCATGATCTCCTTCCACATCTTCTCGAGCAGCCCTTGGTGGTACTCGAAGCCGAGCGCCCAAGCGATGCTCGCCAGCGGCTCGAGGATGTTGACGATCTTGTTCTCGATGGCGGCGTGGGCCAGTTTGATGTCCATCCGGGTGGAGGAGATGGTGCGGTGCACCCGCATGTATTTGCCGTCGTTGAACTCCCCCTTGAGGGTGGCCAGTTGGTCTCGGCACGCCTCGATGCGCTCGAAAACCTGCTCGAAGCGGCTCATGTGGAATTCACGCTGGGGGTAGATCTCCCGCAGCTTGTCGATGATGGCGAAGATGTTCTGTTGCAGCGGCATCTGGTCGTGGCCGTTGGGCAGCAGGATATCCTTGGTCACCGAGGCCTTCTCCAGCACCTCGAAGTATGATTCGAGCCGCTTGCGCAGCCCCGCTTCATCTTCTGGCAGGTACTTGCCGATGGCGTAGCCGAGCGGCAGCACCTGGGCGGTCACCTCGCTGCCATCGTTGCTCTGCCAGAGGAACTCGGTCTTGTCGGTGCCGTGGCGCTCGGAGCAGCCGCGCCAGAACATGGCCCGATCGATCCCGAAGCCGTTGAAGATGTGGGGCAGTTGGGAGGACATGCCGAACGAGTCGGGCAGGTAACCGATCTTCATCGGCTCGCCAAGGCTAAGGCAGTCGCGCATCCCGTAGAGCAGGTTGCGCAGGATGGACTCGCCGCTCACCTGCATGGTGTCGGTCTGGGTGTACCAGGGGCCGATGATGAGCTTGCCCGCTTCCACCAGCGCCTTCACCCGGGCTTTGTTCTCGGGCTGGATGGCGAAGTAATCCTCCAGCACCGCAGTCTGGCCGTCCAGCACATAGAACTTGTAGTCGGGGTCGGATTCAAGACGCGCCAGGATCTCAGCCATGTTGTTGACCAGCAGGATGCGGGACTCCTCGGTGGTGAAGTACCACTCCCGATCCCAGTGCATGTGCGGCGTGATGTGAACTCGTGAAACAGTCATGACAATGATCCTTTGTTGACGCACGGCGGCCCTTGCCTGCCGTGCGGAAAAATAGTCTGTTGAAAAAGTGGTGGTGAAGATGAGCCTTACTCTGCGGCAACCACCTGATAAGTGCCGCGCTGCATGGCGTGACGGCGCCAGCCGATCAGCACCAGAGTGGAGATAAGGGTGCCCACCAGCGCCGCCCCGAGCCAGACGGCGGCAGCCATCAAGGCGCCGTGGCCGCCATCGTGGAGCAGGAACAGGGAGAAGATGCCGGCCCCCGGGGTGGAGAGACCAATTCCCATGGCACCCACCATGGCGCCGGTGACCACCGATCCTGCGAGGAAGGAGCCGATCACCCGGATCGGATCTTCGATGGCCATCGGAATGGCGCCCTCTGTGATCCCCGCCAGCCCCAGCAGCCAGGTCGATTTGCCGGTCTCGATCTCGAAGGTCTGGAACAGGCGTGGCGCCAGCAGGGTGGAGAAGGTGACGGTAAAGGCCGAGACCATCTTGACCGCGCCGAAGATGGCGTAAGGGCCGTAGACCCCGTTGGCCATGGCGCCGAGGCAGAAGGCGTATGCCGCCTTGTTGACCGGGCCACCCAAGTCAAACGAGCACATAAAGCCGAGCAGGGCACCCAGCACCAGCGCATTGGTGCCGGAGAGGCCGTTGAGCCACTCGGTGAGGCTGTTGTTGAGCCAGGCCACCGGCTGGCCGATGACAAACAGCATCAGGCTGCCCGCCACCAGAGTGCCGATCACCGGATAGAGGTAAAAGGTGAGAAAGCCGTTGAAGTTGGGGCTAAGGCGCACATGCTGCTTGACCCAGCGCATCAGGTAACCGGCGATAAGACCACCGACCACGCCGCCGAGAAAACCGGAGCCAATCATGTTGGCGGCCAGTCCCGCCGCAAAGCCCGGGCCCAGCGCCGGTTTGTCCGCCAGCGAATAGGCGGTATAGGCCGCCAGCACCGGCACCATCAGGGTGCCCAGCATGCCACCGCCCAGCTTGCGGTACATCCAGAGCCAGGAGTTCTCGGTATCAAACAGATGTTGCAGGCCGAAGATCTGGGCCAGCAGCACAGAGACGGCAAGCACGGTACCGCCTGCCACGATGAGCGGTACGGCAAAGGAGATGCCGCTCAGCAGCGCCTGTTTGAGCTCGGTCTTGAGGCTCACCTTCTTGCCAGTCGGCGCGTCGCTCTGGCTGGGGTTTGGCGTCGGGGCGGTGCGACCGGCCTTGGCCGCTTCCAGCGCCTCATTCAGGATCCGCTCGGCATGGCGGATGGGCTCGGCCACCGGCGTCTCGATCCGGGGGATGCCAGCAAAACGTTCCTGCTCCTTGATGGCCACCTCGGCGGCGAAGATGCAGGCCACCGCAGCATCGAGCGCCTCTTGCGGCAGGCGATCCTCGATGCCGTTGGCACCCTGCTTCTCGACCAGCACCCGAATACCCAGCTTGCGCCCCGCCTTTTCCAGATACTCGGCAGCCATATAGGTGTGGGCGATCCCCGCCGGACAGGCAGTGACACAGACCACAGTGGGTTTATTTGTATTTAAGTTGTCTTCTTTTTCTGGTTTCTTGCCACTATCCCCCTCACCATCGAGCAGTGCCATCAGTTGCTCGGCACTCTGGGCCGCCAGCACCGCCTCGCGGGTATCGTCATCCACCAGGGCTGTGGTGAGGGTGGTGAGCAGCTGCATATGGGTCGAGCCCGCCTGATCGGTCGGGATCGCCAGCATGAAGATCAGGTTGACCGGCTCGGGGCCGTCGATCCCCTCCCAGCCCAGCTCCTCGCTCAGGGTAGCGACGGCAAAGGCTGCTTCACGCACCGCATCGCACTTGCCGTGGGGTACCGCCAGCCCTTCGCCAAGGGCGGTGGGGCCCTGTGCCTCGCGGGCCATGACCGCAGCCAGAAAGGCAGCCTTGTCGTGCAGCTTGCCGGCCTGATCGAGCCGATCAGCCAGGGCATGAATGGCCGCATCCCGATCGGCAAACCGGGTTTGCAACGTGATGAGATGGGGGCCGGTAAGACTGGTCAGATTCATGATGATCCTCTGTCAGGTTGGCTTGCCAGCAAGCCGTCATGGTGAAAGTGACAGCGATGCTAACAAACCGGCCGACTGATTTTTGTGAGTGGTATCATACAATTCATTATTTGTATTGTTTTTGTATTGTTTGTTTAAGGTGATTTGTTAGGTCAAATGAGGCCGAGCCGTTTTGTCTGCCGGGCAACTGGGGTAGAATGGCGCCTCTTCCATTTATCATGGCGCAGAGCCGACGAGGTGGCCTTTCGTGTCGAAAAAACCCATGTATCGCCAGATAGCCGACACCATCCAGCAGTGGATTGCGCAAGGGGAGCTGGCCCCCGGCGATGCCCTGCCCACCGAAGCCGAGCTGCGCGAGCAGTTCGGGGTGAGCCGGGTGACGGTGCGCCAGGCCCTCAAGCAGCTGACCGAACTCAACGTCATCGAGAGCATTCAGGGCAGCGGCAGCTATGTGCGGCAGGAGAAGGTGAACTACGACATCTATCAGCTCACCAGCCTCTATGAGAAGGTGACTGATCCGGCGGCCGAGACCCACAGCGACATTCTCGCTTTCGAGGTGATCAAGGCAAGCAGCGAGCTGGCCGAGCGACTTAATCTGCTGGAAGGGGCGCTGGTCTACTACGTCAAGCGGGTGCGTTTTATTCGCCAGATCGCGGTAACGCTGGAGGAGACCTGGATGCCGCTCGCCCTCTTCCCTGACCTCAGCTATGCGGTGATGCAGGGCTCCAAGTACCACTACATCGAAGAGGTGAAGCAGCTGGTGATTGACCGCAGCGAGCAGGAGATAATTCCGGTGCTCCCCTCGGCGCAGGTGGTGGAGGCGCTCGGTATCGATCCTGCCAAGCCCATTATCGAGAAGGTCTCCCGTGGCTTCTTGCAAGATGGCACTGTGTTCGAGTTCAGTCGCAACTTCTTCAAGAGCGATGATTACAAGTTCACCCTGGTCGCCCGCCGCGCCAAGGGGTGAGCAGGCGCAAGCACCCGAGATTAAAAAGGCCACGACCCTGTATGCGGTGGTGGCCTTTGTTTTTGGCTGATTGCCAGGCTGAATAGCAGATTGGCTGGTGGTTTGATGCAGCCGATCTACTGTGCAGAGTCTTTGATAACTTCCTCGACCCGCACCTGCAGGCTACCTTGCGCCAGGGTGGTGAGGAGCTGGTCGCCACTGTTGACCTGATCGGCGCGGCTGATGACTTCGCCACGTGCAGTGCGGGTGATGGAGTAGCCGCGACCCAGAGTGGCAAGCGGGCTCACCCCGTCGAGGCGGGCGGTGAGCATGGCGAGGCGGTGACTGGCAAGGTCTTGCCGCTTGGCAATCAGGGCATGAAGCCGCTCCTCGGCCAGCTGATGGCGGCGCTTGCCAGCGGCCAAGAGGCGCTCCGGG
Organism: Aeromonas sp. 600948; assembly: GCF_049174875.1. Taxonomy (NCBI): domain Bacteria; kingdom Pseudomonadati; phylum Pseudomonadota; class Gammaproteobacteria; order Aeromonadales; family Aeromonadaceae; genus Aeromonas; species Aeromonas sp. 600948. The sequence goes on from NZ_JAAKTY010000001.1 coordinate 111,854, forward strand.
CTCTTGCCCTGCAGGCGCAGCTCAAGGTTGGTGAGGCGCCGCTCACCCTGATGCAGCCGCTGGCGCAATAGCTGCTGCAAACGGGTGGAGAGCTCGTCGAGGCGCTGGGACTGCTGCTCCAGCCGCCGCTTCGGATCCTGATGGTCGAGCCGCTTTTGCAGCAGGATGAAATCGTGGCGGGCGGCGGTCTGCTGGCGACTCATCGCCTGCAGCAGTCGCTGCTTGAGGTGGGCGAGGCGCTGGATGCGGGCCTGATTGTCCGGCGCCACCAGCTCGGCGGCAGCCGATGGGGTTGGGGCGCGCAAGTCGGCGGCAAAGTCGCTGATGGTGACATCCACCTCGTGGCCCACCGCGCTTACCACAGGTATGGCTGAGTGGGCAATGGCACGCGCCACCGCCTCTTCGTTAAAGCACCAGAGATCTTCAAGCGACCCGCCGCCGCGTCCGACGATCAGTACATCCACCTCGGCGCGCTGGTTCGCTTTGGCGATCGCCGCGACGATCTGGCTGATGGCGGCGCTGCCTTGTACCTGAGTCGGGTAGATAAAGACCGGTAGATCCGGCGCACGCCGTTTAAGCACTGTCAGCATATCGTGCAAAGCCGCGCCGGTGGCGGAGGTGATAAGGCCCACCGCCCGCGGTTCGCTGGGCAGCGGCCGCTTGCGGCTTTCGTCAAACAGCCCCTCGGCACCGAGGCGGCGCTTGAGCTCTTCAAAACGCAGGGCCAATACGCCGTCACCCGCCGGCTGCATTGACTCGATGATCAGCTGGTAGTCGCCGCGCGGCTCATAGAGGGAGACCCGCGCCTGCACCAGCACCTGCATGCCATCCTGCGGGCGGAAGGCCACCCGCCGATTGTTGCCCTTGAACATGGCGCAGCGCACTTGCGCCGACATGTCCTTGAGGGAGAAGTACCAGTGGCCGGAGCTTGGCATCGCCAGATTGGAGAGCTCGCCGGTCAGCCACACCAGCCCCAGATCCTGCTCCAGGATCATGCGCACGGCGCTGTTGAGGCGGGTGACGGTAAAGACCTGCTGCTCGCGGCCGTTCGCCGTACTGGATGGAGTAAATCGGTTCAATGGCGTACCTGTGGTCTGCTCCGGCGGGGCCGGGATAAAACGATGGCCGCTATCTTAACCCGAAACAGGGGGAGGGCGTTAAGCAGGAGGCGTCAGCAGCAGAAAAGCAAGATTGGAAACGCTGCCGTTTATCCGGGCAGGCAGTATGGCTCCCGATAAAAGCCCTCGCGCTTGCCCGCATCTGGCCGCGTTGCAGCTTGCCTCGATGCCGTTGATATCTCAGGTGCTGCTGATGTTCACGGCGCCACCATCTTGACCAGCGTTCACTCGCCCCCTGTTTGGAGTAGCTTATGAATCCCTCAACCCACTTAAGTTTGACGACCCGTTTGCTGCACTGGTCGGTTGCCTTGCTGATGATTGGCCTGACCCTTGTAGGTTATCTGATGGTGAAATTTGAAATATGGGATCTCTATGCCCTGCATAAATCTCTGGGGATGATTGCACTGATCTTGATCCTGCCCCGCGCCATTCTCCGCCTTGTTAAAGGGTGGCCTGAGCCTGTGCGTCAATATCCTGTGTACGAGGCATTGGCAGCTAGGGCGATCCACTGGGGTTTGCTGATTTCAACGCTGCTTATTCCGGTGTCCGGTCTCTGTTATTCCGCAGCTGCTGGCCGAGGTGTCGCGATATTTGGCTGGTCTATTATCCCGATGAATCCAGATATCCATGATCCTGCCAATGTGATTCCATTCAGTGAATCCGTTCGGGATATTGCTCACACAGTCCATATATATTTGCCATATGTCATGCTGGCATTTTTGCTGGTGCACATTGTCGGAGCGTTGAAACATCATCTGCTGGATAAAGATAATACCTTGCTGCGGATGGTGGGGCGAAAATAATAAAGAGAGGCAACCCTTGTAGTGCCAGAAAATATATATTGTCAGCGGGTGAAATTTATTATCCAGACCGAGCAAGGGACATTGAGAAGAGAATGATACCGGTGTGAGTGGTCACCGCGAGGGCAAGAGAGAATACAAGGACACAAAACAAGGGGAGGGGGGTCAGAGGCCACTTGCCCCTGAGCCCTTGTCGATCATCCCGTTGCATGGGGGTTGCGCTGCGTCGGCACCTACCGGTTTTGCATAAATCACCGGCTAGCCAACTCTTTTGCCCCGAAATGGCGCTTTTCGTACTGATAATCTTGGTTTTTTGGCGTTTTGGCCGCCTAAAAGAGGGCTATGCCATAAAAAATTCAAAAAACTTCTTTACCAGTGACCAATGCGTGAGTAAACTTCGTCGGCAATATTTTACACCCCCACTTCCTCAACGGTGAGATATTGCCATGCTCAGGATTGCCAAAGAAGCGTTAACCTTCGACGATGTACTGTTGGTTCCCGCCCACTCCGAAGTTCTTCCCAATACTGCCGATCTGCGTACCAAGCTGACCTCCGCCATCAGCTTGAACATCCCGATGATCTCCGCTGCCATGGACACAGTGACCGAAGCCCGTCTGGCTATCGCACTGGCCCAGGAAGGCGGTATCGGCTTTATCCACAAGAACATGTCCATCGAGCAGCAGGCTGCCGAAGTGCGCAAGGTCAAGAAGTACGAGAGCGGCGTGGTCACCGACCCCGTTACCGTGCGCCCTGACATGACCATCGCCCAAATCAAGGAGCTGAGCCACAAGAACGGCTTCGCCGGTTACCCCGTGGTGACTGACGGCAATCAGCTGGTCGGTATCATCACCGGCCGTGACGTGCGCTTCGTGATTGACCTCTCCCAGACCGTTGAACAGATCATGACCCAGAAAGATCGTCTGGTCACCGTGCGTGAAGGGGCCCCTCGCGAAGAGGTGGTTGCCTTGATGCAAAAGCACCGTATCGAAAAAGTGCTGGTGGTGAACGCCGACTTCAAACTCAAGGGCATGATCACCGTTAAAGATTTCCAGAAAGCCGAGCGCAAGCCGCACGCCTGTAAAGATGACAAGGGTCGTCTGCGGGTCGGTGCTGCCGTTGGTGCCGGTGCCGGTAACGAGGAGCGCGTCGCCGCGCTGGTGGAAGCCGGTGTTGACGTGCTGCTGATTGACTCCTCCCACGGCCACTCTCAGGGTGTGCTGGATCGCATCAAAGCTACCCGCGACGCCTATCCTGATCTGCAGATCATCGGTGGCAACGTCGCGACCGCCGCGGGCGCCAAGGCGCTGGTTGCTGCCGGCGTCAACGCCGTCAAGGTCGGTATCGGCCCGGGCTCCATCTGTACTACCCGCATCGTAACCGGCGTGGGCGTGCCCCAGATCACCGCCATCTCCGACGCCGTTGACGCGCTGGAAGGCACCGGTATTCCGGTGATTGCCGATGGCGGTATCCGCTTCTCCGGCGACATCGCCAAGGCCATTGCCGCGGGCGCCAGCTGCGTCATGGTGGGCTCCATGTTCGCCGGTACTGAAGAAGCGCCGGGCGAGATCGAGCTCTATCAGGGTCGCTCCTTCAAATCCTACCGTGGTATGGGCTCTCTGGGCGCCATGTCCAAAGGCTCCAGCGACCGCTACTTCCAGACTGACAACGCCGCCGACAAGCTGGTACCGGAAGGTATCGAAGGTCGCGTGCCGTATAAAGGTCGCCTCAAAGAGATCATCCACCAGCAGATGGGCGGCCTGCGCTCCTCCATGGGCCTGACCGGCAGCGCCACCATCGACGACATGCGCACCAAAGCTGAATTCGTGCGCATCTCCGGCGCCGGGATGAAAGAGTCCCACGTCCACGATGTGACCATTACCAAAGAAGCCCCCAACTATCGGATGGGCTGATAAAACGGGGCCCTGCGCCCCGTTTTTCCACCATTTTTTTATCCCGTGCCCTTTGTGACAACATCAGCCTGATGCAGGAATAAAATGACTAAAGACATTCACCAGCACCGTATCCTTATCCTCGACTTCGGTTCCCAGTACACCCAGCTGATCGCCCGCCGTGTGCGCGAAATCGGCGTCTACTGCGAACTGTGGGCCTGGGACGTAACCGAAGAGCAGATCCGCGAATTCAATCCGAGCGGCATCATCCTCTCCGGCGGCCCCGAGTCCGTCACCGAAGCGGGCAGCCCGCGCGCCCCCGAGTATGTGTTCAACGCCGGTGTCCCTGTGTTCGGTATCTGCTACGGCATGCAGACCATGGCCGAGCAGCTGGGCGGCAAGGTGCAATCCTCTACCGAGCGTGAGTTCGGTTACGCCAAGGTGGAAGTGCTGGGCGAAGCTGGCAAGAGCAGCGCCCTCTTGCGCAATATCGAAGATGCCATCGCCGACAACGGCAATGCCCTGCTGGATGTCTGGATGAGCCACGGTGACAAGGTCACCACCATTCCGGCCGACTTCACCACCATCGCCCAGACCCCGACCTGCCCCCACGCGGCCATGGCGTGTGAGGCCAAGCGCTTCTACGGCGTGCAGTTCCACCCGGAAGTGACCCACACCCGTCAGGGTGCCCGCATGCTGGAGCACTTCGTCAAAGACATCTGCGGCTGCGAATGCCTCTGGACCCCGGCCACCATCATCGACGACGCCGTTGCCCGCATCCGCGAGCAGGTAGGTGACGATGAAGTGATCCTCGGTCTCTCCGGCGGTGTCGACTCCTCCGTGGTTGCCATGCTGGTGCACCGCGCCATCGGCGATCGCCTGACCTGCGTCTTCGTGGACAACGGTCTGCTGCGTCTGAACGAAGGCGAGCAGGTGATGGAGATGTTTGGTGACCACTTTGGTCTGAACATCATCAAGGTTGAAGCCGAACAGCGCTTCCTCTCTGCCCTGGCCGGTGTTGACGAGCCGGAAGCCAAGCGCAAGATCATCGGCCGCGTCTTCGTCGAAGTGTTTGATGATGAAGCGAAAAAGCTGAAAAACGCCAAGTGGCTGGCGCAAGGCACCATCTATCCGGACGTTATCGAATCTGCTGCCAGCAAGACCGGCAAGGCCCACGTCATCAAGTCTCACCACAACGTCGGCGGCCTGCCGGAAGAGATGAAGATGGGTCTGGTCGAGCCGCTGCGCGAGCTGTTCAAAGACGAAGTGCGCCGCGTTGGCCTCGAGCTGGGTCTGCCCTACGACATGCTCTACCGTCACCCGTTCCCGGGCCCGGGTCTGGGCGTGCGCGTCCTTGGCGAAGTGAAGAAAGAGTACTGCGATATTCTGCGCCGCGCCGATGCGGTCTTTATCGAAGAGCTGCGTAAAGCCGACCTCTACAACCAGGTCAGCCAGGCGTTCGCAGTGTTCCTGCCGGTGCGCTCCGTTGGCGTCATGGGCGATGGTCGCAAATATGACTGGGTCATTGCCCTGCGCGCCGTCGAAACCATCGACTTTATGACCGCCCACTGGGCCCATCTGCCGTACGACTTCCTCGGTCACGTATCGAATCGCATCATCAACGAGATCAACGGTATCTCCCGCGTGGTGTACGACGTTTCCGGCAAGCCGCCCGCAACTATCGAATGGGAATAAGCGGCGCTAGCCCTTCTACCCTTCGAGCATAAAAATGCAAAAAAGACGCCCTTGAGGCGTCTTTTCTTTTCTCAATCGTTTGCGCCACATATCTTCTTTTTTCGAGCAGCTTTTTCGCCACCTTGCCCCTGTCATATGTGACAGGGGCATTTTTGCCATCTCGCACTAGGCTCTCTCATGCCAATTGAGCCCGCTGTCAACAGCGGCTTGTGGCTGGGGGGAGGGCTGATCCAGTTGCAGATAGCTGCGCAAACGGGCTCATCGTCATCGCGCCAATCGGCAGTGACGACCCCCGGTGGAGACCGGAAACCACTTGAATCAACGGGGCGCAGCCCGAACGGCCAAACGAGTCGGGATCATAGAGCACGGAGAGTTTGATATGTCAGAACAAGCAGTGTTGGTGGGTGGATGGACCGCATATCACAAGCTGACCGCCGAGGATCAGGCGGTATTTGATCAGGCGCTGAAAGGATTTGTAGGGGTGCAGTACGTACCCTTTGAAGTCTCCACTCAAGTGGTGGCTGGCACCAACTACCGCTTCAAGTGCAAGAGCACTGTGCCGCTTGCCAAACCGATCCATGGCGAAGCCGTGGTACAGATCTTCAAATCACTGGACGGGGATGCCCATATCACCTCCATTACCCCGATCTGATAGGGTTGTGGGCAAGGCGGGGAGGGGGAGATCTCCTAACCGGTTTGCTCCAGACTCCAGCAATAAGAAAGACGCCTTAGGGCGTCTTTTCTTTATCTATGCTCCGGCACTGCTGATATGTGGCCGGTATTTGTACTTATTGATTAATTTATTGATCTTGCTCAGGAAACTGTCATCTCCCTCTTTTCTTGCTTACCTCGTTAGCTAAGATTGCCGTTTGGCAACCGTTTGAGTCATCCATGTGTAAAGCCCGATAAATGACATAGGTAAACTGCAGCAGACTGGAGACTATCGGATTAATACTGCCGTCCATCCAATCACTGGTATGTGCCTTACTGCCAGATACCGGTGCCAAAAGTTCAGAGGGCAAACATTATCCCGTAGAGTCGGGGGAGGGGGAAAGAATGCTAGAACGAATTCACCGAGTTAAGGGAGTTGGCCTTCTTCATGATGCCAATGGTCGTGCTTATAGTCTTAAGAAAGCGAGTCTTATTTACGCCGATAACGGAGTGGGCAAGTCTACTCTCACGTCAATCCTCCGATCATGCGCCTCTAACGAACCCGATCTGATAAGTCGCCGTCGTACAATAGACGGCAGCAATCAGCCTGAAGTCCATTTTCAATTCTCTAACGGCCAGAATTCAAGATTCACAAACTCAGCGTGGGATCACCCACGTCCAGAGTTATTGGTATTCGATGCCGATTTTGTGGAAAAGAACGTATACGCAGGAGGTCAAGTAACAACTGATCAGAGAAGGAATCTTCTGCAGTTTGCCCTAGGCACCAACGCAGTAAATGCTCAGCACGAATATGATCAAGCCGACGCTGACGCCGTTGCGGCAGCACAAGCAGTTAGAGAACTTAATAATCAATTGGCTGAGTTTCATCGAGGCATAACACTTCGTCAGTTCCGCAATTTGGCCGAAGTAGTAGATGCAGATGCCCAGATCGCGAGATTAAATGAACAAATCGTAGAGGCTCAGAACATCGGATTTATCCAAGCCAAAGCTTTGCCTAGGTGCTTGGAAGAACCAACGCTTAATGTTGGTCAAATTTTTGAGACGTTTAGACGCTCTTTATCTGATATCGACTTGGCTGCTGAGCAACGTGTCAGGCAACACTTAGACCTACTTGGTCAGCCGGGCCTTGAAAAATGGATTAGTGATGGTCGTAACTATGGAAACGATGAAAATTGCCCGTATTGCAACCAACCTCTTGACGGTGTCGAGCTAATTGAGGCTTATCGAAGCTATTTTAATCAAGATTATAATCGTCTAAAGGTCTCAGTGGCTGCGTTGGATACGCTCATATCACATGCTACTTCACAATCGATTATCGAAAGACTTGCCGCAAATTTCTCTACCGCTAGCGCAATCATTGATGGGTGGCAGGAGCATCTCGAGATACAAGCCCCGGAGTTTAATTTTGATGCTTCTATGCTTGCACTCTTGGAAATTAGAAGGCGTCTGGATGAATTAAGAATCACCAAGGAGGCTAATTTACTTGAACCAATCGGTTCAATTGAAGCAGAAAACGAACTGAGAGTTATCTGGGATCAAATTCTAGTAATTGTTAGGAATTGCAATAGCAGGATAGACGCTGCGATTAGACAAATTAATGACTACAAGACAAACCTTGCCACGGTGAGCACTGACGATTTGCATCGCCAAATTGCAACTCTTGAACAGGCTAAGACCAGATATCGGCAAGAAGTCGTTGATATGCTTTCTCAACTTGATACAGCGACTTCTGAAGAAGCACTGAAACAGGCTGAAAAGCAACTTAAAAAAGATGCTTTGAACACGATCATGCAAACCACACTTGAGAGTTACAAGGACCGAATTAATCAGTTGCTTCGTGCATTTGGTGCGCAATTCTCTATACCGAATATAGATTTCAACTACCGAGGCGGTCTGCGAAGCAATTACAACCTATACATGCGTGGAGCCAGTATTGAATTAACTGGCGGAGTCCCTGACTTCAAGACCTCGTTGAGTGAGGGGGATAAAAGGACTTTGGCCTTTGCATTTTTTATTGCATCAGTTGAGTCAACTGTTGATCTGGCAAGTAAGGTCGTAGTGATTGATGACCCCATTTGCAGCCTAGACCTTAATCGTAAGCAGCAGACTCGTACCATATTGAAACGGGTTCATGATAATTGCAGACAGCTAATTGTGTTAGTTCACGACATTCATTTTATGAGAAATCTGCGGGACGAAATTTTACGCGGAAGTACACCTCAGCATGTTGTATGTCTGAGATTAAAAACTGTTGAAAATCGCTATAGTGATTTTGCTATGATTGACGTTGATAAAGAATGTGAAGGGGCATACTTCAAATGCCATAGAGTGTTAGGCGAATATTTAGCGGGTGAAGCTCAAAGTAGCATGGAGGTTGCGAGGTCTATTAGACCTATGCTAGAAGGATATTTGCATCGCCGATTCCCTGGCATGGTAGATAGCGGGTTGCTGTTCGGACAGGTAATTCAAGCTATTAATGCTGCTCCACAAAATAGCCCACTTTTTCATGCTCAGAACATTACTGCGGAATTAAATGAAATAAACGGTTACGCTGGGCAATATCATCACGATACGAACCCATCAGCGGATCAAGTGCAAATCATAGATGGTGAGTTACGCCTGTTCGTTGAGAGAGCGATTCGGGTCGTTCATGCTGGCGCCGCTTAGCCTTCAGTTTGAAAGTGAGTCACGCATATAACAACACGTTGCGGTGCCGTAGGGTGCAATGAAATTGCACCTCTACTTTTGTTCCTCATACCTTGCACAAAAGCCACTCTGCAAATGGTGCAATGCTCTGCACTTATTACACCCTACGTGTTTCGTTAATCCGCTGGGGTGGTGTAACTGATCGCCACGCCCTGTAACCAAAGCAACAAAAGGGGCGATCTGCGCCCCGATTCTTCTTATGTCCCCGTTTTATATCGCCGCACGCTTGTCCGGCGTTGCCTGATTGTCTGCTGACTCACTACCAAGATTCCTGTTTTCCTCATCAGGCCGAGCAGAATAAAGGCCACCTTCACTCATACCTCGCCGCTTCCCAGGCGTGGATCGCCTGTTTACGGGTCTCGCCCCAGTGATAGCCGCCGAGTTTGCCGTTTTGCTGGATGACCCGGTGACAGGGGATCATCAAGGCGACGGGGTTGGCGCCCACCGCCAGCCCCACGGCTCGGGCGGCTTTGGGGTTGCCGACTGCGTTCGCCACCTGGGCGTAGCTCACCACCTTGGCGGGCGGGATCTGCAGCAGCGCCCGCCAGACGCTGATCTGAAAGTTGGTGCCGCTCACGTGCAAGGAGATAGGGCGATCCGGCGCCTTGCTGCCATCGAACATGGTGTGGATGACCCCCCGGGTGCGTGATGGCGCTACTTGCAGCCTTGCCGCAGGCCAGCTGTGGGCGAGGGCGGCCAGCGGTGCCTCTGGGGCCTTGTCATCGAGAAACGAGAAGTTGCACACCCCCCGCTGGGTCAGGGCGACAAACGCCTGGCCGAAGGGGGTGTCGTGCACCCCGTGATCGATAACCAGCCCGGCCCCGCGCTGCTTGTACTCGCCCGGCGTTACCGCTTCGAGCTGCACGAAGTGATCGTAGAGCCGCGAGCCGCTGCTAAGGCCCAGGGTATCGGCCACCTCCAGCAGCGGGCGCGACTCCTGCAGCAGCGCCTTGGCCCGCTCCAGGGTCAGCACCTGCAGATAGCGTTTGGGCGTCACTCCGGCCCAGCGGCTGAACAGCCGCTGGAAGTGAAAGGGACTTAAGTGAACGTGCGCCGCTATCTCGTCCAGAGTGGGCTGGCGCTCCACCTGACTTGCGATAAAACGGATGGCATCGGCGATGCGGGCGTAATCAGACATAAGGCGCTCTCACGATAAGGTTGCGGTCGCAGGATCTTGGGGGCGACAACGTCATGTACGACAAATTGATACCCCACCATCGGCCAGCAGGGCAATGCCGGTGGTAAAGCTGGATGCATCGGACGCGAGATAAAGGGCCGAGCGGGCGATCTCCTCCGGTTGGGCCAGCCGTTTGAGGGCATGCATATTCTGCACAAAGGCGAGGCTCTCTGGCGTATTGGCAAAAGCCCGCCCCATGGGAGTGTCGGTGCCCCCCGGCAGCAGGGCGTTGACCCGCACCCCTTGTGCCCCATACTCGGCAGCCAGCACCCGGGTCAGGCCAATGAGGCCCGCCTTGCTCGCCGCATAGGCCGCCATGCCGGGCAGCCCCAGGGTATGGCCGACGAAGGTAGAGGTAAAAATAAGCGAGCCGCCACCACGCGCCAGCATGGCGGGGATCTGGTACTTGGCTCCCACAAAGGCGCTGGTGAGGTTGGTATCCAGAATTTCCTGCCACTGCGCCAGTTCAAGCTCCTCTACGCTGCCCGGCATGCCTGTGGTACCTGCGTTGTTGAAGGCGATATCGAGCCCGCCGAAACGGGTTAGCGCGAGCTCCACCAGATCGCGGGCGTAAGTCTCGTTTTTCACATCTCCCGCCAGACTCACCGCCTGGCCCCCCTCATGGCGGATCTCATCCACCAGCAGATCCAGCTCGGGCTGGCGGCGGGCGCCGACGACAACGCTGGCCCCTTCGCGGGCAAACAGGATGGCGCTGGCGCGACCGATGCCGGAGCTGGCGCCGGTGATGATGGCGACCTTTTTGGACAGTAATGACATGGCAGTTCCCTCGCAGGTGTGTTGTGCGCCAAATCAGTGGGGCACAGGGTTGGCTGTGGGTTGGAACCCCAATAGGTTCCAACCGACTTGGGTTTGGCCCCACTATGGCAACCACTCCTTTCTGGAACGACCCGAATCTTGCTCTCTTTGTTCCCAAGCCGTTTTGCTACATGTCGATACAGGCCTTTGCGGCAACAAAAGGGGCGAACTGCGCCCCGAATTCTTTATCATGCCCCCCTTTAAAATCGCCGGCTCCAGGTGCGGCGCGCCCTGTGTGCCGCAGTGAGGGGCGAGAGCCCCGGCGTCATGGTGGCTGCGTGCATCATCAAATCCGTCTGGCAGGGCATTGACGGCGGCTTATGGCCGTTGCAATCAACAGCCACGCTCCTGGATCAATAGCCCGTCATCTCCAGATAGCCGACACCTTGAGCATCTCCCGAGACAGAGACCGCACCCTCCCAGTAGTCAAAGCGGCCTGTCATGGCCTGATTGGGCTGACGGGCTTTGATGGTGAGGCTCATTCCGGCGGCGTCTAGCTGCCACTCGACGGGGTAATCCTGCCCCTTGGGGCCGCGCCAGGTGTTGCCCGGCGTCAGGTGAATCGCGTCGGGGGTGAGCACCCGGCTGCTGCCATCCCGCTCAATCAAGATGCCGTAGCGATTCTCGGGCTCTGCGCGGCCCGTCTTGGTGCGCAGGCGAAACAGCATCAGCTCGCGGCCATCGTTCAACTGGAGCGAAAACCAGTCCCAGCCCGATTGCCACTCGGCCAATACCGAGCTGCTCCACTCGTGATCAAACCACCCTTGTCCGGTGACGGTGCGGGTCTCGCCATTGCGAGCCAAGGTGCCGCGAAGAGTGAGGCGCGGGTAGGAGTAGTAAAAGGAGGCGTTGCCCGGGCTCTTCTCGCTGTAACCGGCCTTGCCTTGTAGCACCAGCGGCTTGGCGGCGGTGACGGTGAGGTTCAGCTCGCCAATCTTGCTCTGCACCTTGAGGGTGGCGGGAAAGAGCGCCGCCCCTTGCGAGGCAAGCCGCCACTCCCTGAGCCAATATTGGCCGCCGTTGGCCCCCGCCAGTCCCGGCCCCTGCCGACTGGCCCGTTCATCTTGCTGGTGAGTGCCACGGTCGAGATCCGTGATGGCAAACTGGGCCAGCCAGAGCTGGGGGGTGAGCCAGGGGTTGCTGGTGCGGAGTTCTTGCTCGATACCCTGCCTAAACAGGGTCCACTGCATGCCATATTCGCGCCCCTGATCATCCTTGAGGTTGCCGGTGAGATACCACCACTCGGAGCGGTAATCGGGGTGGGCGGCGTGATCCTCCGGCAATTGGATAATTTGCCCCGGCAGCACCTTTTTAAAGCTGTCGCTGCCGCCGCCGAGCAGGGCGCCCAGATCGCTGGCAGCGATAGCCCCGCTATAGAGCGTCCAGAGCATACCCAGCGCCAGCGGCCACCCTTTGATCTGTTTCATACCACTCTCCTTGCCGCATACCAGGATGCCAGTGCGCCACAGACCGGTGCCAGCAACAGGGCGGTGACCGCATGAAGGGGGGCGGCCTCGAAGGCGAGGCGCCAGCCAAAGGCGCGGGGGTTGACCACCTCGATCAGCACCCAGGCAAGGCCATAGCCCACCGGCAGGGCCAGCAGGGCGGTGAGCAGCCCCAATCCAGCCCCTTGCCACACCAGCAGCTGGCGGCAGTGGCGGGGGCTCAAGCCCAGACTCTGCAAGGTCTGCAGCTCACCACGGCGCGCCAGCCCCAGCACCATAAAGGCCGAGCCGATCCCGACAAAGGCGATGCCGAGGATCAGCAGTTTCAATAGCTCGGTCACCACAAAGGTCTGGTCAAACACCTTGAGCGCCGCGCTGTGAATGGCGGGGGCGGAGAGCAGATTGAGCTGCTCGCCAAAGCGCTCGCGCAGGCGGTCGGCCAGCTGTTCGGGGTCGTTGCTAAAGAGGGCGAGGGATTGCACCGCGCCCCCTTCGAAGGCGTGCAGGATCTGCCCCTTGTCACTGCCGTAGTCCTGATAGACGCCGGTGACGGTGAACTGCCGTGGCCCCTGCTCGCCGCTGATCGCCAATGTCTGGCCTACCTTGACCCCGAGGCGCACCGTCAGCGGTTCGCTCGCCAGTACCTCGTCAGGGCGGGTCGGCCAGCGTCCGGCCAGTAGCGGATAGGCCGCTTTAAGCTGGGGGATAAAGTCCATCTGCGCCCACTCGATGGGCTGCCCCTGCCAGCGGGCGGGGTGAACCGAGCGGCGCGAGGCCGCGCTCACCAGCGGATTGGCGAGCAGAGTCTTAAGGGTGGCGTCGCTCAAGGTGCCCTTGTTGCCCGCCACCCCCTTGGGGGCGGTGACATAGAGATCGGCGGCCAGACGCTGGCCGAGCCAGATCTCCACGCTGGAGCGAAAGCTCGACACCATGACCCCGATGCCGATGGCCGCCGCGATGGCCAGCTGCAACGCCATCACCGCGATGGCGGTGCGATCGAGGTGATAGAGGGTCTCGGCCACCCCGAGCCGGGCGGTGAGGGGGCCGCCCGCGCGCCGTCGCAACCAGCCAAGCAGGCCGCGCAGGGCATCGGGCAGCCAGAGTGCCATGGCCAGCAGCCAGCCGCCGGCGATAAAGAGGGCGCCACTCAGACCTGTTTGTGGCAGCCACAGGCAGAGGGCGCACAGCAGCAGGATGGCGATGGCCAGCACGCGCCGTCGCCACGGGTGAGCGGGGGGGCGGCTGCTTCCCGCTCGCAGTTCGAGGGGGGATTGGCGCAGCAGTTGCCACCAGCCGGGCAGGTTGGCGGCCAGCGTGCCGAACAACCCGATCAACAGCGCCTTGAGCAGGCTCACAGGGGAAAGGCGCAACAGATCGATGGGGTTGGGGCCATAGAGATCGGCCAGCGCCTGGGTCAGTTGCCCCATCAAGGCGAGCGCCAACAGGCTGCCGAGCAGCACCCCGAGCAGGGTGCCGAGGGTGGCGAGAATAACGAGCTCCAGAATGAGCCAACGCAGTACCCGACTCGGCCCCATCCCCAGAATGATCAACTGGGCCAGCTGGGGGCGACGCACGCTCTGGACAAATCGCTGGGCGTTGAACACCAGAAACAGTCCCACCGCCATGGCGAGCAATGAGAGCGCCGTCAGATTGAGGGCCAGCGCATCGCCAAGCTGGCTGGCATCGAGCGCCGGGCTTATGGGCTCAAGCCACAAGGGCTGGTTTGGGTAATCGGTTTGCAGGGTAGCCTGCAGGGTGCGAGCCTCGGCGTCGCTTAGCTTGAAGACGATGCGATCGAGCCGACCCGCTTTATCCAGCAACGGCTGGGCGAGGCCGATATCGGTTATCAGCAGCCGCTCCATGGGCACGGCGCCCGGTTCGAACGTGCCCGCCAGCGTCAGGGTCAGGGTGCGGGCGCTGCCGCCATCGCTGCCGCCCAATACAAAGCGGCGGCTCTGGCCCGCTTGCCAGCCAAGGCGAGCTGCCTCAGGGGCCGCCAGCCAGATGCTGTCGGCACGGTTGAGGGAAAAGGCGGGTTCGCTCGCGGGTTGGGCGCCAAGCAGCTGGCGCAGGGGGCCGGGGTTGAAGAGATCCATTCCCAGCAGTTGAAAGCTGCGTCCCTCTTCATCTTTGAGCCAGCCATGGAGCTGGGGCATGGCATCCAAGGCGGGCTGGCTGGTCACCAGCTGCACGTAAAGCTGCTCATCCAGCCCGCCAGCGGGGGCCAGCCGGTAGTTGGCTTCCCCTGCCAGCTGGCTGCGGGCTGCGACAAAATTGGTGCGGGCACTGTGGTTGAGCAGCTCGATGGCCACCACCAGCGATACCCCCAATACCAGCCCGGCCAGACTCATCAGCAGCAACCAGGGGTGGCTGCGATAGAGGCGCAGCAGCGCTTTGAGTGGCAGCATCAGCGTGACTCCGGCTGGCGCAGTCGTTGTTTAGTCATGACGGGGTCCCTTGAGCTCGATAAGTTGCCCCCCTTCGAGGCGCAGCACCCTGTCGGCCTGCGCAGCATAGGCGGGGTTGTGGCTCACCAGCAGCAAGCCTGCGCCTGTGTCGCGCACCGCCGCGATCATTAACGCCATCACCTGTTCGGCATTGTGTTCATCGAGGCTGCCGGTGGGTTCGTCGGCGAGCAGCCAACCGGGTTGATGGATAAGGGCGCGGGCCAGCGCCACTCGCTGTCGCTGGCCGCCGGAGAGCTGCTCCGGCCAGGCATCGCGCTTGTGGCTCATATCGAGCCGTTGCAGCAACTGGTCAATCTTTGCCTCATCCGGTGGCAGCCCGTTGATAGCCAGCGGCAGGGCCAGATTCTCGGCCACGTTCAGGGTCGGCAGCAGGTTGAAATCCTGATAGACGATACCGAAATGGCGGCCCCGCAGGCGCGCCCGCTCGTCGGGGGAGCGGGTGTCGATCCGGGTCTCCCCCAGCCAGATCTCCCCTTCATCCGGTGCAATCAGCCCGGCGATCAGATTGAGCAGGGTCGATTTGCCGCAGCCGCTTTGGCCCAGCAGCAGGGTGATCTCGCCAGCGGGGAGGGCGAGATCGAGATGGTGGAACAGCGGCAGTCGCTCACTGCCGTTATCGAAACTCTTGCAGAGGTTGCGCAGGGTCAGCATGGGATAACCGTTTGATGGTCAATGGCTTTCATCATGCTTGGTACGCTAGCACGGCCAGCATTGATCAACACCCCTTACGGTTGATCAAGAGTGCCAGTTAGTGATCAAGGCGGCAAAAGAGCAGTGGATCCTCGCTGGATCCCGCTTGCCCGAGGTGGTTAGAATAGGGGCTTCCATGGGTCACAGGATGAGCAAGGATGTTACACAAGCAAGTCAGTTTTATCATCGATAGCAAGGGCAACAAGCAGGCTGCCGTCGTCCCCATCGAGATCTACAACGAGCTGATGACCCTGCAAAAGGCACTCTCCGACAACCGGCCGGGGGAGCGCGAGCTCTACCACTTCAACGGCAAGGGGGCCGAGGCCCACGGTTATCCGGTGGGCAAGCGGCAAAATCCGGGCTTTATGGTGCTGGCCGGTTCCACCGCCAATGGCGAGGATGCCGCCTCTTTGCGTGAAGCGGTGATCGAGCTGCGTCACGAGCTGCTGGAAAAGGGGGTCATAGTGCCCCGCAGTCAGGGCGGCTTTGTCTTTACCGCCGATCAGCTGTTCAACAGCCCGAGTTTGGCCGCCAGTCTGGTGGCGGGCAATAACCGCAGCGGTCTGGATGCCTGGCAGAACAGCGCAGGCTATACCCTCAAGCAGTCGGGTTTCGGCAAGAAATAATCCCGCGTTTCGACAGCAAACCAATTAAGCGTTAATTGACCTGGATGAATTTTTCTTTTCATCCAGGTGTTAGCATCATTGCCAGATGGTTCTAAAAGGAAGAGACCATGTCTGCGCTTACCCCAGTTATTTTGCTGCTGTCCCTGTTTATCCCTCCCGCCCATGCCAGTAGTGGCCCTGTTCTGTTGACATCCTCCTCAATCGGTCTTTTTTGTGTCGGATTGTTTGTGTTGGCCTACGCCCTGGTGATGGCTGAAGAGTATCTGCAACTGCGCAAGTCCAAACCCGTGCTGGTGGCCGCCGGGGTGATCTGGATCCTGATTGGTATCGCCTATGCACAGCAAGGGATGAGCCCTGTCGCCGAGCAGGCCTTCCGCCATACCTTGCTGGAATATGCCGAGTTGATGCTGTTCCTGCTGGTGGCGATGACCTATATCAACGCCATGGAGGATCGCAGGTTATTCGATGCCCTGCGCGCCTGGCTGGTGCGATCCGGCTTTCACTTGCGCACCCTGTTCTGGTTGACCGGTGGGCTTGCTTTTTGTATTTCGCCGGTGGCAGACAACCTGACCACTGCGCTCTTGATGTGCGCCGTGGTGTTGAAGGTGGCCAACGGTGATCGGCGTTTTGTCAATCTTGCCTGCATCAACATAGTGATCGCCGCCAACGCCGGAGGGGCGTTCAGTCCCTTTGGCGATATCACCACCCTGATGGTGTGGCAGGCGGGCAAGGTGCAATTTGGCCAGTTCTTCACCCTGCTTATTCCCTCTCTGCTCAATTTTCTGGTTCCGGCCATCCTGATGAGCCTGATGGTGCCGCGTCATGTCCCCGAAGCCGACAACGAGCATATCGAGCTGAAGCGAGGCGCCAGGCGTATCGTGTTGCTCTTCTTGCTCACCATTACCACGGCAGTCATGTGTCACAGCTTTCTTCACCTGCCGCCAGTGCTCGGCATGATGCTGGGACTCGGTTATCTGCAGTTTTTCGGGTTTTATCTGCGCAAGTCGTTACCGCGCTCGCTGGCACGCAAGCGTGCGCTCTACGAACGCAATGGCGACACCGAAAGGTTGCGCAGACTGGGCTCTGTGGTGCCATTCGATGTGTTCAACAAGGTCGCCAAGGCGGAGTGGGATACCTTGCTCTTCTTCTACGGAGTGGTGATGTGTGTAGGGGGGCTGGGCTTTATGGGGTATCTGGAGCTGGTATCACACTGGTTGTATGAGGGTACGGATCCCACCATGGCCAACATCTTCATCGGGGTCTTGTCCTCCGTCATCGACAACATTCCCGTGATGTTTGCCGTGATCTCGATGAGCCCAGACATGGCGCTGGGGCAGTGGCTGCTGGTGACCCTGACCGCCGGGGTGGGCGGCAGCCTGCTCTCCATCGGCTCTGCCGCCGGTGTTGCCCTGATGGGGCAGGCCCATGGCATGTATACCTTCTTTGGCCACCTGAAATGGTCGCCGGCTATCTTGCTCGGCTATCTGGTGAGCATAGGGGCGCACCTCTGGCTCAACAGTGCCCAGTTCTGAACGTCTGCCCGCCAGTACGAAAAGAGGCTTCCGTTGATGGAAGCCTCTTTCGTTTTCCTGGCCGAGGGGGATAGGGGGGGTCAATCGCCCCGCTTGCCCGCCAGCAGCCAGTAACTGAGGGTGGAACCCACGCCACAGCATGCGATGGCGATGGCCATGGGCAGCGGCGATTGGGGCGGATTGAGGTTGACCAGAATCCCGACCAGGGCGCCGATGCCAAAGCGCAGGGTGCCCGCCAGTGCCGAGGCGGTGCCCGCAGATTGCGGGAAGTGGCCCATCAGGCCGGTCATGGCGTTGGCCCCCACCAGACTGATATGGCCGATAAAGAGTACCACCGGAATGACGATGCCCCACAGACCGCCGGTCTGGCTCCAGGCGTTGTAGATCAGCAGGGCGCCAGCGCAGGGCAGCACCAGCAGGCCGTATTGCAGCATCCGCTCGGCACCCACCCCTTTTACCAGTCGGCTATTGACGAAAGTGACCACCATCATCAGCAAAATATTGAGACCAAACAGCCAGCCGTAGTGCTCGGTCTGCACCTTGAAATACTCGATATAGACATAAGGGGAGCCACTCAGGAAGGCGAACATGCCGGAGCTGGAGAGGGAGCCGCACAGCACGTAGCCCATGGCGCCGCGATGGGAGAGTACCCCCCAGTAGTTCTTGAGGATCTGGCCCAGATTAAGGGGCTGACGGTGCTCGGGTTTCAGGGTCTCCTGAATTTTCCACTGCATCACCAGACAGATCAGCAGGCTGATCCCCACCAGCAGCCAGAAGATCACCCGCCAGTCGGCGTGGGCGCTGATATAGCCGCCCACCACAGGGGCCACCAGCGGCGCCAAGGTCATCACCAGAATGACGAACGACATGGCGCGAGAAAACGCATCCTTCTCGAACAGATCGCGCAGCAGGGCATTGACCACCACCGAGCCCGCCGCACCGCCCGCTGCCTGCAACATCCGATAGGCCAGCAATTCGGGCAGGGAGTCCGCCATGGCGCAGCCCACCGAGGCGATGGCAAACATCACCAGCCCCGCCAGGATCACCGGCTTGCGGCCATAGCTGTCGGCCAGCGGGCCGTAGAAGAGTTGGCCGATGGCAAAACCGCCCAGAAAGGCGCTGATGGTGAGCTGGGCACCGTCGATGCTGGTGGCTAGATCCCGAGCGATGGCCGGAATGGCGGGCAGATACATATCCACCGCCAGCGGGGTCAGACCCGCCAGAGCGCCGAGCAGGATAAACAGGAAACGGGGAGAGAGCATGGTGGCCTGGGGGGACTGTGCGTGGGGCATAGGGTATCCGCTGGTGAACCTTGGTTGAAAAAGGGAGAAGGGCGAGTCTATCAGGTTTGCCCCCGCTCGGCATGACGTTCCTACCCCCTCAAAAGGGGGAGGTGTCCGATCGCTCAGGCACCTTGGGGATCAAGCTTTCGGTCATGTCGGCGCGCTGCGCGGATCACTCCCCCCAGCCAGAGCAGCCAGGCCAGCAACGAGATGGCGTAACCGAGCCGCTCCGGCCAGCGGGCGGTGAGGGTGAAGGTGAGGCTGTGTTGTCCGGCGGGCACCCAGACCTGCACCAGCCCGTTGCGGGTGCTGCTGACGCTCAGCGGCAGGCGCTGGTCGAGCCTTGCCTGCCAGCCCGGGTAATCAAACTGGTGCAGGACCAGCTTGGCGGGTGCCGGGGCATCCACCGTCAATTCGATATGACGAGGCTGCCAGCGCTGGATCTGCCAGTTCACCCCCTGATGGTCGCTGGTGATGGCGGGCTGGAATTCCTCTTTCCAGGCCAGCAGGGTGGGGGCAAACATGCCGCGTGGCACCTGCTTTGGTCGGTATTCGCGGGCGCTGCGCTTGCTGTCGAACTCCCCGTCGAGCTGACTCTTTACGGGAGCCTGGGTGAGCGGCGCCTCGCGTACATAGAGTCCCTGCGAGAGCAGGGTGAGGGCAAGCAGTAACCACCAGACCCACTGCCACGGGCGATAGGTGGGGGTACCCAGCGCCACCACGGCGACGGTAGCGATGACCAGCAGCAGATTGAGGCGCCAGGGAAATTGCACCAGTTGCAACGGAGTGAGCAGGCGCCACAGGGGCTCGCTTGGAGGCAGCATCATCAGAAAGCTCAGGATGCCAATGACCCCCCAGAGCAGCAACTCGGGATGGCGCGGCTCGCGGGCGGCAGCCCAAGCTACCAGCAGCAGAGCCAGGGTGAGCAGCGTCAGCCAGGCGAGATGGCCGCGAAAGCGCCAGTCATCACGGCTTTGGGGCAAACGATCGAGAAAGTTGCGCTGAAATTCGAACATGCCGGTGCGCATCTGCTCCATGGAGATCCCCCCCTGAT
This sequence comes from Aeromonas sp. 600948, assembly GCF_049174875.1. Taxonomy (NCBI): domain Bacteria; kingdom Pseudomonadati; phylum Pseudomonadota; class Gammaproteobacteria; order Aeromonadales; family Aeromonadaceae; genus Aeromonas; species Aeromonas sp. 600948. The sequence continues at coordinate 131,825 of NZ_JAAKTY010000001.1, forward strand.
CCAGCAGAGCGGGCAGCAGCAACAGGCTGGCCATCGCCAACCCCCAGAGCTGGCCCAGCAGGGTGCCAATGAGCGGGGAGGCGGTGACAGGGACACTGACAAGCGCTGTGCTCCCCTTGTAGCGCCAGACCAGTAGCAGGCTGCGCAGGGTGAGCAAGCCCAGAATGAGCAGGGTGCTTGGTAGATGGGAAAGCGTCAGCATGGAGACGGCCAGTGCGAGCTGCAGTAGTGCAAAGGGGGCGCCGCGGCAGAGGCGATCCTGCGCCAGCAGAGCCAGCGGCGCCCAGACGAAGGCCCAGCTCTCCGCCAGGGCAAAGCGGGCGTAGATATCGATGGCCAGATGATAGGGCAGCGCCATATAGAGCAGACTGGCCGCCAGCGCCCGTCCGTGGCCGGCAAAGGGACGCAACCAGAGATAGGCAAACAGGCCGGAGAGCCAGAGTGCCACGCTGCTGCTCCAGAGCAGCGGCGTCATCGCCTCGTGGGCCAGTGGGGTGGGGCCGGCGAACAGTGCGCTCACATAGTAGGGCAGGGGGGGATAGAAGAAAAAGACCGGGCTGCCGAAGGCGCCGTTCATCTCCATCAACCAGCGCGGATAGAGTTCACCTTGCCACAGTTGCACGGCAAAGAAGTGACCGGAGAGCAGGTGATGAAACAGATCATGGCCCTGACTGCCGCCGCGCAGCCAGAATGGTAGCAACAGGAGGGCACAGGCCCCGGTCAGCACCGACAAAACCCACAGCCACTCTCTGGTTACACGCATAAGGAGACTCGTCTGTTATGGATGCGCTGTGAGTGTACCCGAGTTGTTCCCCTCTTTTTTAGTTGCCTTGGCGGATTTTTGTGCTCTTTATATGTTTCTTGTCACTTTCCCCATGGGTTGTCTGCAGCGAGGGAATGGCGAGCCAGAGTCCGGGCTCGGCGGCAAAGCGCGGGGCAAACCAGTGCTGGCGCACCGCGCTGGGCATTTCGTTCGCGGCGATGGGGCTGCGACTGAGGCGGCAGGCTCCCTGAGAGAGTGCCAGCGCCGCATCCCCCTTGTACCAGCCGTCCGTTACCGGCAGTGCCGTGGTTTCCCGCAGCAATTTTACCCCCCACTGGGTCACCAGCGCAGGGCACGCTTTCTCTGCCAGCCTTGCTGCCTGCACCATGGCGGGTGGACGGGGCAGGGTAAAGGTTACGCCGAGCAGCAGCAATCCGGCCACCGCGACCACCCCCTCGCCACGGCGCGGCAGCCAACCTGCCAGCAGCACGATACCGAGCAGGGTGACGGGGGCCAGATGGCGGGGATTGTCGGGATTCTGGCCAAACAGGGTCCAGAGCAGCAGGGCGAGCCAGTAGAGCGTCCAGAGCACGGAGGGGGTCGCATTGTGATCCTTTGACCGTTGCCAAAGCGGCAGTACCAGCAGCGCCCCAACAGCCAAGGGCCAAAGCGGGGTGAGCTGATCGTTGAAGGTGCGCGCCCAGCTCAGCAGCCGATCGCCGTGGGCCGCCGCCGTGTTGCCCCACAGGGTAAAGTGGCCGTCGGTAAAGCGGCGTCCCTCGCTGAAATAGGCCCAGCCATCGGCCTGCCAGACAAAGAGCAGGCTGATAAGCCCAACCAGTGCGATGGGGAGCACAAATCTGACGCGTGTTCCCTTTTGCGCCATCCCCAGCCACAGAGGTAGCAACGCCAGTACAAAATAGGAGGGGCGCAGGGCCAGCATAAGGCCCAACAATAGGCCTGCCAGTGCGAATCTGCGCTGCTGCAAGGCCAGCAGCGCCCCAAGCCAGGCGGCGAGCGCGGACCCGTCAGAAAGGCCGGAGAGCGCCAGCGTCGGGGTGAGCGGCAGGGCCAGCACCAGCAGCCAGACGGGGGCGAGCAGGCTTGGCCGTTGCCACAATCTGACCGCCAGCAAGGCGGCGAGCGGCGCCAGCAAACTGCTACCGAGCAGACTTGCCCACTGCACCGCACGGGCTGGATCGTCTACCGCCAGATTGATCAGCCGCGCCAGCCAGATAAAGGCGGGGTAGCCCGGAAAGTGGGGGGAGAACTCCAGCACGCTAAAGCGCGTCACCCCGTGGGCGAAATTGAGGGCATCATCGGAATCGAGTGCTACCGGGAAGGCTAGCAGCCAGCCGAGCCAGGCCAGTTGCAGCAGGATCAGCAAGTAGGGTCGATTAGCGAAGCGTAATCGGCCGTGGTGACGCCCCCCTTCTCCCCTTGCGGGAGAAGGGTTGGGGATGAGGGGGGCTGTCATCATCGATGAGAGGCCATCAAAGCGGCGCCAGCACGGCCATCAGCGCTTTTTCCGCTGCGGCAAAGGCGGCGGCGTCGGCGGGCTTGGCGCCCACCCCGAATACCCCCGGGTTGCCGATGGCATCCAGCACCTTGGCCAGCGCCTGTTCGGCCGCCTTGCGATCCCCTTCATCGAGGGAGGGGAGGATCAAGTCGAGGAAGCGCTTGCTCTTGACCACCAGCACCTTGGCGGTCTGGTAGTCGCCAAGATTCTGGCTGGCCCCTTCGAGGCGGCGTTCGATCTCCGCCTTGTAGGCGCGATTGAGCAGGGCGGCGGTGGCGGCAGCGTCTTTCCCCTTGATGGCGGCGGCCAGCGGCCCTTGCAGCTCCACCTTGTGGTGCTGTTCCAGATAAGTCAGCTCGTCGGCAATCTCGCTCAAGGTGGCGCTGGCATCCTTGCCGTCAGTGGCGGCGCCCAGCAGCGCCTCGCGGGCGTCGATCAGTGGCTCCTTGCCGGCGGCGGCGTAGGAGTATGCCTGCGCCTGCCCGCTCAGGGTCAGCAGCAGGGTGAGGGCGAGTAAACCCGGGCGGATGGTCATCCTGTTCTCCTTACTTATGCCAATGGCGCGGCACTCAGGCCACGCTCTGGGTTTCAATCACGGTATTTTCGTTGCGATGGTTAAAGATGGCGTGGCGTCTGTCCACCCCGTCGATCACCATGTCGGCCGCCATCATCCCCATCTCCATGGCGGTGTCGGTGAAGATATAGCGAAATGTCCCCTGACGGCCGGTCATGATGAGGTTGGTGATGGGCATCAGCGCCTTGATGGCTTCGTTGCGGCGCGCCTGATAGCCCAAATCCATCAGCGGATAGGCGTACTCGCTGCGGGCTTCGAAGGTCTCATCGCCAAGCTTGGCGGTATCGACACCGAGGCTCGCCAGATCGGCGGTGACCCGACCGCGCAGATCAGAGAGCGGCGCCTGCCAGGTGGCATCCCCCGGATTGCAGGGGATCTCCAGCATCACCGAGGTCTGGCCCTGGGGCGCCATAAAGGGGCTGCGGCGGCGCGGCTCCTGCAGACGGGTGGCCAGAATATGGGGGTCGGAGAGGTACTGCCAGGTGTTGTCCGACAGGTTTTCCTGTTTGAGGGGCATATTGACGAAGCGAAGCGACCGGTATTGGAGATCGCACGGCAAGCCCAGATGCTGGCAGGTGAGCGGCAGCGGCAGGGTGGAGATCACCTGATCAAAGCGCTCGCTCTGTTCAACGTCATCTTGTTTCCAATACACCCGTTCAATGCGGCCATCAGCCTGCTCAAGGCGGGTGATGGTGGCGCCGGTTTTGAGCTCGACTCCCTCGGCAACCAGCCGCTCCCCCAGAGTGGTGAAGATCTGGCCGAAGCCATATTTCGGGTAGCGGTATTTGCGGGCATAGGTGCGCACCGAGATACTGCCGTTGCGTCTTGGCAGCAGGCGGCGGGCCACGTCTTTGAGATCGATCAGGCTGATGCGCTGGCCGGCCCAGTCGGCGGAGAGCTTGTCCGGGTTGATGCCCCACAGCTTGCCCGTGTAGCCCTCGAAAAACTGGCGATAGAGGGTGCGGCCGAAGTGGCTCTGGATCCACTCGGCAAAGCTTGCCTTGGCAAAATCATCCGGCTTCTTGGCAAAGGGTAACAGCAGCAAGTCTTTTACCGCACCGGCCATCAGGGCGAGCGGCGCCGTCTTGAGCAGGTTGGGCAGGTTCAATGGGTAGTCATAGGTGCGTCCGCCAAAGCGGATGACGCTCTTGCGCTCGGCGTGGAGCAGATCGTCCCCCATCAGTTCATCGATAAAGGCGAGCAGCTCGGGGTTTTTGGTGATAAAGCGGTGACCGCCGTAGTCGAATCGATACTCCCCATCGCGCCCCTTGAAGGTCTGGGTGGCACACATGCCGCCGACCACCGGCTCCTGCTCGAACAGGGTGACTGCAAAACCGGCGCGGCGCAGGTGCCAGGCCGCCATCAAACCGGCGGGGCCAGCGCCCAGCACTGCAATGCTTTTCTTGTTGTTATCGCTCATGACCTATTCCGAAACTGCTTGATAGATAAGGGAACCGCGCCAAGGCGCGGCTCCCGAATGGTGTTGTTACCCCGTGGCCTTGTTGCCACAGGGCGTGTTGGCTCAGCCCTTGCTGGATGCGGCTCTCACCTGCGGGCGATAGCTGCGCTGCCAGAGGGTAACGAAGATCGCCAGATAGAGGGCCCAGGTCAGCAGCTGCAAGCCAGCGGGTGAGGCATTGTAGCCAAACAGAGCGCGCAGGAAGGTACCAAATACCCCCTGATCGTCGAGAATGTGGCTGATGTCGAATACCGGCGTGGTCCAGAAGGTGATGATATCTGCCGCCTGCAACATGTTGACGGCAGACGAGATCAAGCCTGCGGCGATGATGATGATAAGCAGGCCGGTCCAGCGGAAGAAGGGGGCCAGCGCCACCTTGCGGGTGGAGCGCAGCAGCCCCCACACCAGCGCGATGGAGACCAGCAGCCCCGCCAGCGCGCCCATCAGGCCCGATTGCAGATCCACCCCTTGGCCCGAGTAGAGCAGGGCGGAGAAGAAGAGCACGGTTTCAAACCCTTCGCGCATCACCGCCAGGAAGGCGAGCAGCACCAGACCAAACAGGTTGCCGCCATCGATGGCTGCATCGATGCGCGCCGTCATGGCCCCCACCTGGGATTTGGCCTGTTTTTGCATCCAGATCGCCATATAGGTGAGCACCAGAGTGGCGAAGATGAGGATCCCCGCCATCAACAGGTGGTTGTAGCGCTCGCTCTCGAACTGGCTCACCACCACCTGGAACAGGAAGGCGACCACAAGGGAGGCGACAAGGCCAAGCCCCACCCCCAGATAGATGAACTTGTTGTAGCGGCTCGCCCCCAGCTTGGCGAGGTAGGAGAGGCAGATGCCGACCAGCAGGAAGGCTTCCAGCCCCTCGCGCAGGGTAATCAGAAAACTTGCAAACATCAGGATTGAGGCTCCGTAGCGGGCGTGATGGAGAGAGGCTGCAGGGTCAGTTGCAGCCGATTGAGTTGCACTATGGGTGGCTCCGGCAAGCTCGGCTCGGCGGCGCGCACCGCATCATTGACCCACTTGGGGTAGGTGCGGAAATTGAGTTTGATATCGGCCTTGAAGGGCCCTTGGGCTTCTGCGGGCAGCGACCAGGCTTCATCGCGCCAGCCATCGGCCGGAATGCGGGTATCTTCCAGCAGTTTGGCGTAGCGCCAGAACTTGAGCCCCACCGGCTTGCCCTCGGCATCACCGAACACTTTGCGAAACAGTCGCGCATCTTCAGGGACGGCACCATCCACCGGCTGGCCGCTGGCAAGCACCACCTTGCCGCTGGCGTCGGTGACGGTCAGCTCCAGCCAGAGTTCACGAAAATCGGCCACTCCGGTGGGCAGGGCATGGCCTGCGCCGGTATTGGTGACCCGCACCACCAGCTGTTGGCTATCGGCAGCCTGTTCGATACGGGCGGAGAGGGTAGCGCTGGAGCGCAAGAGCGCCAGGCTCTCCTGTTCAAGTGCAGGATTACGCAGCCCCACCAGCTGGTGCTGGGCGCCGGTAAAGTTGTGGCGATAGAGCCGCGCTTTCATGGTGCCGTTTTCAGTGGATTGACCCGCGACCGGCGCACCGCCGTTACCCGGCTCCGGGTTCATATGGCAGTCGATGCAGGTGCGCCGTTTGGCGGGATCCTCCGCGTTCGCAAAGCTGGATTTTTCCCACTCGTCCCAGGTGTTGACGATATTGGCGCCGGTGCCCGGGGCAAACTCGTTGTGGCACGACTTGCACAGTGCCGCGTCGCGGTAGAAATCCTTCTGATAGGAGGCTTTGTGGGCTGCCGGGCGGGCGTTGATCTGCCGCTCGGCTAGCCAGTGCTGGAGGCTGCCGCCTGCGGCATCCTCGAACACATAGCTCTCGCGGTCTTTCAAATTCACGGTAAAGGCGCTGTTGCCGCCCGCGTCTTCTACCTTGGTGATGCGATGACAGAGCACGCAACCGGTCCCTTCCTCAACCACAGGTTCGCCCGCCTTGTGGGCGGCAATCAGCGAGGCGCCACCCTGCTCGAACATGTGGGAGCCATTGGGCAGATCCAGCAGGCCTGTCATCACCTGCTGGGGCATGTGGCAGCCCTGACACCACTGACCAAACGCTTCCCCTTCGGTTTGGCGGGCCAGCGCCTGCACCACCTTGTAGTAGGGGTGGGAGTTGCCCATCAGCCTGTGGTTGCTCTCGCTCCAATCCTGGAACGCCTGTTGGTGGCAGTTCTGGCAGGAGGCGGAGTTGAGCCACTCCTTCGGATGGGTGGTCGGCGCCTTGGCGGGATCCGTGCGCGGGGCATCGAGCCGCAGCCAGTTGGCAAGATAAGGGAGGTTGCCATCAGCGGTGACGAAGGCGTGCAGATCTTCCATCATCGCTTTCACTTCCGGTTGGGGCCTCGCGGGGTCAACTGTCTCGGCCCCATCGCGGGTGTCATGGCCCATGCCGCCCTGGGTCTGCTGGGTCATGCGCAGATATTCGCCGACAAAATCCCCTGCCACCATGTTGGTGAGGTTGGCGTGGCCGTTGATGGCGTTGTCACCGCTCTTCTGGCGATGGGCCGCCATCAGATAGCGGTTGGTGAAATTGAACCCATCCAGATGGCAGGAGTTGCAGCTCATCCAGTTGTCCCCCGCCATGGGGAAGCGTGAGTTGGACGCTGTGTTACCAAGGTTGAACAGCCGCTCGCCGCGCTGAAGCGGCTCGGGGCGCGGATCCGTCGCTACCAGCTTGGTGAAGTGGGGTACATCCACGTTGACCCGGGCAAACGGGCCGCTGCCGCCGCTATTGAGGCGGGTGAGATCCTGCCCCATGGCGTTGTGCACCAGAATATGGTCGCCATCGATCAGCAGATCTCGCGGATTCTGGCCCGGCAGGTGACGCAAGAGCTGGGTCGCTTTGGCGCCCCCCTGAAACTTCTTGCGGCGGTGGCGGTTGTTGTTGGACTTGCCGCTGCGTGACAGGTCAAACACCAGCAGATCCTCCGAGCCCGCCAGGGTCAGGTAGACCCGCTTGCCATCGGCGGCGAAGCGCGCCGCGAAAGGGTTGGAGACGATCTGGCTGCGGTTGCCGACGCTTGGCAGGTTGATTTGCAAAAAGAGCTGTTTTCTTTCATCGACCCGCTCTTTCTCCTCATCGAGATCGATGATGGAGACCGCCGGAAAGACGGTGCTTTGAAACTGGAAGGGGTGGCTGAAGCTCCAGAGTACATGAGGCAGCCAGGCCTCGCTGCCATCTGGGGAGAGGGCGATGCCATCGAGCAGGCGCGGCAATCCCTGGGAGTCGCTCGGCGTGTCGCTATGGGTCTCGGCCAGGGTAATGAGCTTGGGCTTGGGAAGCGAAGATCCCTTGGCGCCGTGGCCAAGCTTGGCGAGATCATAGATGGCGAGCTGGCCGGTCATGGCGTGGGTGAGCAGCAGGCGATCGTCGTCGGTCAATGCCAGCCCGCGGGGAGTCTCGGCGGTTTCTGCATCCAGCTTGAGGTTGCCCGCGGTGTCATAGGCCTGCAGGCGAGCGGATTCGAACTGCGTGACCCAGAACCACTGCCGCTTGGCATCGAAGATGACCCCGTAGGGGCGATGGCCTGTGGCGATCGCCTTTGCCAGATCGAGATCATCATCCAGCAGCAGCAGGCGATCGCCGCTGTAGTCGGTGACCAGCAGGGTGCCGTCATCGGCGCGGGCAAGCTGGCGCAGATCGCCTCCCAGCTGCACCTCTTTGAGCCGCTTGCCGCTATCGCGCTCAAGCAGGGTGACCGATCCTGTGCTCAGGTTGGCGGTGACGAGGCGCGGGGCGCTCCCTTCCTCATAGGCGATCATCCCGGCACCCATCTGCTGGGCAAACGCGAAGGGGCTGGTCAGCAGCAGGACGAGTGCCAGCAGGGGTGACAAATATGCAGAGAACGATGACTTCAACATGGGATCAGGAGCGCCATTTCAAGATGGTCCAGCGCCAGGCGTGGCGCAGCACCAGAGGAGTTAACGCCAACGCGCTCAGCCAGTGGGCCCAGCTGGCGAGGTTGCCCGTGGCATCGCCCGGAGTGCCGTGCAGCACCAGCAGCAGGCCGCTGGCCAGACAGATCAGCAGCAGGGCTTCAATAATCCGCCCCGTGGTGCGTAAAAAGGGTTTGTTGCTGCGGTTCAACAAGCTGCGATGGGAGAGCCAGAAGGCGCCAAACAGCAGGGGGAACAGGGTGAGCGAGAGCATCACATGGAAAAACAGATTCCAGCGTGCCAGCGACCAGAGCGGGGTCAGCGGCTCCCACAGCAGCAGGCCGGAGAAGAACATCAGATAGAGGGTGCCCTCGGCGGCCTGATGGTGGTAGGCCAGCCACTGCCAGAATTGTCGGGGTGAGAGAGAAAGGCTTGTCATAAAGGCTCCAGCACCCGGGCGGGGCCGCCCGGGGGGAGCAAGTTTATAACGCACTAAGAGTAATGAAAAGTGTTATCAATTCCATTGATAATGAATCAAGCCTGAATGAACGGGGTGACCTAACACGACGATTGATAATTCCTTATCCGCTTGGCCGCCACCTATGGGGCGAGAGTGCGGGCGCAGCCGCTCCTCGACAGCGGGGCAGCTTGCGGCTCGGGGTTATGGCCGCGCGTCGGGCGTTCAACTCACCAAGAGGCTTTTTATATTTATTTCAATTGATTGCAGCTAAAACTTGGCTAGATGTTCGACTCCTGATGAGGATCATCAGCAGCATATTCCCGTAGCTGGCGACTGCGCAGCAGATACCAGAGTGACCAGAGGCTGGCGACCAGCACCAGTGCGGTGGGCCAGCTGAACGACCATTTCTGCAGATTGAGGCTGTGCAGTTGCATCAGCAGGCCGCTGACGGCAGAGCAGAGTAGCAGCAGCGGGCTGTGGCGCCGGAGTCTGGCGCGAATGCTTTGGGTCTGCTGATAGGTGCCGCCGCAGGCGAGCAACGCCAGCATGGCGGGCACGTCGGTCAGCAGGCTGATGTAGAGGGTGATCTTGTCCGGATAAAAGAGGGTCAGGATCTCGCTGCCGCTCTCGCGGGTGACCCCTGCCATCAGAAAGAGCCAGACCGAGCGGGTCAGCAACAGGGCGATGGGCCAGAACCAGAGGGGCGGGCGCAACTGGCCGTGATCGTCATATCGGTGTTCGGGGTAGAGGGTCATGGTTGCCCGTTATCCACTTGAATTGAGTGATGAAGGGGATATGGGGCGACGAAGTGCCCTTTGCAAGGCGTTGGGTGTGGCGCAAATTAATCGGGGGGGCCATGCCCCCCAATCCGTTTCTTCAGATATCGCAGCGCGCGTCTGCGGCGTTACAGCCAGCCTTTGCGCTTGAAGAAGAGGCCGGTGCCGAGCGATGACATCACCATCAGCACCAGTGACATGGGATAACCATACTCCCAGGCGAGCTCCGGCATGCGGCCAAAGTTCATGCCGTAGATACTGGCGATCAGGGTCGGCGGCAGGAAGATCACGGCGGCTACCGAGAAGATCTTGATCACCTTGTTCTGCTCCAGATTGGTCACCCCCATGGAGGCCTCCAGCTGGAAGTTGATCTTGTCGAACAGGAACTGGGTGTGGGGCAACAGGGATTCCACGTCGTGCAGCATCTCGTCGATCCACTTGTTCTGCTCAAGGCTCATGCGCTGGCGCAGGCTGCGTTTGAGGAAACGCAGGGCGCGGCGGGTATCGTGCAGAGAGAGACGGATCTGGCCGTTGGCCTCTTCCTGTGCCATCAACTCTTTCAGCATGGGGTTGATCTGATCCGGCTCGAAGATCTGATCGGCGGTGTTTTCCAAGGTCTTGTAACCATCTTCGATAAGGTCGGAGAGGTACTCCACCTTGAGGTTCTGCACCTCCAGCAGGATGTCGAGGGCATCCTCCACCTCCAGCCGATCCTGGCGCATATAGTGGCGCAGCAGGCGCACCAGCCCGATGTCATCTTCACGAATGCTGATCAGCAGGTTGTTGCGCAGGGTAAAGGAGACGTGGACACCCTTGGTGTCACGACCGATCCGCTGGGGAAACAGGGAGTGAATGTGCAGACCATCGGTATCCCAGTAAAAACGGGCGGATGCTTCGATGTCGTCGAGCTCTTCCTTGTCGGGGACCTCTTCCAGGAACAGGCCCGTCAACCATTCTCGCTCTGCCGTGTCCGGCTTGTAGGCATCCAGCCAGACCGTGTTGTCAGGTACTATGTCGTCAGGCCCGAGCGTGACTATATCCAGCACCTTGTTGTTGAGAATGTAGGCGGTGATCATCTGTCCCCCCTTAAAAAGTCATGGGTAATCAGGGATGGTTGCACAGGTCATGCGGCCTTAGATCGCTGCAGAAGGCGATCCCGTGGATAAGCAGATCGGGCCGATGGAAAACCTGAATGCGGCGAACTATACAGGGGCGGGCCGCGCTTGTCAGGGGCTATTCATTAGGGATTCAGCTTGTTTGTTCAAAAAAACAGCGAGGTCGGATCACCTGAGCGGCTATGCGGGGTAGAACCCAGCCTTTGGCTGGAGGAGGGCTAGCTGGGGCTGCTTGTTGCCGCTGCCCCGCCTCATCACATATTCGGATAGTTGGGCCCGGAGCCTCCCTGTGGTGGCGTCCAGATGATATTTTGACTGGGATCTTTAATGTCACAGGTCTTGCAGTGAATACAGTTGGCTGCGTTGATTTGCAGTTTGGCCGCGCCTTCCATTTCCAGTACTTCAAACACCCCTGCCGGGCAGTAGCGTTGGGCGGGTTCGGCCCAGGTGGGCAGATTGACCTCGACCGGAATGCGCTCGTCCTGCAGCTTGAGGTGGCAAGGTTGATCCTCGTCGTGACTGGTGTTGGCCAGATACACAGACGAGAGCTTGTCAAAGCTCAGTCTGCCATCGGGTTTGGGGTAATGGATGGGCTCGCAGCGGCTGGCCACGCGCAGCTGACGGTAATCGTGAGCCTTATCGAGCAGTTTGAAGGGCGAGTTTGCGCCAAACAGCCGTTGCTCCAGCCAGTTGAAGGCACCGCCCAACCAGGGACCATAGCGATGAAGAGCCGCGCCGAAGTTGCGCGCCGCCTTGAGTTCGCGGGCCAGCCAGCTCTGGTGCAGCTCGTCACCATACTGGGCCAGATCCCGGCCCCCTTCATCGCCCCCCCGCAGGGCCATCGCGACGGTTTTTGCCGCCAGCATGCCGGACTTCATGGCGGTGTGGATCCCCTTGATCCGGGAAAAGTCGAGAGTGCCCGCATTACAACCGATCAGCAGGCCGCCCGGGAAGTGCATGCGGGGCAGGGCGTGCCAGCCCCCCTTGGTGATGGCGCGGGCGCCATAGCTGATGCGCTCCCCATCTTGCAACACGCCGGCGATAAGCGGGTGATGCTTGAGGCGCTGGAATTCGTCGAACGGGCTGAGCCAGGGATTCTGGTAGTTGAGGTCGACAATCAGCCCGACCGCCACCTGATCCCCCTCCATGTGATAGAGATAGAAGCCACCGTGGCTATTGCCGCCCCCCTGCTTGCCAAGGGGCCAGCCACTGCCGTGCAGCACCTGTCCCGCCTTGCCTTGGCCAGCAGGCAGTTGCCACCGCTCCTTGAAGCCGATGGCATAGTGCTGGGGCTGGGCAGGGCTTGCTAGGTTGAAGTCGGCGATCAGCTGCTTGCCGAGATGACCGCGGGCCCCTTCGGCAAAGAGGGTGTAGCGGCCGAGCAGCGCCATGCCGGGCACATGATCTGCTTTCGGATTGCCCACCCGATCCAGCCCCAGATCGCCGGTGATGACCCCCTTGACCCGGCCCGCTTCCATGATAAGTTCGCTGGCGGTAAATCCCGGGTATATTTCGACTCCCAGTTTTTCCGCCTGTTGGCCAAGCCAGCGGCAGAGATTGCCGAGGCTGATGATGTGGCAACCCTCATTGTGCATCCGGGGCGGCACCGCCCAGGCGGGGAGTTGCAGGGAGCGTTGCTCGCTTTGCAGCAGATGAACCTGATCGTCGCTGACCGGCACGCCGAGCGGCGCTTGCTGCCAGCAATCCGGCAGCAGCTCTTGCAAGGCGACGGGATCAAACAGGGCGCCGGAGAGCAGATGGGCGCCAATTTCCGCTCCCTTCTCCAGCAGACAGACAGAGAGAGTGGCATCCTGCTGTTTCAGGGCGATGGCTGCACTGAGCCCCGCCGGACCGCCGCCGACGATGACGACATCAAATTCCATTGCTTCCCGTTCCATCTTGCCTCTGCGCTCTGGTTGGCCTAGGGTAATGCTGGTAGTTTACGTAAACGTAAAGTGGTTGTAAGCAAAACTGAGCAAGAAAAAGCAAAAAATTAGGGAAGAGCGTACTGCAACAAACGCAGAGGCACACTAATGAATTCAATCCAAAGAGACGAGGCATGACCCCATGAAGCTGCTGGTCGCAATCAAACGGGTAGTCGACTACAACGTCAAGATCCGGGTGAAGGGAGACGGCTCCGACGTGGAGCTCGCCAATGTGAAGATGGGGATCAACCCCTTTTGTGAAATTGCGGTGGAGGAGGGAGTTAGGCTGCGGGAAGCCGGGGTTGCCAGCGAGCTGGTGGTGGTGACCTTCGGCCCTGACGCTGCCGCCGAGCAACTGCGCCATGGGCTGGCGCTGGGGGCGGATCGGGCGCTGCATTATGTCACCGATGAGACGCTCACCCCGCTGACTGTCGCCCGCGCCTTGCACAAGGTGTGTGAGCAGGAGCAGCCAGATCTGGTGCTGCTCGGCAAGCAGTCCATCGATTCAGACAACAATCAGGTGGCCCAGATGCTGGCTGCCCTCAATGATTGGCCGCTGGCGACCTGTGCGTCCGCCCTCAAGGTGGAAGCTGGGGAGCTGCTGGTGACCCGCGAAATCGACGGTGGCCTCGAGACCCTCGGCATGCCGTTGCCTGCGGTAGTGAGCGCCGATCTGCGTTTGAATGAACCGCGCTTTGCCTCGCTGCCCAACATCATGAAGGCCAAGCGTAAGCCGCTTGATAGCGCTCCGTTCTCGACACTCGCCGTTGAGGTGGCCAACCAGACCCGTTTGCTCGGGGTGATGGCGCCGCCAGCCCGCAGCGCCGGGATCAAGGTGGGCTCGGTGGACGAGCTGGTGGACAAACTCAAACACGAAGCGAAGGTGCTGCCATGAGCGTGCTGATCATTGCCGAACATCATCAGGGCCATCTGGCCGACAACGTGGCACAACTGGTCACCGCCGCCGGAGCCATCGGCGGTCAGGTTGACCTGCTGTTGCTGGGTCAGGGGCTGACCGAGGCGGGTGAACAGGCGGCAGCCCTCAGCGGCGTCGACAAGGTGTTGCTTGCCGAACATCCCCTGCTGGCCGACGGGCTGCTGGATGGGGTGGACAAGCTGCTGGCCAGCTGGTGCGAAGGTTACAGCCACTGCCTTATGGCGGCGAGTGCCATGGGCAAGGCGCTGCTGCCACAGGTGGCGGCCCGGCTCGGGGTGGAGATGCTCTCCGAGGTGACGGCTATCGAGAGCAGCGACACCTTCCTGCGCCCCATCTATGCGGGCAATGCCATCGCCAGAGTGGCAAGCTCGGCGCCCGTCAAGGTGATGACGGTGCGGGCCACCGCGTTTGCCAAGGCGGCGACGGGCGGGCAGGCTCTCATCGAACGCTTGGCCGTGCCCGAATTCGCTGGTCGTACCCGGTTGGTCGAGCGCCGCGCGGTGCGCTCCAGCAGGCCCGAACTGACCGCCGCCCGGGTGGTGGTCTCCGGTGGCCGGGCACTGGGCTCCAAGGCGCAATTTGCCCTGATTGAGGCGCTGGCCGACAAGCTGGGTGGGGCGGTGGGGGCATCGCGAGCCGCCGTTGATGCAGGATATGTCGCCAACGATCTGCAGGTGGGGCAGACCGGCAAGGTGGTGGCACCCGAGCTCTATATCGCGGTCGGTATTTCGGGCGCCATCCAGCATCTGGCGGGGATGAAGGAGTCGAAGGTGATCGTGGCCATCAACAAGGACAGCGATGCCCCCATCTTTCAGGTGGCGGACTACGGGCTGGTGGGGGATCTCTTCACTCTGCTGCCGGAGCTCACCGCCAAACTGTAAATTTGTCAGAAATGGCTGAGCTGTGGTCGTTTATGCGCTCTGCCCGCCATTTCTGTGCATGTTCCCTGCAAGCCCTGACCCGTTCAGGGCTTTTTCTACTGCAAGGGGGAGGCAGAGTGACGGTAAAAGGTTGAGCCAGCTCCCAAAAAGCCTTTGATCCGCTGGCTGCTCTTGTGTAAAACCTGACAAGTCATCGATTACTCTCATCCACTCACGGAAAGCGTCATGAGCAAACAGATTTACAACTTCTGCGCCGGCCCCGCCATGCTGCCGGTTGAAGTCATGGAGCGCGCCCAGCGCGAATTTTGTAATTTTCAGGGGCTGGGAGCCTCGGTCATGGAGCTTTCCCATCGCGGCAAGCCCTACATGGCGGTGGCCGAGAAGGCCGAAGCGGATCTGCGCGAGCTGCTGGCGGTGCCGGACAACTACAAGGTGCTCTTCATGCATGGTGGCGGCCGCGGTCAGTTCTCCGCCGTGCCCATGAACCTGCTGGGCGGCGCCAACAAGAAGGCGGACTTCCTGCTGACCGGCGTCTGGTCCCAGAGCGCGGTGGATGAAGCCAAAAAGTATGGCGATATCCAGACCTTCCAGGGGGTTGCCAAGAACGAGCAGGGGATCTCTCACCTGCTGCCGACCCCGGCGTTTCGCGCCGATGCGGCTTATGTTCACTACTGTCCGAACGAAACCATTGACGGCATCGAGATGTTTGACATCCCGGCTACCGGCGAGGTGCCGCTGGTGGCGGATCTCTCCTCCACCATTCTCTCCCGTCCTCTCGAGGTGAGCCGCTTTGGCATCATCTATGCCGGTGCCCAGAAAAATATCGGGCCGTCCGGGCTTGCCATTGCCATCGTGCGCGATGACCTGCTGGATCAGGCCAGAGCCGATGTGCCCTCGATTTTTGACTACAAGCTCACCGCCAAGAACGACTCCATGTTCAACACGCCGCCCACCTACGCCTGGTATCTGGCCGGTCTGGTGTTCGAGTGGCTCAAGGAACAGGGTGGCCTCGAGGCGATGGAAGCGCGCAACAAGGAGAAGGCCGACTTCCTCTATGACTATCTCGATCAGTCGAGCTTCTACGGCAATCAGGTGGATGTCAGCTGCCGTTCGCGGATGAACATCCCGTTCCAGCTGAAAAATGCCGAGCTGGACAAGCAGTTCCTGGCCGAATCGGAAGCCGCTGGCCTGCTGGCCCTCAAGGGGCACCGTATTGTCGGTGGCATGCGCGCCAGCATCTACAACGCCATGCCGCTGGAGGGGGTGAAGGCCCTAGTGAGCTTTATGGATGGCTTTGCCAAGCGCCACGGCTGAGAAGATAGTACCCACGTGCTTGCCGGCGGCCTCTCGTGACAACCAGTGAGCCGCTTCCAGCTATTGCAGTGATTCAAGACGCCGGGGATACCCCGGCGTCTTTTTTTCAACAGAACCAGCGCGCTGGCGTTTGCCGTGCGATTTCCCCTGAAAGTGCCCTTGCCGAGCGGGACGCAGGCTGTTAACGTCCGGACAGGCGTTTATTTTTGAGATAGCACAGGAAGTCTATGAATTCGTTGCGTTTGGAACCCATTTCTCGTGTGGCCGGTGAGGTCAATCTGCCCGGCTCCAAGAGTGTCTCTAACCGTGCGCTGCTGCTGGCGGCGCTGGCTCGTGGCACCACCCGTCTGACCAACCTGCTCGACAGCGATGACATTCGTCATATGCTGGCTGCGCTGACCCAGCTCGGGGTCAAGTACAAGCTCTCCGCCGACAAGACCGAGTGTACCGTGCAGGGTCTGGGTCGCAGCTTTGCGGTGAAAGAGCCGGTCAATCTGTTCCTCGGCAACGCCGGTACTGCCATGCGACCGCTGTGCGCCGCGCTATGCCTCGGCTCAGGTGAATATACTCTGGGCGGCGAGCCGCGCATGGAAGAGCGTCCCATCGGCCATCTGGTGGATGCCCTGCGTGAAGCAGGTGCCCATATCCAGTACCTGAAACACGATGGTTATCCGCCGCTGGTGGTGGATGCCAAGGGGCTGTGGGGCGGCGATGTGCACATCGATGGCTCCGTCTCCAGCCAGTTCCTGACCGCGTTTTTGATGGCGGCGCCGATGGCGGCCGGTGATACCCGGATCCACATCAAGGGGGAGCTGGTCTCCAAGCCCTACATCGACATCACCCTGCACATCATGAAGCAGTTCGGGGTGGTCATCGAGCACGACAACTACAAGCTGTTCTACATCAAGGGCAACCAGACCTATATCAGCCCGGGTGATTTTCTGGTGGAAGGGGATGCCTCCAGCGCCTCTTACTTCCTCGCAGCGGGCGCCATCAAGGGCAAGGTGCGGGTCACCGGCATCGGCAAGCACAGCATTCAGGGTGATATCCACTTCGCCGACGTGCTGGAGAAGATGGGCGCGCGCATCACCTGGGGTGATGATTTCATCGAGGCGGAGCAGGCGCCGCTGCACGGAGTGGATATGGATATGAACCATATTCCCGATGCGGCCATGACCATCGCCGTAGCGGCGTTGTTTGCCGAGGGGCCGACCTCCATTCGCAATATCTACAACTGGCGGGTGAAGGAGACCGATCGTCTGCACGCCATGGCGACCGAGCTGCGCAAGCTGGGCGTCGAAGTGGAGGAGGGGCATGACTTCATCACCGTGACCCCGCCGACCCAGCTCAAGCATGCCGAGATCGATACCTACAACGATCACCGTATCGCCATGTGCTTCTCGCTGGTGGCGCTGTCGGATACCCCGGTTACCATCAATGATCCCAAGTGCACCTCGAAGACCTTCCCGGATTACTTCGACAAGCTGGCCAGTATCAGCCAGCGTGGCTGATCACTGACAAAGCGGTCATCTCCAACTCTTAGGGCCCGCGCTGAGCGGGCTTTTTTGCCTTCCTCATCCGCACCTCCATTTCGCCTAGCATCATTTCAATAACTTGCAAGATTGATATATAAAATAGTTTTGTGATTGCTGTAATTTCCTATTTACACATGCCCTGTCGCGGGCTATGTTGAGATTTCCTAATCGCAGTCATCTAGCAGGAAGCCTTGTCATGCAGCATCAAACCGACGACGTTCGTATCAGTGAAATCAAAGAGTTATTACCCCCGGTTGCGGTGCTTGAGAAGTTTCCGGCTACCGAGGTGGCCTCGTCCACCGTTTTTGAATCCCGTCAGGCCATTCACAATATCCTGGCCGGCGAAGATGATCGTCTGCTGGTGGTGATTGGTCCTTGCTCCATCCATGATCCGGTTGCCGCGCTGGAGTATGGCAAGCGCCTCAAGGCGCTGCGCGACGAGCTGAAAGGTCAGCTGGAGATTGTGATGCGGGTCTACTTCGAAAAACCGCGTACCACAGTGGGCTGGAAGGGGCTGATCAACGATCCGTACCTCGACAATAGCTGCAAGATCAACGATGGTCTGCGCATTGGTCGCAAGCTGTTGCTGGATCTCAACGACATGGGGCTGCCGACTGCCTCCGAGTTCCTCGACATGATCACCCCGCAATATGTGGCGGATCTGATGAGCTGGGGCGCGATCGGTGCCCGTACTACCGAATCCCAGGTACACCGCGAGCTGGCCTCCGGTCTCTCCTGTCCGGTGGGCTTCAAGAACGGCACTGACGGCACCATCAAGGTTGCCATCGATGCCATCGGTGCCGCCAGTGCGCCGCACCACTTCCTGTCGGTCACCAAATACGGTCACTCCGCCATCGTGGCGACCCGCGGCAACCCGGACTGTCACATCATTCTGCGTGGTGGTCGTGAGCCGAACTACAGCGCCGCCCACGTGGACGAGGTGGTGAAGGGGCTGGAGAAGGCCGGTCTGCCCCAGAAGGTGATGATCGACTTTAGTCATGCCAACAGCAGCAAGCAGTTCAAGAACCAGATGCTGGTGGCCGAGGATGTGGCCGGCCAACTGCGTGCCGGCAGCAAGGCGGTGTTTGGTGTGATGGTGGAGAGCCATCTGGTGGAAGGCCGTCAGGATCTGGTGGAAGGGTGTGAACTCACCGTCGGCCAGAGCATCACAGATGCCTGCATCGGTTGGGCCGATACCGAAGTGCTGCTACGCAACCTGGCGGATGCCGTTGCAACCCGTAACGCCCGCTAAAGACCGGATTTCGCAGTCGCAGTGACAAAGAGAAAGTGATAACCAGAGGCCGCTATTGCGGCCTCATCTATTCGTGTTGCGGGGCTTAAGGCTCAGGGCAGGGCATCGGGCCGGAAGCTGGCGCGGATCTGCGGCACCAGGCTCGAGGGGTCGAATCCCTTCTCTTCACCCAGCACCGGATGGAGCAGAGGCTTGTCCTCGATGGGGGTGATATCCCCCGCCAGCAGCTGGCGGGTGGCCTGACCCATCTGGTAGAGCTGGCGCACCGGAGCAAATTGTTCCCCGAGGATAAGAGGATCATCGCTGCGGGCAAAGGCCATCATGGGGATCTGGTAGGTGGCATCGCGCGCCGGTTTGTCGCCGTGAATACCCTTGCCGGCGGACATCAAAAACGGCTGGTGATCGCCAAAGGCCACCACCAGATAGCGCTTGCCCGACTGGTCGAGGGTCTTGAGCAGCCGCTCCAGCGAGGCCATGGCATCCACCACCCCTGTGTAATAGGTGTTGAGCAGCTGGGTGTCACTCTCGCTCTGGTTCGGGCAGGCGCCGCTGCGCTCCTGCCCCTGATAGCGGGGGCCATCGAAGGGGCCGTGCCCCTGCATGGTGACCGCATAGGCAAACAGCGGTTTGTCATCCTGTTCGCTGCGCTTGAGCAGGTGGTCGATCAGCGCATCATCTGAGATATAGAGTCCCTTGTGCTCAAGGGTGGTGAAGCGGGTGTCGAACCAGCGCTCCTCATAGCCGAGCGCCGGGATCGCCTTGGCGCGGCCCCAGAATTTTTCCACATAAGGGTGGGCGAACAGGGTCTGGTAGCCGCTCTGTCTGGCGCTCTGGGCCAGCCCCGGCACCTGCTGCGAGAGGTAGTAGTAGGGCACCACCCCTTGCTTGAGCAAGCCCACCGGCAGGCCGGTGTTCATCTCGAACTCCGCCAGCACCGTCATGCCGCCGGTGGTGGGGGAGTGGATGGTTTTTTGCCACTGCTGCACGCTGGCGGGCAGGGAGAGGGTGGGAGCCGGGGCGCAGATCCGCCCCTTCCAGTCGAGCCAGAGCGACTCATATTGCAGCACGATCACCAGATCCCAGCGCGGCGCAATGCCTTGGGGCGGATGGCTCAACTGCGGGGTCAGCTCGTTGATCTGCAAGGGGTAGCGAAACACGCTGCCGCTTTGCAGCATCTCGTCCACCAGATTGAACAGATAGAGGCCGGGGCCGGAGCGGATGATGTCCCTGTGGTAGTTGACTGCGCGATCCACGTAACGAATGTTGGCCCCCAGCAACTTGTTGCCGGTCTGGGTGGCAAAGACACAGAGGGCAAAGAAGGCGACGGTGGCGGCTGCGGTGCGCAGCACCCAGCGTGACAGGGCAAAGCGCCAGCAGAGAAACAGTGCCAGCAAAAGGGTGAAGATGGGGAGGATGGGGTGCTGATCGAGGAGGATCCGCAGCAGCGCCAGCAGGTTGCCAAAATCGTCCCCGCCGAGCGGCACGCCGTAGATGGCGATCTTCATAAAGTTAGCGAGCAGGCCTATTCCCGAAAGTGCGGTAAAGACCAGCCCCATATAGAGGTTGAAGCCCGCCAGCGCACAGAGACTCCAGCCCAGCACCATGCTGCCCCAGGCCAGATAGTAGTGTTCCGGCCGAAAGCCTGACCAGAGCAGAAACTCCCCCAGCTTGAACACCACGAAGCCGTGCAGCAGCACGAAGGTGAGGTTGCCGAGCAGCAGGCTGCCGATGATCCGCCAGCGCAGGCTGCGGCGCAGCGTTGGCAGCACCGTTTTGAGCACGGCGGCGCTCAGAGCCAGTACCAGAGTAAGGCTCACCATCAGATAGGTGAGGTTGAAGCCCTGCTCCGGCAGGGTTTGCAGGATCTGGCTGAAATCGCCGCTCTCGGGGCGATCTTTGAGCAGCAGACCGATGCGTAGCTGATAGCGGCTGGCCAGTGCATCGTCCGGGGCGCGCAAGGTGCTGTTGAGATCCAGCGAGCAGCGGTTATTGCGGCACACCTGACGCTTATCCACCGCCTGACTGAGCTGGTCGATCCGCTCCCCCTTGTCGTTGAGCAGCTCCACTCGCACCTTGTCCCCCGCTTGCAGCGGCCCCCGCAACAGCCACTGGCTGCGCACCACCAGATAGAGGCCGCGGCTGTCGCTTTTATAGAGCAGGGCGTGGCGGGTGAGGGTGGCCAGCGGATTGTCGGCGGGGCCCAGCACCAACGGTTGGGCACGGCCCAGCCAGCTGCCGGGATTGATCAGCGGTAATAACAGCGTCAGCAGCAGCAATCCGCCCAGCAGGGCCAGTAGCCCGGAGGACAGACTCAGGGCACGGGGGCGGCCTGAGGAGGGGCGATTCATATAAGCTCATCCTTTGAGCGAGTAAGGGAGAGATCGTTCATCCGTATAGAGTTTGACCCGATGGTGCGGGCCTTGTTCCAGCTTGTCAATTTAATGACCACTTAATGAATATTTGGTTACAGCTCAACCTTGCAAATTGTGATCCCGATCGAGGGGTTGTTCGGAATATGTGATGAAAGCGTCATCATGGGGTTTTGCCACTGGCTTGGGAGGGGTGTGCTGTTTAGGCTCTCAATAGCGACAGGAGGTACATGTATGAATCCTAAGGTGATGGCGCGTCAGGCCAGATTACTGCGCATGCTGGAGAGCAAGGAAGAGATCCGGATCGGACGCGAGCGCGACTGTCCGCTGCCACTGGCCCAGCTGACCAAACTAAAGGATACTCATCCCGCGGTGGTCAAGGTCTATCGCCACGGTCTTACCGCCGAGGTGTTTCACCTCAAGGTAGAGGGGCATCACTGGTGCCTCAAGCGGCGGCGTCAGGATTCGCTGGTAGCCAACCTCGATGGCAAGACCGCTTTCCTCACCGAGCTGGAACGGCGGCGTGAAATCGAGGCGCTGCGCGAGCTGCATCCCACCATCCTCTCCCATGTGGTCTGCACCAGCTTTGGCTCGGCGCGGGCTGGAGTGCTGGTTTCCCCCTGGTTGCGGGGTGTGCCGGTCCATCAGCTCAACGAGCGCAATCTGGCCCAGATGCTGGAGGTGCAGGGTGAGCTGGCCCGCTGGGGCTGGTTTGACTGGGACCCGAGCCCTGGCAACCTGCTCGATGATGGCGAGCAGATCTGCGTGTTCGACTTTGGCTATATGTGGACCTTCGATCCCCGCTTTGAATACAACTCCAACGGTCTGGTCGATCCGCAGTTCCATGTACCGGAGCGGTTGGAGACCCGCACCCTCTCTGGACTCTGGCTCGATGAGGCCGATCCTCTGCCGCAATTTCGCTACTGGCGTGAACTCTGCCTCAAGTGGGTCAAACGGGAGATCCACCACCTGATCCGCGAAGGGGCCAGCGCGCCCGTGCTGGCCCGCCTGCACGCCCTGCAGGGGGAGTGGAGCGCCGCGCTGGTGAGCGACGAGGCGCTGGTTGCCAACTGGTGGCGGGACATGTATCGCAGCCATCGGCTCGATGTGGCCGATGATCTGAGCGGCCAGAGCTGCGGCCCGCTCACCCTGCGTCGCCTCGACTGGCTGATGCAGGCGGTGACGGATCACTATTCGCTGCTGGTGGACAATCTCTCGCCTCAGGAGACGGAGCTGGGCCAGACCGGGCTGCTGGCCCGCTTGCAGCAGCTGCGCCGGGAAGCCGTCGCCTGTCAGTTGCCAGCCACCAGCCTTGCCTGAGCCAATACCTTTGCGGAGTACAAATGAACAGGGCGCCGTGTTGGCGCCCTGTTGCATGGCCGGAATTGCCTCGGGGTGAGGGTCAGTCCAGCAACTCCTGATGGAGGCGGTTGACGATATTGCCCGCCTCGCTCTCCTTGACCAGGAAGCAGAGGTTGTGGGCGCTGGCGCCGTAGCAGATCATCCGGATGTTGTGCTCGCGCAGGGCGTCAAAGACCTGACTGCCCACCCCGTTCACTTCGCTCATCCGGTTGCCGATGAGCGCCACCAGTGCCAGACCGGTTTCCACCTCCACCTTGCAGAGCTGGCCCAGCTCGGCCAGTACCTTGTCGCTCAGGATCGGTTCGCCGTTACTCTGGCTGCCGGTGTGATCCAGCGTCAATGACACGCTCACTTCCGAGGTGGTGATGAGATCGACCGAGATGCGGTGACGGGCCAGAATGCCGAACACTTCGGCCAGAAAGCCGTAGGCGTGGAACATGTTGAGGCTGTGCAGGGTCACCAGCACCTGCTGGCGGCGCAGGGCGACGGCGCGAAACAGCGGGCTTGAATCTGTGCTGGCGCGGATCCAGGTACCACCGGCGGCAGGATCCTTGGCGGAGCCGACAAACACCGGAATATTCTGGCGCACCGCCGGTTGCAAGGTGGCGGGGTGCAGCACCTTGGCGCCGAAGGTGGCCATCTCGGCCGCTTCGACAAAGCTGATTTCGGGGATCGGGCGGGCGCGGGTGACGAGGCGCGGATCCGTGGTGTAGATGCCGGGCACATCGGTCCAAATCTCGATACTGGCGGCATCGAGCGCTTCGGCCAAGAGGGCTGCGCTGTAGTCAGAGCCGCCGCGCCCCAGCGTGGTGGTGCGGCCATCGCCATCGGCGCCGATAAAGCCCTGGGTGATGATGAGGCTGTCGCCAAGCTGCGGGCCCAGCGTCTGCTGGCAGAGGGTACGGGTGGTGGCCAGATCGACGGTGGCCTTGCCAAAGCGGCTGTCGGTGCGCATCAGCTGGCGCACATCCTGCCAGTGGGCCTTGACGCCGCGCTGGCGCAGCAGCTCGGTAAAGAGGCGGGTAGACATCAGCTCGCCGCAGGCGATGAGGCGATCGGCCAGCTCCGCATCGGTATGCTGGTGGGCTTGCTGGGCCATGAGGCGAATGTCGTCCAGCTGGCCATGAATGAGGGCGCTCACATCAACAGGGTTGCCGAGATCGGTCAGAATGGCCTGCTGGATCCCGGCCAGTTTGGCCAGTTGCTCGTCGCGGCCCGCTTCGTCCAGCTCCCCTTGTGCCAGGGCGACCAGCAGGTTGGTGACACCGGCGCTGGCACTCAGTACCACCACCCGGGTGGCGGGATTGGCCAGCACGATATCGGCGCAGTGGTTCATGGCCGGGAAGTTGGCGACACTGGTTCCGCCAAACTTGGCGACATTGATCGGGCTCATTGCTTACTCCTGTCTTATTTTAAGATTCCGGTTCCATCGGGCAAAAAAGAGAGGAGGAGGCTGAAAATGGCAGGAATGAACGAAGCTATCCCGGCCAGAAGCACTCCACCTGCAGAGCCCATCCCGTACCGCCCCTGACAGGGCGCGGTGGGGGATGATCACTACCGATGACAACCCGGGGGATTCAGCCCCCGCAGCCGACGTTGAGGTTACCAGTCTCCTCACTCGTCTCGGCGCTGCTCCCCCTGACCCAAGTTCACCGGACTCTGGCGTCCTCCCTTGGGCTGCCTGGGCAGCGCTCCTCTTCTGGCTCCACCAGGGTGGTGGAGTGCATTTAGAAATACCCTGCGTTGGATTGCACTGTCAATCGAGTTTGTGAAAAAGTTCAAATTGTCGGCTAACTCAAAGCAGAATCAATAACTTAGGCAATGGTCTTTGACAAAACCTTGGAACGACGCTGCCAATTGTAGAGACGCTGACGCGCCACCGGCAGATCTTCCACTTCCAGCGGATCAAAGCCCCGCTCCCGGAACCAGTGGATGGAGCGGGTGGTGAGCACGAACAGGCGGCGAATGCCGAGCCGCTTGGCCCGCTCGGCCACCTTGGCCACCAGCTGATCCCCCCGGTTGGAGTTGCGATAGTCGGGGTGGATGGCGACGCAGGCCATCTCCGCCATCGCCTCTTCCATAAAGCAGTAGAGGGCCGCGCAGCCGATGATCAGGCCATCGCGTTCTATGATGGTGAACTTGTCGATCTCCATCTCCAGCTGCTCGCGCGAGCGGCGTACCAGAATCCCTTCCTCCTCCAGCGGGCGAATAAGATCCAGAATGCCACCGATATCTTCGATGGTGGCGGCGCGGGCCTGCTCGGCACTTTCCCGCACTATCTGGGTGCCGAGGCCGTCGCGGCTGAACAGCTCCTGCAGCATGGCGCCATCATCCTGATAGCTCACCAGATGGGAGCGGGGCACGCCGCCACGGCAGGAGGCGATCGCTGCGCGCAGATAGCGGGCGGTGCCGGACATCTCTTCTCCCGCCTGCTCCAGCTCAATCAGCAGCTCTTCGGCCTGCTCGGGGAAGAGCTCTGAGATGGCTTCGCCGCGCCTGTCCATTACCCCCTGGGTGCTGCTAAAGCAGATGAGCTTGTCCGCCTTGAGGTCGACCGCCACCCGGCGGGCCACCTCTTCGGAGCTCAGGTTAAAGCTCTCGCCGGTGACCGAGCAGCCGATGGGGGAGATGAGCACCAGACTCTTCTGATCGAGCTGGCGGGTGATCCCCTCCACGTCGATGCGGCGCACCCGGCCGCTATGGCAAAAGTCGATGCCATCATCCACCCCCAGCGGCTGGGCGGTGACGAAGTTGCCGCTCACCACGCTGATCCGCGCCCCCTGCATGGGGGTGTTGGCGAGCCCCATGGAGAGCTGGGCTGTGATGTCGTATTGCAGGCCGCCACACACCTGTTTGATGATGGTGAAACTCTCGTCATCGGTGACCCGGATCCGCTTGTGATACTGGGCCTCGATACCGGCGCGGGCCAGCGCTTCATCGTTTTGCGGACGTGAACCAAACACCAGTACCAGGCGTATGCCCAGTGTCTGCAGCAGGGCGATATCGCTGACGATATTGGCGAAGTTGGGGTGGCAGATGGCTTCTCCCCCCATCATCAGCACAAAGGTGGCACCCCGATGCACATTGACATAGGGGGTGGATTGCCGGAAGGCATTGACCAGACTGGGTTCGCGTTCACGCACTTGATATTTCTTCCATAAAAAAACAGCAATTTGCTCAATATATGAAAATTAATTCACAAATCAAGACTAAATATTGGTTTTGGCTGTTTCTGGTCTACGAGGGGCGGCTTGGCAGTGCGGATCGGGAAAGGGTGACGGACGGTGCAGATGGCCGCCGGGGCGAGCGGGGAGGGGCCCGCCGGTTGATCCGGCGCGATAAACTGCTATCTTCGATGCTCCTTTTCGTCAGCTGTGTGATTTCACAGGGTTTTATACAAGGACAGAATTCATGGAACAGATTATTTCACCGGCAGATGCCCTGCCGGGACGACGCGAAGCGATGGTGATTGGTCAGCAGCATGCGGTGAATGGCAACCCGACCAAGGGGCCCTGGCCCGAGAACATGGAGATCGCCTGGTTTGGCATGGGTTGCTTCTGGGGCGTCGAGCGCCTGTTCTGGCAGCAGCCGGGCGTCTACTCCACCGCGGCAGGTTATCAGGGCGGCGTGACCCAGAATCCCACCTACAAAGAGGTGTGCAGCGGGCTGACCGGCCATGCCGAGACGGTGCAGGTGGTGTTTGATCCGGCGGTGATCAGCTATGGCGATCTGCTCAGACTATTCTGGGAGCAGCACGATCCGGCGCAGGGGATGCGTCAGGGGGGGGACATTGGCACCCAGTATCGCTCGGTGATCTTCTATGGCGACGAGAGCCAGCAGATCATTGCCCAGCAGAGCATGGTGGCCTACCAGCAGGCGATGGCGGCAAGCGGCGACAGCCGTGTCATTACTACCCGCATTTTGCCGCTGGCGCCCTTCTACTACGCCGAGGATTACCATCAGCAATATCTGGAGAAAAATCCGGATGGCTACTGCGGACTGGGTGGCATTGGAGTCTGTTTGCCGCCCAGCCTGAACCGCTGAACAGGTTTGTAGTCGATTTCTTAATAAAAGTGAAAATAAATGGTCGGAGGAGGGAACTTATTGCGACCAGTCGGGACTAACTAGGTAGCGTCCAGGGATCGGATGCAAAGTCCAGACACATTTCTTGCCTTGATAACCGCCTGATGAATGAACGCACTGGCGGGTTGAAAATGATAGCAAGCAGGGCTGCCCACCAAGGCGGCCCTTTTCCTTATCTGCTGCTTTGAAATCTTGCGTTGGGCGGGAGAGCCGGACGGCAGATCAGCCGATGGCGCTGTCGAACAGGTTCTTGATGAGATCGATAAACTCGATGAGGAAGGTTTTCTGTTCCGGGGTCGGGGCGCGCAGCCAGACGGCGGAGAGCACCTCTTCCAGGTCGGCGACCACGGCGTCGGCCTCCTGCATGATGGCAAAACGCACCTTGGGATCTAGCTGGGGGTTTTGCTCGCAAATGGCCATCAGGTTGCTGGCAACACGGCCACTGACCAGATCTTCGATGGTCTCTTCACCATCGTTCTGCTGTTGGGATTCAAACAATCCCAAACTCTCCACCAGATACTCGATCAGCGAGATATAGCCTTCACTTTCTACCACCATGGTTGCTGCCTCAATACAGTAACAATACGAAAATTAAGCGTATTTTAGTGGCTTGCCCTAGCTTGGCAAGCAGCAGTGCATGCGATGGCGAGTAAAACTGACTCCGCCCCGCTCCACGGACTCCAGCCCGGTCAACGTAAAGCCATGTCGTAAAAATAGCTCATAACTGAAGGCGCTGGCCTCGGTGGTGATGAGGGTCATACCGAGCCCTCTGGCCCCCGCGAGCGCCGTGGTGAGCAGCAGATTGCCCAGTCCCTGGCGCTGATGGTCGGCGCTGACATAGAGCAGACTGAGATGGCCATCGGGGCTCAGGGTGACAAAACCGAGGGGCACATTTGCCTGCTCCGCCACCCAGCCGTGGTGCTCGCGCAGCTGGCTGACAAAGCCCGGATGTTGTGAACCGAGGGCCCACTGCTCCACCTGCTCGGCGCTGTAGTGTTCGGGGCCGCAGCGTCGCACCGCCTGCTCAAACAGGGTCACGAGGGCGGGGATATGTGCCTCGCCAAGGGGGACAATACAAAGTGCTGGACTAAGTGCTGGGGTCATAAGGTTGGGCCGTCAGTAGGGGAGAGGGGGCGCGGCGCCTGTGGCCGTTTGGCTTTGGGCAGACCCGCGACAACCCGCTCATAGGAGTGGTGCACCCAGCCCTGCCACAGATCATCTGGCAAGGTGCTGTTCAGGGTCACTGTGTTCCAGTGTTGCTTGTTCATATGCCAGCCCGGTTTGACCTCGGGGTGGATCTCGCGTAGCAGCAACGCCAGCTCGGGCTCGCATTTGAGATTGATGGTGAGCGGCTCGGCCTGCCAATCCACCAGCGCGAACATCTTGCCCGCGATGCGGTAGACCAGGATCTCCGGACCAAACGGGGTATCTTCGGTGGCGCCCGGCAGGGAGAGCAGAAAGTGGCGCAAACGGGTCAAATCCATGGAAAGTTCTCGCGCAAGGGGTGATCCGGGTCATGTCAGGCGCATATCTATCGGCGGGCCTGTTCTGTTAATATGCGCGCAGCCGAGTATACCCCCCATCACCAAGGGAGCCTATTGGATGTTGTATCACAAGACTTTCGAACTGGGTCCCGAGCGGGATTGGGTGGTGTTTGTCCACGGCGCCGGTGGCAGCTCCTCCATCTGGTTCAAGCAGCTGCGCGCCTATCGCGAGCACTTCA
Source organism: Aeromonas sp. 600948 (assembly GCF_049174875.1). Classification (NCBI taxonomy): domain Bacteria; kingdom Pseudomonadati; phylum Pseudomonadota; class Gammaproteobacteria; order Aeromonadales; family Aeromonadaceae; genus Aeromonas; species Aeromonas sp. 600948. The sequence goes on from NZ_JAAKTY010000001.1 coordinate 159,780, forward strand.
ACGTACTGCTGCTGGACTTGCGCGGCCACGGCCAGTCCCACCAGCTGCAACAGGTGGTCAAGGGCCACTACAGCTTTCGGGAAGTGACCGAAGATATCGTTCGGCTGCTCGATCATCTCGATATCCGCCGCGCCCACTTTGTCGGCATCTCCCTTGGCACCATCCTTATTCGCCATCTGGCCGAGCTCTGCCCGGAGCGGGTCAAGAGCATGGTACTGGGGGGCGCCATTTTGCGGCTCGATATCCGCTCGCGGGTGCTGGTGCAACTGGGCCGACTCGGCCAGCACTTTCTGCCCTATATGTGGCTCTACCGGCTGTTTGCCTTCATCATCATGCCGCGCCAGCACCATCAGGAGTCGCGCAACCTCTTTGTGCGCGAAGCCCGCAAGCTCTGCCAGAAAGAGTTCAAACGCTGGTTCCGCCTCGCCACCGAGGTTAACCCGCTGATGCGCTATTTCCGCGAACGCTCCCTGCCCATTCCCACTCTTTATGTGATGGGGGAGGAGGATCATATGTTTCTGGCGCCAGTGCGCGAACAGGTGGCCCGCGATGCCAGCTCCTCGCTGGCGGTAATCGAGCAGTGCGGTCATGTCTGCAATGTGGAGCAGCCGGAGCAGTTTAATCGTCGTACGCTGGCATTTATTCAATCGCTGGGGAGCGGACGGAAATAAGGATTCATTACGCTGTGCATTCAGGTCATGCTACAGCGGCATTGCAAGCTGGCCGCGAGCAAAGCGCTGCCAACGTGCAATAGATGCCGCTGTCTTGGCGATCGTATAAGCCGCATACTTTCAAGCTACAAGGGGTGATCTGCCCCCCTGATTCTTTATAATGCCCCCCTTTAAAACCGCCGGACCCCGGTTCGGCGCGCTCTGATGGCTGGCTACGTCATCAGGCAGATTATCAGGATTGAGAAACGGTTATGCATACTCTGGAACAGCTGCGTGCGGGTGAACTGTGCGGTGCCCGCCATCTGAAGCTTTGTGAAAACCTGACGGAGTTCCCCACCGAGATTTTGAGCCTGAAAGAGACGCTGGAGGTGCTGGATTTGACCGGCAACCAGCTAAGCACGCTCCCCGACGAGCTGGCCGAGTTTGGCAAACTGCGCATCATCTTCTGCTCCGAGAACCGCTTTACCGAGCTGCCCGAGGTGCTGGGGCGCTGTCCGGCGCTCACCATGGTGGGTTTTAAGGCCAACCGGATTGCTACCGTCTCGGCCAAGGCGCTGCCCGCCGGTTTGCGCTGGCTGATCCTGACCGATAACGCAATTGAGCAGCTGCCCGATGAGCTGGGCCAGTGCGACGCCCTGCAAAAGCTGATGCTGGCGGGCAACCGCCTGCGCGAGTTGCCCGCCAGCCTTGCCAACTGCCGCAATCTGGAGCTCCTGCGCATCGCCGCCAACCGCATCGAACGTTTCCCCGAGTGGCTGCTCTCACTGCCGCGCCTTTCATGGCTCGCCTACTCCGGCAACCCCTTTAGTGAAGGGGAGGAGGCGCGGGCCATCGATGATGCCCATGTAGAACCCCTTTCCTGGGAGACGCTGGCGCTGGGCGAGTTGCTGGGGCAGGGAGCATCCGGCGTTATCCATCGCGCCACCCTTGTGGGCAATCCTGCTGATGAAGTGACTCAGGCGAGCGACAGAGGTGATGGCTGTCAGGTGGCGGTCAAGCTGTTCAAGGGGGCGGTGACCAGCGACGGGCTGCCCCGCTGCGAGATGGCGGCGTCGCTGGCGGCGGGCACTCATCCCAACCTTATCAAGGTGATAGGCAAGGTGGCGGATCACCCCTCCGGCATTCCGGCGCTGGTAATGGAGCTGATCGATCCGGCCTTTGCCAATCTGGCCGGGCCGCCGAGCCTGGACTCCTGCACCCGGGATGTCTATCCCGAGGGGCTGCACCTGAGTGTGCCGGATGCGCTGGCGATGGCCCACGGCATCGCCTCGGTGGCGGGCCATCTGCACCGCGCGGGCATCATGCACGGGGATCTCTACGGTCACAATATCCTGTTTGCCCGCGGGCCTGACGCCCCGGCTCGCGCCCTGCTGGGGGATTTTGGTGCGGCCTCCTTATATGACCGCAGCAACCGCGAGTGGGCCGTGGGCCTTGAGCGGTTGGAAGTGCGCGCCTTTGGTTGTCTGCTTGAAGAGCTGTTAGCCCATTGCGATACGCAAGACTCATCGCTTGATGGGTTGCATCAGCTCAAAGCGGCCTGCCTCTCGGAACTCCCCGCCGAGCGCCCCGATTTTGCTTATATCGAGCGTCAGCTGGCGGCTGCTCGCGCCACGCTGTCGTGATCTTTCTGGCGTTGGCAGGCACGAGTTGGCCTGCCAACGTCATTCCTTTTATTCCTTCATCGCCATACACCCATGACGTTTTTGTATGGGTTGTTATGCTTCTGCCCGTCATAAACGCACTCAATAGCGCTCATTGCGACTGTGAGGCGCACGGAAAGGTGACGTCCCGCCATTCGCCCGATAACACGCAGAGGCTGCGCGGCAAAAAGGGGAGGGCAGAGGGTTGCGCGGTGCCGGTTAAGTTGTGATATTGAGGCATCTTTAGTACAGAAGGGTAATAACGATGGAAGCTGCGTTTTGGCATCAGCGTTGGGAAGAGAACCGAATTGGCTTTCATCAGGCGGACTTCAACCACTGGCTGCAATCCTGGTGGTCAGCTCAGCAAGCGGACGAGCCGGTGCTGGTTCCCCTGTGTGGCAAGTCTCGCGATATGCTCTGGCTGAGCGCTCAGGGCCATCCGGTCGACGGTTTCGAGCTATCGAGCCTTGCCGTCAGCCAGTTCTTCAGTGAAAACCAGCTCGCCGCGACCGTGAGCGAAGTGGGCCCTTATCAGTGCCATCAGGTGGACAGCCTGCGCATTTTTCAGGGAGATTTTTTCGCTGCCCCCAGTCTGGGTCGCCGTTACCGGCTGGTCTATGACCGCGCGGCGCTGATCGCCCTGCCGACCGCGATGCGCCGCCAGTATGCTGCCCTGATCAGTTCGCTGGTCGAGACCGGTGGCCAGATCCTGCTGGTAACCCTCGAATATCAGCCGGAGCAGCAGAGTCAGCCCCCCTTCTCGGTGGGTGAGATGGAGGTGCGGGCCCTGTTTGAGCGCGATTTTCGTATCGAGGTGCTGGGGCGCGCTGCCGAGGTGGATCACCCGCGGGTGTTGTCGGGCCAGCTCTCCTACTTCGATGAGGTGGCCTACCGGCTGGTTCGCCGGGGTTAACGGGCAGCTAACGGGCGGCCAAAGAGTGATCTGCGCCGACAAATCATCGGGCTACGCGCTCTTCGCTACCTCCTTTGACGTAGATCAACGTGATTGGCGGGGGGAGTGCCTAATATGAGGCTGTTTCTCAATCACTGTTGGCATTGCAAAGCGAGTGTCGGGTCTTTCCCGCTTGCTGATCAGCAACTCAGTGTCTGATTTTCACGCTCATGTTCACTTTTGGCGGCTTTGGTCGCAATTGTTATGGTTTTTCCAGCCGACCCTGATGGGTCGGCTTTTTATTGCCTGCGATTTGCCGTGGGAAGGAAAAACGGGGGATGTCGAGGCCTGATCAGGCTTCGAAGGTGGCGGCATTGAGCCGAAATGCCCGTGGATCGTCGATAAACTGGCCGGTGATCCGCTCGTCATGTTCGTGCCCCTGACCATAGCTGCAGAGGATCAGCCGATCGGAGGTGCGCGAACGCAGTTGGGTGATAAAGCGCACCAGATCGGCGCGGCTCAACTTGCCCACCTCGTCGCAGACCCGCTCCCGCTGATCGAACCCCAGATCCTTGTTGCCGATGCTGACCCACAGCCGCTGGCCGCGACTGCGCAGGTTGGCATCCCGCTCGCTCAGCTGGGCTTGCAGCCCCGCCTTGCTCTCCTGCCACTGCTGTTCGGTAAATTCGAGCATGGCGAGCGGGAAGAGGTCGATAAACTCCTCCACCGCATCGAGCAGGATCTGCGGCCCCGCCACCGGCGACTGGATATAGAAGATCAGCCCCGGGTGGCGATTGAGGGGCAGGTTGCCGGCACCCACCACATACCCCAGTTGTTGGCGGGTGCGCAGCTCGTGGAAGAAAGTAGAGGACATGATGTGGTTCGCCAGAGTGAAGCAGGCGAGATCCCGCGCTCGGGTGGTGCGGGATTGGTAGTAGACCAGGAGCGCCGAGTCTTCGTGATCGCAACCCTGCTCGCGAATAAGGGTGCCCCTGTCCTGAATGGAGATGAGCGGACGACGGGTCTCGCCGCTCGGCTTGCTGCTGGTGCCATTGATATCGCTCAGGTGGCGCTCCATCAGGGCGGCCAGCTCCAGTGCTTCGGCGGCAGTCCAGTCGCCATGCACCAGCGCTTCGACATGCACCTCGCCAAACAGCTGGGCCACGAAGCCGGGCATCTCTTCCAGCTCGACGGTGCGCAGGTGACGCAGCAACTGCTCGAACGGCGGGTTGTTGGGTTGCAACAGGCTGGTGAGCTGGTTAAAGAGCTGGGAGATGGGGCGCGCCTTGGACTGGTTGTCCCAGTTGCGAATGAGCTGCTCCTTGATCTCGGCGAAGCGACCCGGATCCGGATACCCCAGGGTGCGGTTGCCGAGGATCATGTCGAGCAACAGCGGCTGCTTGTCGGCAAAGCCGCTCAGGTTGATGGTAAAGCCCCCCTGATGGGCATAGATCTGGTAACCCAGCCCCGCCAGCTCCGCAGGATAGGTGAGGGCGTTGAGGTGGTCGGCCAACAGCTCCACGGCGAGGCGCGCCATGGCGATATTGCGCGGATTTTTTACCGCATGTTCGCTGTCGATGGAGATGTAGAGATTGCCCTTGGGCACGCTGAACAGGTGCTCATGGAGGTGCCAGAGGCGAAAACCGGGGCGATCGATAAGACAGGCGGGCATGTCGGCGGCAAGCTCGGGCGTACGCGGATCGAGCCTACTGCTGATAAAGGGGTTGGGCTTGGGTAGCGCCAGCGCCGGATCCGGCTCGCTCTGCTGCCAGCGAATTTTCTCGGCCTCGGTAATGGTCGTCACGCTGTAGGGGGTCTGATACCAGCGGGCCAGCCGATCGGTCGCCACTTCCGGCGCAGTGATGGTGATACGCAGGTTGTGCGGGGTGAGCTTGGCGAGGAAGCGGCGGATCAGCCCCTCGTCATATTCGCGCATCATGTAGTCGCCGTAGAGCAGATCCTCAGGCTGGTAGCTAAAGAGGTTGAGCACCAACCCCGACACCGTATCGAGGGGGCGGCCGCGCTCCTGAAAACGGAATGCCGATTCGAGCACGGTCCGTTTTTCGTCATAGCGCCAGCTCTGCAGCCCTTCGCGGCCAATCAGTTTCAGATAGCCAAACAGGGCGGCGAGGATGTCGTCCACATGTTCAAGGCCGAGCGGGGTGAGGCCGAAGTTGACGCCAAAATCCTTGAAGTTGGCGCCGCTGATGCCACCGCCCGCCGAGAGCTGGTTGACCCAGCCTTTCGCTTTAAGCAGGGAGAGCAGGCTGCCATCCCCCTCATAACCGATCAGATGGCTCAGGAAGGTGAGGGGCTTTTTGTCGTAGAACTCGTCCACATTGGGCAAGGGGAAGCTGAGCGACAGCTTGCGGGTCTCCTTGACCGGATTGATGTGGATGCGCACGCCGAGATCATCGAGCCGGTAAAGCGGCATGGTGAGCGTCGGGGTTCCCAAATTGCGATTCAAAATGGGAGCAAAGTAGCGACAGCACCACTGCAACTGGGTATCGATGGATTCCGGCGAGATCATCACCAACGCCATGCGATCCGCGCTGTAGTGGCTTTCGTAAAAACGAATAAGATCGGAGCGCAGATCCCGTCCCGGCAGATCGGCCAGGGTATCGAGGTTGCCCACCGAGAACTTGGAGAAGGGGTGCGCCGGGTTGACCGTCTCTTTATGCACCTGATAGCTGCGGCGCATGTCGTCCTGCAGTTTGAGGCGATACTCGGAGTCGACCGCGTTGCGCTCCTTGTCCACCCACTCCGGATCAAAGGTGGGGCAGATAAAGAACTGGGAGAAGCGATCCAGCCCCGCTTCGAAGAAGCCGTTGTCGATCTCGAAGAAGAAGTTGGTGAATTCGGTGCCAGTCCAGGCGTTGTTGCTGCCGCCATGACGGCTCATAAATTGCTGGTACTCACCAGGCTTGGGGTAGGTGCAGGTGCCGAGAAACAGCATGTGCTCCAGAAAATGTGCCATTCCCTGCCGGTCGGCGGGATCGTCAAAATGGCCGGTATTGACCGCCAGAGAAGCGGCGGATTTGTCGGTGTCGGGATCACAAATCAACAAGACCCTGAGCCGGTTGGCCAGCTCCAGAAAATGGTATTGCCGATGGTCATTGGGACTGGCATATGGGCTCATTGGTGTGTGACTCACGTTGGATTTATTTGAATTTAAACATGATTATCGACCCCGCTATCCCGTCAGGCAAACCCTTTTCTGAGAGGTAGCGCAATTGTTTCCACACCCGTGGCGGGGTAAGATCCCCCGGCTATCAAAACAGGCCCGTTGGGCGAGGTTGTAATGAAGATCTATATCATGCGTCATGGCCAGGCTGGCATGAATGCGAAAACAGATGAACAGCGTCCATTGACCGAGCAGGGTATTGAAGAGTCTATCCAGATGGCCCGCTGGCTGGCGCCTCAGCTGATTGGCCCGCTGGATCGGGTGATCCACAGCAACTATCTGCGGGCACGCCAGACCTGGCAAGCCATATGCAGTGAATTGCCTGACGCAGCAGCCGTTGAAGAGAGTGGCGACATTACCCCTTACGGTGATCCCGCTTTCGTGGCCAGCTACCTTACCACTTTGGCTGAACAACATGACCAGATCCTGATGGTCAGCCATCTGCCGCTGGTGGGTTATCTGGTGCAAAGCCTCTGTCCGGCCGCAGGAGCACCCATGTTTGCCACCTCGGGGATCGCCTGTATCGAGTGGCACGATGGCAAAGGAGCCTTGCTCTGGCTCGAAGGGCCGCATACAATAGGCTAAAAGTTAATAAAAAGTTATAGATTGAATTTTTTGGGAAGAGATGGGCGAGTTTTCCGGATTTTTATAAATATTTTACGGAATTAATTCGCAGAAGCTGCTGTCATACGGATACAACTGCAAGAGGTTGCAAACGATGAGAGTGTTCAAGAAGTACCTGCCACTGATGGTGGCAAAGCATGTCAAAACCTTCTTTAAAGGTCGGATTTACATTCATGGTCGGGGGCGGTTTGATTTCCAATCCGGTTTGTTGCTGATGCCGAATCCGGCGGATATTCCCCATCGCCAGACAGTCACCGAGGTCAACGAGCTGATCTCCAGACTGCACATGGATGCCGCGTGATGCGCTTCTGAACCTGTTTCTGCACTGATATGCCCGCACTTTTGCGGGCATATTTGTTTCTGGCGACTGGCGTTCACTATGTGGCTGTTCAGGCCCACACCTTTGTTTATCTTCCATCGCCCCCTATACTGGCCCGCTGTTGTCTCTTCGGTCTGGATCCTCTCATGCCCTTTGCCTTTCTGTTTCCTTTCTCCTGCATTGCCATCTGGGCTGGCAATGGCATCGTCAGCAAACTGGCGGTTGGTGTGTTGTCCCCGGCAGCCTTGGCCTGGTCGCGCTGGGTGGTGGCTGCGCTGGTATTAAGCCCGTTTCTGGCCCGTCGAGTATGGCGTGCGCGTGCCCGCATTCGTGCCGGCCTTTGGCAGATCGCCATGCTGGCCTCGCTGGGCATGGTGCTTAATCAGACCTTTGGGTACTACGCCGCACAGACCATGGGGGCCACCGAGATGGGATTGATGATGGGGCTGACGCCACTGTTGACCGTGTTACTCAGCATCTGGCTGCTGCGTGAGCGGCCCACCTGGGGCGCCGTGCTGGGGGCGCTGCTCTCCATCTTTGGCTTGTCTATCTTGCTGGGGCAGGGGGATCCGACCCGACTGTTTACCCAGGGTATTCATATCGGCTCTGTCTACATGCTGCTCTCGGCGGGCACTTATGCCCTTTATAGCGTGCTGCTCAAGAAGTGGGATTTGGGGCTCGACAACTGGTCGCTGCTCTACGGTCAGGTGCTCTGCAGTGTGCTGATCCTGACCCCCTTCTTTCTGCTGGTGGATGGTCAGCTGCCAGAGGGGCGTGCGATCTGGCTGATCTTCTATGCGGGGATCCCCGCGTCGGCCCTCTGTCCCTGGCTCTGGATGCAGGGGATCACCCTGCTTGGTGCCAATCGTACCGCCATCTTTATGAATCTGCTGCCAGTGATGACGGCTGGCCTTGCCATCACCCTGCTGGGAGAGCGGCTGACCAGCTATCACCTGATCGGGGGCGGTCTGACTCTGCTGGGGGTTTTGCTGGCTCAGTTGCTGGTGCGTCCGGTGGTGATGGGTCGTCGCCGGGAGGTGTTGGCTCCTTGTCCCGAAGAGTAATCTTGCGTGAAAGCGTAGATGGGCCCAATGGCCCGCTTGGCCGCCAATGAAAAGCGCCTGCAGCAATGCAGGCGCTTTTTTATGGTCACATCTTGCCGAGCCGGTTACTGGGCAACCAGATAGAGCTCCTTGCTGTAGACCACATCCTGCGGGTTAAGGTGGGGATAGCCTTTCACGAAAGGTTTGAGCAACCTTGATTTGACCGAGAAATAGATGGGGGCGATGGGGGCATCCGCATCAATGAGAGCCTCTGCCTGCTGATACAGGGCATTGCGTTCAGCGGGATCCAGCGAGTCGTGGGCCTTGGCCAGCAGGGCGTCGTACTCCTTGTTGAACCACTTGCCGCTGTTGGCGCTGCTGCTGGAGGTCATGATGTCGAGGAAGGTGGAGGCATCGTTATAATCCCCGTTCCAGCCATAGCGGCTAACCCCGAAATCCCCCTCGTTGAGTGCCGAGACCATGGTCTTCCACTCCATGTTGTTGAGGGTGGCAGTGACCCCTAGGTTGTGTTTCCACATGGAGGAGACGGCCAGCGCAATCTTTTTGTGGCTCTCGTTGGTGTTGTAGAGAATGTCCACTGTGAGTGGCTTGTCCGGGCCATATCCCGCTTCGGCCAACAGGGCTTTGGCTTGCTTGATCCGCTCCTCTTTGCTCTGCAGCTGGCTGGCCGGTTTTTTCAATTCAAAACCGTCCACAATGGGGGGCGTGAAGCTATATGCGGCAATTTGTCCCTGTCCCAGGATCTTGTCGGTGATGGTCTCCCGGTCGATGGCGAGCGAGAGCGCCTTGCGTACTTTCGGGTCATCGAACGGTTTGCGCTGGGTATTGAAGACATAGTAATAGCTGGCTAGCGTGGGGACGCTGACCAGTTCTTCCGGGCTCTTGCTCTTGAGCTGCTTGTACTGCTCCAGCGGATAAGTGGTGTAGTGCAGTTCACCGGTGCGATAGCGGTTGTAGGCGGCGGTTTCGGAGACGATCTCCAGATAGATCACCTTGTTCAGGACGGTGTGCTGGTTGTTCCAGTAGTGGGTATTGCGCTCGGCACTCAGCCGCTCGTTTGGGGTCCACTCCTTGAGTACAAAGGCACCGTTGGAGACGATATTGCCCGGTTTGACCCAATCCTTGCCGAATTTTTCAATGGTGGCCTTGGGGGCCGGGAACGTGGTGTAGTGGGCCAGCGTCTTCAGGAAGAAGGGAACCGGATTTTTCAGGGTGACCTGCAGGGTGTGGTCATCGAGCGCCTTGATCCCGAGCTCTGACGGGCTCTTCTTGCCCTGGGTCACCTCGCTTGCATTGACCACTCCGGTCAACTCGATAAACCAGGCGTAGTTGGAGGCCGTCTTGGGATCGGCCGCCCGTTGCCAGCCGTACACATAATCGGCGGCGGTGACAGGTTCACCGTTTGACCACTTGGCCTCGGGTCTCAGCTTGAAGGTGTAGACGGTACCTGTCTTGTCGACCTCGTAGCTGACGGCGCCTGCTGGTTTGATCTTGCCGGTATTATCCAGCTCATAGAGCCCTTCAAACAGATCGTTGACGATGGCACTACCGGCGGTCTCTTCCACCAGCTGGGGGTCGATGGTGGTGGGTTCGGTGCCGATATTGGTCACGTAGATTTGTTGGGCATCCGGCAGCAGCTTGGTACCGGCAGGCACCTGGGCAGCCCAGGCGGGAAGTGCAAACAGTCCGGCTACCATGCCGGCAATGAGAGTCTTGTTCATTGATAATCCTTGAGTTTTATTTGCTTCCAAAGCGAAATCAGTGTGCTGGATTGGCGATCGGATCTCAAGAGGCAATGGCTGAGGGAACGGCAGGCCCACCAGACTCCATTTTTAATGGCTCAAGGCCAGTCAGCTCATGGCTTGTCGCAGGTTATTGCCACGAATTAAGGGTCCGGAAGTTATCGATTGAAACCGAATGAAAAGCCTCTTTTACCATAACGTGAGGCGAAATAGCCTATTTAATAGGCCGCTTAATTCGCTGCAAAAACAAAAAACAGACGTTACATTAGGTTACAAATCAAGGCCGCCGGTGATCGGCATTTTTTTTGCCGATGCCTGCAAACGTTTTCAATGCCAACGGATGCGATCTAAAGGAACAAAAATGCGAAACATGATCACCATGGGTGAGTTCATCGTCAAAAAGCAGGCGGATTATCCTACCGCGACCGGCGAGCTGACCTCGTTGCTCAGCTCGATCCGCCTTGCTGCCAAGGTGGTGAACCGGGAGATCAACAAGGCGGGACTGGCGGATATCATCGGTTCCATGGGCGCTGAAAACGTACAGGGCGAGGTGCAGCAGAAGCTGGATGTCTACGCCAACGAACGCTTCAAGGCGGCGCTGGAAGCGCGCGGCGAGGTGTGCGGCATGGCCTCGGAAGAGGAAGAGGACTTCGTGGCCTTTGACTCGCCGCTCTCCAAAAACTCCAAGTATGTGGTACTGATCGACCCGCTCGATGGCTCCTCCAATATCGACGTCAACGTCTCGGTCGGGACCATCTTCTCCATCTACCGCCGTTTGAGCCCGCAGGGTTCGCCGGTGACCCTGGAGGACTTCCTGCAACCGGGCAACCGTCAGGTCGCCGCCGGTTATGTGGTCTACGGCTCCTCCACCATGCTGGTCTACACCACCGGTTTTGGCGTCAACGGCTTTACCTACGATCCCTCCATCGGCTGCTTCTGCCTCTCCCACGAGAACATCCGCATTCCGGAAGAGGGCAAGATCTACTCCATCAACGAGGGCAACTACATCAAGTTTCCGGACGGGGTGAAGAAGTACCTCAAATATTGCCAGGAGCGCGACGAAGCGACCCACAGACCCTACACCTCCCGCTATATCGGCTCCCTGGTCTCTGATTTCCATCGCAACCTGCTCAAGGGCGGTATCTACATCTATCCGTCCGGCACTAATTCCCCGAACGGCAAGCTGCGCCTGCTCTATGAGTGCAACCCGATGGCGTTTCTGGTGGAGCAGGCAGGCGGCAAGGCTTCCGATGGCTTTGGCCGGATCATGGATATCCAGCCCACCGCGCTGCACCAGCGTACCCCTTACTTTGTTGGCTCGACCAAGATGGTGGAGCGGGCCGAAGCCTTTATGCGCGAGTTCTCCGCCCATGAGGATCCAGCCAACCAGGGCTGATCGTCAGAGGTGTAGGTTGGTGCTGAGCGCAGTGAAGCCCAACATTTACTGGCGCGATTCCCTCTCCCCCTGGGATAGGGCAGGGTGAGGGGAATGGTTTTCACTGCCCCCCCCCTCATCCCCGACCCTTCTCCCACAAGGGGAGATGCTAGTCACCAGCCAACATAAACAAAACGGGAGCCAATGTGGCTCCCGTTTTAGTTGGCATTATCTCTCTGGCTCGCCGCCAGCGTTGCAGATATTCACAGGCTGTTGTTGGCCAGATCAGCCAGCAATCCATCCACCAGTTTCAGGCGCATGGCGCGGTCCTGGGTCGGCACCTGGAAACGCAGCCGGGTTGGCCCGTCCATCTTGTAGACCCGGGGCTGGCTGGAGAGCAGTTTGACCAGATAGGCCGGATTAACCTTGGTCTCCTGAGTGAAGTCGAGATAGCCGCCACGCTCGCTCATCTCCACCCGGCGAATGCCAAGGGCGGTGGCACGCTGGCGGAAAGCGGCCAGCTCCAGCAGAGTTTTGGTCGCCTCCGGCAACAGGCCGAAACGGTCGATCAGCTCCACTTTCAGTTCGCGTAGCTCCTGTTCGTCCGCCGCGCTCGCAATCCGCTTGTACATGGAGAGGCGCATGTTGACGTCCGGGATGTAGTCGTCCGGCAAGAGTGCTGGCAGGCGCAGCTCCACCTCGGTGTGCTGGCTCATCAGCTGCTCCAGCGAGGGCTCCTTGCCATTTTTCAGTGCCTCGACCGCCTGCTCCAGCATCTCCATGTAGAGGGTGAAGCCGACCGATTCGATCTGACCGCTCTGATCGTCGCCGAGCAGCTCGCCTGCGCCACGGATCTCCAGATCGTGGGTCGCCAGCGCAAAGCCAGCGCCGAGATCTTCGAGGGAGGCGATCGCCTCCAGCCGTTTGACCGCATCCTTGGTCATCAGCTTGGGATGGGGGGTGAGCAGGTAGGCATAGGCCTGATGGTGGGAGCGGCCAACCCGGCCCCGCAGCTGGTGCAGCTGGGCCAGACCCAGGTGATCCGCCCGATCCATGATGATGGTGTTGGCGCTCGGCACATCGATGCCGGTCTCGATGATGGTGGTACAAACCAGCAGGTTGAAGCGCTGATGGTAGAAGTCGGACATGATCCGCTCAAGCTCACGTTCGCGCATCTGGCCGTGGGCGATGCCGATGCGGGCCTCGGGTACCAGCTCCGCCAGATCGGTGGCGCACTTCTCGATGCTCTCGACATCGTTGTGCAGGTAGTAGACCTGACCACCACGCTTTAATTCCCGCAGCACAGCCTCGCGTACCACCGCCGGTTCATGCTGACGCACGAAGGTCTTGATGGCGAGCCGCTTGGCGGGTGGAGTCGCTATGATGGAGAGATCCCGCATGCCTGACATCGCCATATTGAGGGTGCGCGGAATAGGGGTGGCGGTGAGAGTGAGGATATCCACATCGGCCCTCAGAGCCTTGATCTTCTCCTTCTGGCGCACCCCGAATCTGTGCTCCTCATCGACGATGAGCAGCCCCAGATCCTTGAAGGTGAGTTCGGAGCCGAGTAGCTTGTGGGTGCCGATGATGATGTCCACCTTGCCTTCAGCCAATTCTTTCATCACAGCGCTCTGCTCCTTGGCGGAGCGGAAGCGGCTCAGCACCTCGACCCGCACCGGCCAGTTGGCAAAGCGGTCGCGGAAGTTGTCGTAGTGCTGTTGCGCCAGCAGGGTGGTGGGCACCAGCACGGCGACCTGTTTGCCGCCATGCACGGCCACAAACGCCGCCCGCATCGCCACCTCGGTCTTGCCAAAGCCTACGTCGCCGCACACCAGCCGATCCATACTCTTGGCCTGGCACATGTCCCCCAGCACCGCATTTATGGCGTTGAGCTGATCGTCGGTCTCCTCGAATGGGAAGCTGGCGGCAAACTGGCGATAGGCCTCTTTGTCGTGCTTGAAGGCAAAGCCGGCGCGAGCGGCGCGATGAGCGTAGACATCCAGCAACTCGGCTGCCACGTCGCGCACCTTCTCCGCCGCCTTGCGCCGCGCCTTGCTCCAAGCTTCGCCGCCGAGCTTGTGGCTGGGCGGGTTATCAGAACCGGTATAGCGGCTGATAAGGTGCAAACTGGTGACCGGCACGAACAGCTTGTCGCCGCCGGCATATTCGAGAGTCAAAAACTCGGTGGGCAGACCACCGGCGTCGATGGTTTCGAGCCCCAGATAGCGGCCGACCCCGTGATCCAGATGGACCACCGGCTGACCCTGGGTCAGCTCGCCCAGGTTTCTGATCACCGCATCGGAGCTTAAGTTTTTGCTCTTCTCTCGCGCCCGTTTGCTGCGCACCTTGCCGCCCAGCAGTTCGGTCTCGGTGATCAGCGCCAATGGATCCTGACCGGCCTCCTGCCACAGGAAGCCGCGCTCAAGAGGGGCAACCAGCAGGCCGTGGCGATCCTGGCTCGCCATAAAGGCGTCGAGGGAGGGGAACTCCTTGGGTTGCAGGGCGATGCGCGCCAGCAGATCGCCGAGCACCTCCCGCCGTCCTTCGGATTCCACCGCAAACAGGGTGCGCCCGGCAAAACCTTGCAGGAACTGGTTGAGCGCCAGCAGGGGTTGCTCATTGCTGTGATCGAGTTGCAGGTCCGGCAGCGCCTCGATGGGCAGATCGTGCTGACCAGCATCGCCCGCAGTTGCGGCCTCTTGCAGCCGTACCGCGCCATATTGGCCCAGAGAGGCAAAGAGCTGCTCCACCGGCAGATAGAGCTGGGCCGGGGGTAGCAGGGGGCGAGTGTTGTCCCAGCGTCTGTCTTCATAGCGCTGGCCGATATCGTTCCAGAAGCGCTGGGCGGCGGGGTAGATATCCCCCACGGTGAGCAGCAGGGTCTCTTCCGGCAGATAGTCAAACAGGCTGGCGGTCTGGTTGAAGAAGAGCGGCAGATAATACTCGATGCCGGCGGGCCAGCGTCCCTTGCTCACCTCCTGATAGACGGAACCCTCGGCCCGCGACAGCTCGAACTGCTCGCGGAACTGGCCGCGAAACAGTTCGATGGCCGCCTCGTCGGTAGGGTATTCCCGGGCGGGCAGCAGGCTGACTGTCTTGACCGGTTCGCTGGAGCGCTGGGTTTCGGGATCGAACGGACGGATGGAGTCCACTTCATCGTCGAAGAAGTCGATGCGATAGGGGCTGCTACTGCCCATGGGGAAGAGATCGAGCAGGGAGCCGCGGGCGGCAAACTCGCCGTGCTCCAGCACCTGATCCACCGCCACGTAACCCGCCTCTGCCAAGCGGCCGCGCAACTGTTGCAGATTGAGGCGCTGGCCGGCCTTCACCATCAGGCTGTATTTGTCGAGATAGACCTGGGGGGCGCAACGTAACATCAGGGTGGAGATGGGGACAATCAATACCCCCTTGCTCATCTGCGGCAGCTTGTAGAGAGTCTCGAGCCGCTGGGAGATGATGTCCTGATGGGGGGAGAAGGTGTCGTAGGGCAGGGTCTCCCAATCGGGGAACAGCAATACGGGGGCGGGCTGATCGGCTAGCTGCTTGTCTGCCAGCAGCTTGTCTGTCAGCAAATACTGCAGCTCCTGCTCCAGGCGCAGGGCGCTCGGGGTATCGGCGGTGATAAGCAGTACCGGCCCCTTGGCTTCACTGGTGAGACGGGCTGCAATCAGCGAGAGGCTACTGCCGACCAGCTGGCCGAGCGTGATCTTTTGGCCCGCTTTGGCGGGCAAGGCGGGGAGTGTCATTGGCATGGTTCGATTCTTTTAACGTTGACGTTATCTATCGCTGACGTTCGCTCTGGTTAGCGCTGACGCTCTTGGGCGCGCAGTTTGAGCTGTTTCGATTGCACGTGGAGGCTGGCACGAACCAGCAGTTCACGGTCATCTTCGCGGATCCGCACATAGTCGAGCTGCACATGGGTGCCATGTTCACCGCCGTCAAGCTGTTTGACCTGGCCATAGCAGTAGATGGCGGCCGCCTCTTCCCGCAGGAAGATCTTGAGGCGCACGATCTGGTGCAGGTGCGGCGCATCCCCGTGACCGTGATAGGGGTGCAGGTAAGTGAGCTGGCCAGCCCCGAAGCGCAAGGTGTGAAAGCGCTGCTCCGGATGGTCCTGCAGGGAGAGCACATAGCCCATGATCATGTCGATCTTGCGGGACTGCTGATTGACGATCTCGATCAGATCGTGCATCGACTCGTTCTGGTTGCGCAGCAAGCGGGTGGTCACCAGATCGATGGAGGTAATGGCCGAAGAGATCCGAAAGGGCTCCGGCAGCTCAGCGTCCAGCTCCTCCAGCGAGGGGAGGTGGAAGTCGGCCGGCATGGGGATCACATTGACCGGCGTGGCATGAGTGACGCTGAAGAACTGTTCCTGCATGGAGGCTATCCCTTGTTGTCATGGACGGTTTCCCTTTATTATCCGGTATCTTATTTTGTTGGCAACGTACATATCCTTGAAGACCGGACTTTTTCAGCCCCTTTCGCTGGCCATCGGCCTGCGTTATGCAGGCTCGAAGCGCAGCAATCGCTTCGTCTCATTTATCTCCCTGTTCTCTACCTTTGGCATCGCCATCGGGGTTGCCGCCCTGATGGTGGTCATTTCGGTAATGAACGGTTTCGAAGGGCAGCTCAAAGGGCGCATCCTCGGGGTGATCCCCCATGTGGTGGTGACCAATCAGGCTGGCCGCATTGATACAGACCCGCAAGGCTTGCCGGATCTGGCCAAATTACCCCATGTGGTTGCCTCGGCCCCCATGCTCGACAGCGAAGGGATGCTGCAAAGCCCCGGTCAGCTGACCGGGGTGAGCGTGCAGGGGATCGACCCTGCAAAGTGGCCCAAGGATGACATCCTCCATAGCCAGATGCTGGGGGGGCGACTCGATACCCTGCAGGCAGGCCACTACCGCATCGTGCTGGGGCAGGGGGTGGCTCGTCGCCTCAATGTCTCCATCGGCGATCAGGTTCGCCTGATCCTGACCGAAGGGACCCGCTTCACCCCGTTTGGCCGGGTACCGGCCCAGCGCCTCTTTACCGTCTCCGGTATCTTCGGGGTCGGCGCCGATGTGGATAACCAGATTGCGCTGATCGCGCTGGGGGATGCCCAGCGGCTGCTGCGTCTGCCGACAGAAACCGTCGGTGGCATTCGCCTCTGGCTCGATGATCCGTTTGCCGCTGACGAGGTGATCAAGACACCGTTGCCGGATGGGCTGCTATGGCAGGATTGGCGCCGCGAGCGGGGCGAGCTGTTCCAGGCGGTCGCCATGGAAAAACGGATGATGGGGCTGATGCTGGTGCTGATCATCGCCGTCGCCACCTTCAACATCCTCTCCGCGCTGGTGATGGTGGTGACGGACAAGGAGGGCGAAGTGGCCATCCTGCGCACCATGGGCATGAGTGAATCAGGGATCGTCAAAATCTTCATGGTGCTTGGCGCCTCCAGCGGGGTGATTGGTGCCCTGTTTGGCGGACTGGCGGGCCTTGCGCTCTCCCTGGGTCTCAACCCTCTGCTCAATGCGGTGGGGCTCAATCTCTATATGGCGGCGGGCGGCAGTGGCCTGCCGGTCATCGTCGAGCCGGCTCAGGTCATCACCATTTTGCTGGGCGCCGTGCTGCTGAGCTTCAGTGCCACGCTCTACCCGGCGGCCCGCGCTGCGCGGGTGAAACCGGCCGAGGCGCTGCGTTATGAGTAATGCCGTGAATAATGCATCTTCTGTTGTGACTGGTGCCCCCGTTGTTGCGGGTGCCAGCGTTGTTACCGAGGCAAGTGGAGCCCCTGTTATGAATGAAGCCGTATCCCGTGAACCTCTGCTGCGCTGTCAGGCGCTCAATCATGTCTATAAAGAGGGGGAGCTGGAGACTCAGGTGCTCAAGGGGATCGATCTCTGTGTCGCGCCCGGTGAAATGCTGGCGGTGGTGGGGAGCTCCGGCTCCGGCAAGACCACTCTGCTGCATCTGATGGGGGCGCTGGACAACCCCTCCAGTGGCGCCGTGCTGTTCAAGGGGGAGGATATCCACCATTGGGATAGCCGCACCCAGGCCCGTTTTCGCAACCGCGAGCTGGGCTTTGTCTACCAGTTCCACCACCTGCTCTCCGAGTTCAGTGCGCTGGAAAATGCGGCCATGCCGCTGCTGATCGCCGGTGAGTCGGTGGCGGTTGCCACCGAAAAGGCGACCAAAATGTTGGGTAGGGTAGGGCTCTCCCATCGCTTGAACCACCGTCCCTCCGAGCTTTCTGGTGGCGAACGTCAACGTGTAGCGATCGCCCGGGCGCTGGTCAACGAACCGAGCTTGGTGCTGGCGGATGAGCCCACCGGTAATCTGGATCACGCCAGTGCCACCGCGGTGTACGAACTGCTGTGTGAACTGAATCGTGAACTGGGCACTGCGTTTGTGGTGGTGACTCACGACTTGAGCCTGGCGGCCAAGCTCCATCGCCGGGTGACCCTGGTGAGCGGCGTGATGGCGGAGGTTGCCTGATGTTCAAACCGCTGCCCCTCTTTCTGGGCCTGCGTTACAGCCGCTCCCGCCGTCGCAACGGGTTTATCGCCTTTATCTCTGCCTCTTCCCTGATCGGTATCGCCCTCGGGGTGATGGCGCTGATCCTGGGCCTCTCTGCCATGAACGGTTTCGAGCGGGAGCTTAAAGACAGGGTGCTCTCGGTCGTGCCGCAAGGTGAGCTGGACGCCGTCGAGCGGCCGCTGCCGGATTGGCCGCGTCTGCGTGACTACCTGCTGGCCCAGCCGGGCGTTGAGGCGGCTGCCCCAGTCATTCGCCTCAATGGCCTGCTGGAGCATGGCTCCGCCCTCAAGGGGGTGCAACTGCGCGCGGTATTGCCGGAGCTGGAAGCCAATTTGTCGGATGCGGGCAAATACATGACGGGCCGCGGCCTGCGTGAGCTGCAACCGGGTGAACGTGGGGTGATTCTTGGCAAGACCATCGCCGACAAGCTGGGGGTCAAGGTGGGGGATTCAGTCGCCCTGCTGCTGCCGCAAGGGGGCGATCAGGCCGGGATCAAGAATCCTCGGCGCGAAGCCCTGACCGTGGTGGGGCTGCTGGAGATCGGCGGTCAGCTCGACGGCCTGCTCGGCTTTATGCATCTGGCCGATGCACAAGCGATCACCGGCATGGGCAGCGATGTGGAGGGTTTCAGCCTGCGGGTGAGCGATGTGCTTAATGCACAAAATATTACGATCGCCGCCGCGCAGCAGTTCCCCCATCACGTCTATATCCGCAGCTGGATGAACAGCCAGGGTTATCTCTATCAGGACATCCAGATGGTGCGTACCGTCATGTATGTGGTGATGCTGATGGTGGTGGCCGTCGCCTGCTTCAACATCGTCTCCACCCTGGTGATGGCGGTGAACGAGAAGCGCAGCGAAATCGCCATCCTGAAAACCATGGGGGCGAGCCCCGGCCAGATCCGGCTCACCTTCGTCATTCAGGGGATGGTCAACGGCATGGCCGGTGCCCTGCTCGGCGCCCTGCTGGGCGGGCTGCTTTCGAGCAAGCTGACCCAGATCCTGAGCGTTGTCGAAAAGCTCATCGGCCATCGCTTCCTCAATCCGGATATCTATTTCATCGACTTTTTGCCAACCGAGTTGCATATGCAGGATCTGCTCATCGTGACGGGTGCCGCCATCCTGATGAGTCTGGTGGCGACCCTCTATCCCGCCTGGCGGGCGAGCGGTCTGGTACCGTCCCGCGAGCTGGGTCACTGATGGGTTGCATCTAATCCGCTGATAAAGACGAAGAGCCCGCCGGTGTTAAACCGGCGGGCTCTTCTGTTTTCAGGTCATGTAGACTGGCTTAGTGAGCGTTGAGCTCATCGAGCGGCAGGGAGAAGCTGGCTACGAAGGTGTCGATAAAGTAGCGCATCTCATCGCTCATCCGCGCTGCCAGCATGGCCTCGAGGCGCTTGCGAGCCGGTTCGAACTCTCGGTTGCCCGCGTTGATCTCCTCCAGACACTTGGTATAGGCGCAGAGAGTGTCGGCATCCTTGACCAGTCTGGCCAGCTCGTCATCCTGGGCTGCCGAATCGAGCAGGGGGCGAAAGTCCTCCACCAGCTCCGGCGGCAGCATGCCAAGCAGACGCTGCTCGGCGGCCAGTTCTATCTTCTTGTACTCGCGGGCGATCTCGGGGTTGAAGTATTTGACCGGGGTGGGCAGATCGCCGGTCAGCACCTCGCTACTGTCGTGGTAGAGGGCCATCACGGCGGCGCGGTCGGCATTCACGCTGCCGCCAAACAGCCGGTTTTTGATGATGCCGAGGGCATGGGCCACCATGGCGACCTGCAGGCTGTGCTCGGCAATGTTTTCCGGCTGGATGTTGCGCATCAGGGGCCAGCGGTAGATGAGTTTCATGCGGGCGAGATTGGCGAAAAAGTGGCTGGGTAACATGATGGCCTCAACAAAAGAGAATAAAAAAGGGCAGACCCTAGTCTGCCCTTTTTTTCGTTGCAGGGCAGCGTCTGCCCGCGTATTTCCCGCAGTTAGCGGATATAGCGGCCCGATTCCGCCTCCTGGTTGGTCACAATCATCTGGCCGATAGGAGCCAGGCTGATCAGCGCCAGCTTGAGGTGCTGGATACCGAATGGAATACCGATAATGGTCACGAAGCAGGCCAGCGCGGAAGCGATGTGGCCGATGGCCAGCCAGACGCCGATCAGCACGAACCAGAGGATATTGCCAATCAGTCCCAGCGTGCCGGTGCCGATATCGCTCTGGCCGGTCATGGTCTTGCGATTGACCGCCTGCTTGCCAAACGGGAAGAAGGTAAAGGTGCCGATCACGAAGCAGGCACGTCCCCAGGGGATGCCGACCAGTGAGATAAAGCAGACAAGACCGGCCAGCCACCAGGCCAGGCCCATAAAGACACCTCCCAGTACAAACCAGAGCAGATTGAACAAGAAGCGGAAAAAGGCCATGTGAGTGACTCCAGATCATCAATTTGGTTGCCACCATAACGAGGGAGGGGGATGGACGCAATGGTTGATTGGCCCAATCGCCATTGGGCTGGTCAAATTGAGTCGCCGCCCGCAACGGTGGGCTGTTTTTCGGCGAAAGATGGGCAATAAAGCGGCGTTCGGATGAAAAAAGGTGAACAAACGCAAAATTGTTTCCATCGGATAGTTGAAGTCGGGCTCCTCTCTCCCCATATAAAGGGCAGTTTTGCACGAATTGTGCTTGCACGCCGCTCAATGTGGGGGATGTGTGGCTCGACTCGACCAAAGTGCGCCGCTATAATGCCGCGTCATATTTTCTCATCACAAAGACATATCGTTGTCTTTATAAACAGGAAGACTCCGGGCTTTGCCCAGGGGCAATAAAGGGTCAGCACACAGTGCTGAGTTGAACGAGGTAGAAGAATGCAAGTTTCTGTAGAGACAACCCAGGGTCTGGAACGCCGTCTTACCATCACTGTACCGGCCGCTACCGTAGACGCCGCTGTGCGTAAAGAATTGAATGGCCTGGCCAAAACTCGTCGCATCGACGGTTTCCGTCCTGGCAAGGCTCCGGTTGCCATCATCAAGAAGATGTTCGGCGCCATGGCTCACGCCCGCGTTGCTGATGAAATGATGCAGAGCAACTTCATCAAAGCCATCATCGAAAACAAACTGAGCCCGGCCGGTGCCCCAACCATGGATCCGAAAGAGATCAAAGAAGGTCAGGATTTCGAATTCACCGCCACTTTCGAAGTGTATCCGGAGTTCGAAGTTGCAGGTCTCGAGACCATCAAGGTCGAGAAGCCGGTTGCGACCGTGAAGGATGAAGATCTGGCCAACATGATCGACACCCTGCGCAAGCAGCACGCTACCTGGGCTGATGCCGATGTTGCCGCTGCCAATGGCATGCGTGTGACCATGGACTTCGTCGGTTCCATCGACGGTGAAGAGTTCGACGGCGGCAAAGCTGAAGGCTTCAACCTGGTGCTGGGCGCTGGCCGCATGATCCCGGGCTTCGAAGACGCCATCCTGGGCAAGAAAGCGGGCGACGAGTTCACCATCGAAGTGACCTTCCCGGCTGACTACCACGCTGAAAACCTGAAAGGCAAAGAGGCCAAGTTCGCTTCCAAGCTGATCAAGGTTGAAGAGCAGATCCTGCCTGAGCTGACCGAAGAGTTCGTGAAGCGTTTCGGTATCGAAAGCGGTTCTGTTGAAGAGCTGAAAGCCGAAGTGCGCAAGAACATGGAGCGCGAACTGGCTCAAGCCCTGAAAAACAGCGTAAAAGAGCAGGTTCTGAACGGTCTGGTTGAAGCCAACCAAATCGACCTGCCGAAAGCTGCCGTTGCTCAAGAGATCGACGCACTGCGTCAGCAGGCTCTGCAGCGTTTCGGTGGCTTCCAGGGCGGCAACGCTCCCGAGCTGCCGGCTGAACTGTTCCAGGCTCAAGCCGAGCGTCGTGTACGCGTAGGCCTGCTGCTGGGTGACGTGATCCGCACCAACGAGATCAAGGCTGACGATGCCCGTGTAAACAGCATCATCGAGTCCATGGCGACTGCCTACGAAGATCCGAAGGAAGTGATCGAGTACTACCAGAAGAACGAACAGATGCTGAACGGCGTTCGTAACCTGGCAGTAGAAGATCAAGCCATCGACCTGATCCTGTCCAAAGCGCAAGTGACCGAAAAAGAAGTTGCCTTTGACGAAGTGATCAACAAGTCTGGCGCCGCTGCCTAAGAACATTTGACTTAAGGTCAAGACTGTTAAGTATAATGGCTCGTGTGATCTCCACTCGGGCCATTTTATTTTAGGGACAATGCCTTATGTACAAGAACTATAACGATATGACCGATTCTCCCAGCAATGCGCTGGTCCCCATCGTGGTCGAACAGACTGCCAAGGGTGAACGTTCCTACGATATTTACTCCCGTCTGCTGAAAGAGCGGGTGATCTTCCTGACTGGTCAGGTTGAAGATCACATGGCCAATCTGGTGGTTGCCCAGTTGCTGTTCCTCGAGTCCGAGAACCCTGACAAGGACATCTATATCTACATCAACTCGCCGGGTGGTTCGGTGACTGCAGGTATGTCCATCTACGACACCATGCAGTTCATCAAGCCGGATGTCAGCACTGTCTGCATGGGGCAGGCCTGCTCCATGGGGGCCTTCCTGCTGGCCGGTGGCGCCAAGGGCAAGCGTTTCTGCCTGCCTAACGCCCGCGTGATGATCCACCAGCCGCTGGGTGGCTTCCAGGGTCAGGCATCTGATATCCAGATCCACGCCCAGGAGATCCTGAAGATCAAAAATACCCTGAACGAGCGCCTGGCGTTCCACACCGGTCAAGACATGGCTACTATCGAGCGTGACACCGATCGTGACAACTTCATGTCCGCCGAGCAGGCCGTGGCCTATGGTCTGGTAGACGGTGTCCTGAGCCAGCGTAGCTGAGCAGGGTGTCCCGGTCTGTTGTAAACTCAACAGGCCGATCCATCCTCTATTGATAAAACGAGGTTGCTGAATGACAGAGAAACGCAAGGGTGAGGGTGATAAGCTGCTCTACTGCTCTTTTTGCGGCAAAAGCCAGCATGAAGTGCGCAAGCTGATCGCTGGCCCTTCCGTCTACATATGTGATGAGTGCGTCGAGCTGTGCAACGACATCATCCGCGAAGAGATCCGCGAGATCTCTCCCAAGCGCGATGGTAACGAGCTGCCGACCCCTCATCAGATCCGCGCTCATCTCGATGACTATGTGATCGGGCAGGAGTACGCCAAGAAGGTGTTGGCCGTTGCCGTCTACAACCACTACAAGCGTCTGCGCAACAGCGGCGAAAACAGTGGTGTGGAGCTCGGCAAATCCAACATCCTGCTGATTGGCCCGACCGGTAGCGGCAAAACGCTGCTGGCCGAGACCTTGGCTCGTCTGCTGGATGTGCCGTTTACCATGGCCGATGCGACCACCCTGACCGAAGCCGGTTATGTGGGCGAGGACGTGGAGAACATCATCCAGAAGCTGCTGCAAAAGTGCGACTACGACGTAGAGAAGGCCCAGCGTGGCATCGTCTATATCGACGAGATCGACAAGATCTCCCGCAAGTCGGACAACCCCTCCATTACCCGCGATGTCTCCGGGGAAGGGGTACAGCAGGCACTGCTCAAGCTGATCGAAGGGACCATCGCTTCCGTGCCGCCGCAAGGTGGTCGCAAGCATCCGCAGCAGGAGTTCTTGCAGGTTGATACCTCCAAGATCCTCTTCATCTGCGGCGGTGCCTTTGCCGGTCTGGACAAGGTGATCGAGCAGCGTTCCGTGAAGGGAACCGGTATCGGTTTTGGCGCCGAGGTGAAATCCAAGGATGCCAAGGCCACCCTGAGCGAGACCTTCGCCAAGGTAGAGCCGGAAGATCTGATCAAGTATGGTCTGATCCCCGAGTTCATCGGCCGTCTGCCGGTGGTCGCGACCCTGACCGAGCTGGACGAGTCTGCCCTTATCCAGATCCTGAAAGAGCCGAAAAACGCGCTGACCAAACAGTACGCTGCGTTGTTCGATCTGGAAGGGGTTGAACTGGAGTTCCGTGACGACGCACTCAACGCCATTGCCCGCAAGGCGATGGAGCGTAAAACCGGTGCTCGTGGTCTGCGTTCCATCGTGGAAGCCGTGCTGCTGGATACCATGTATGACCTGCCTTCTCTGGAAGGGGTCAGCAAGGTGGTGATTGACGAGACCGTGATCAAAGGGGACTCTGCGCCCTTGATGATCTACGAAAATCCCGAAACCCAGGCTGCTGCATCAGAGTAAATGTCTGATTTTTAATCAAATGGAAGGGGCTTTTTGCCCCTTTCATGCTTTTTACGGTTTCGGCGATTGAATCTCATCTCAGCGCCCCCATATACTCAGCCAAGCGCTTTGCCAACGGTATAACAAGCCGAGAGGACATATATGAACCTAGAGCGTTCAGAACGCATCGAGATTCCCGTCCTGCCTCTTCGTGACGTGGTGGTTTATCCCCACATGGTCATTCCACTCTTTGTGGGGCGGGAAAAATCCATTCGCTGTCTGGAAGCGGCCATGGAGCAGGACAAGAAAGTTCTGCTGGTGGCCCAGAAGGATGCGTCAACCGATGAGCCGACTGTGGAGGAGATCTTCACCGTCGGGACAGTGGCCAATATTCTGCAGATGCTCAAGCTGCCGGACGGCACCGTCAAGGTGCTGGTAGAGGGTGGGCAGCGTGCCCGCCTGGAGCGGATGATCGACGACAAGGATTTCTTTGTCTGCGAGGCTCAGTACATCCCCTCCCAAGCTATTGAGGAGAAGGATCAGGAAGTACTGGTTCGCTCAGCCATCGGCCAGTTTGAAGGCTATATCAAGCTCAACAAGAAGATCCCGCCCGAGGTACTGACCTCGATATCGGCGATCGACGATGCTGCGCGTCTGGCTGACACCATGGCGGCCCACATGCCGCTCAAGCTGGAAGACAAGCAGAAGGTGCTGGAGATCGTCTCTGTCTCCGAGCGCATCGAATTCCTGATGGCGATGATGGAGTCGGAAATTGACCTGCTGCAGGTTGAGAAGCGCATCCGTACTCGCGTCAAGAAGCAGATGGAAAAGAGCCAGCGCGAGTATTACCTCAACGAGCAGATGAAGGCCATCCAGAAAGAGCTGGGTGAGCTGGAAGATAGCCCGGATGAGTTTGAAGCCCTCAATCGCAAGATTGAAGAGGCTGGCATGCCGGAAGATGCCCGTGAAAAGGCCCAGGCCGAGCTCGCCAAGCTGAAGATGATGTCTCCCATGTCCGCCGAGGCTACCGTGGTTCGCAGCTATGTGGACTGGATGGTACAGGTGCCGTGGAAGGCGCGCTCCAAAGTCAAAAAAGACCTTGGCAAGGCGCAAGAGGTACTGGATGCCGACCACTATGGCCTCGAGAAGGTCAAGGATCGCATCCTCGAATATCTGGCGGTACAGGCACGGGTGAACAAGCTCAAGGGCCCGATCCTTTGTCTGGTTGGCCCTCCCGGTGTGGGCAAGACCTCGCTGGGCCAATCCATCGCCAAGGCGACAGGCCGCAAATATGTGCGGATGGCCCTCGGTGGGGTGCGTGACGAAGCGGAGATCCGCGGTCACCGCCGTACCTATATTGGTTCCATGCCCGGCAAGCTTATCCAGAAGATGGCGAAAGTCGGCGTGAAGAACCCGCTGTTCCTGCTCGACGAGATCGACAAGATGAGCTCGGACATGCGTGGCGATCCCGCATCCGCCTTGCTGGAAGTGCTTGATCCGGAACAGAACAACAGCTTCAACGATCACTACCTGGAAGTGGATTATGACCTGTCGGACGTCATGTTCGTGGCCACCTCCAACTCCATGAACATCCCGGGCCCCTTGCTGGACCGGATGGAAGTGATCCGCCTCTCCGGTTACACCGAAGATGAGAAGCTCAACATTGCCAAGCAGCATCTGGTTGCCAAGCAGATCCAGCGCAACGGCCTGAAAGCCTCCGAGATCACCATCGAAGATTCTGCCTTGGTCGGAGTGATCCGCTACTACACCCGTGAGGCGGGTGTGCGGAGTCTGGAGCGCGAGATCTCCAAGATTTGTCGCAAGGCGGTCAAGCGTATCCTGCTGGACAAGAGCATCAAGCATGTTCAGGTCAATCAGGAGAACCTCAAGGAGTTCCTCGGGGTGCAGCGTTTTGATTACGGCAAGGCCACCGACCAGAACCAGGTGGGTCAGGTGTGTGGTCTGGCGTGGACCGAAGTGGGGGGCGACCTGCTCACCATCGAGACCACCAACATGCCGGGCAAGGGCAAGCTCACTTATACCGGTTCCCTCGGCGACGTAATGCAGGAGTCCATCCAGGCGGCCATGACGGTGGTACGGGCCCGTGCCGAGAATCTGCGCATCAATGCCGACTTCTACGAGAAGCGCGATATCCATGTGCACGTACCGGAAGGGGCAACCCCGAAAGATGGTCCGAGCGCCGGTATCGCCATGTGTACCGCCCTGGTCTCCAGCTTGACCGGTAATCCGGTTCGTGCTGATGTGGCGATGACAGGGGAGATCACCTTGCGCGGCGAAGTGCTGCCCATCGGTGGTCTCAAGGAGAAGTTGCTGGCAGCCCACCGTGGCGGCATCAAGCGAGTGCTTATTCCGAAAGAGAACGAGCGTGACCTTGAGGAGATCCCGGCAAACGTCAAACAAGACCTTGAAATTTATCCGGTTCGCTGGATTGACGAGGTGCTGGAACTGGCGTTGCAGGACAATCCACAGGGGTTTGAGCGCGTTTCTGTCGTGTAAATGTTGATGCGCCGCAAATTTGGCGCATTCGGCGGGTGGTTAAGGCTTGCATGCGCCCGATAACGGAAGTAGCCTTGACCACCGATCGGGTACTCGTGATGAGTCGCAATGCGTTGTGTGGCGCGGGTTTGCGCCAGATTGTCACTTGCAACTGATCAGGAGGCTTGCTATAAAACCTCCACTTGTTGTGGCCAGGGAAATCAGCGCCGCAGCGGTGTTTGATAAAAGGGGAATATAAGAGTGAATAAATCTCAACTGATTGACAAGATTGCAGACGGTGCCGATATCTCCAAAGCTGCCGCTGGCCGTGCGTTGGATGCCTTCATTGATGCTGTTGGTGAAGCGCTGAAAGAGGGTGACCAGGTTGCTCTGGTTGGTTTTGGTACTTTCGCTGTACGCGAGCGTGCTGCCCGTTCAGGCCGTAACCCGCAGACTGGCGCGACCATCGAAATCGCTGCTGGTAAAGTTCCTGCCTTCAAAGCCGGTAAGGCCCTGAAAGACGCTGTTAACTAAGTCGGTCGCTGATATCCGTCGGCTACCGTCCTTGGTCGCAGACCAGACAAGTTAGAGAGTCTTCTCTCATACTGATTGACCAAGGCGCATCGCAATCGGTGCGCCTTTTTATTGTTTACGCCCATCGAGTTCGGGAGCATAAGTACAAACATGATGTTGGATAAACTACGCGAAGGGGCGCAGGGCAAGGTAGCCAAGGTTATCTTGGGCCTGATCATCCTCTCCTTTGCCTTGGCTGGTGTAGGTAGTTACCTGAACGGCCCGGCCCGTACCGCCCCCGCCACCGTCAATGGCACCGAGATCAGTGCTGCGGCACTGGAAAATGCCTACCGTAACGAGCGCGCCCGCATGGAATCCCAGATGGGAGAGGCATTCAGCCAGCTGGCCGCGAACCCCGATTACATGAAACAGTTCCGCCGCGGCGTGCTGGATCGGCTGATCGATCAGGCGCTGCTGGACAGCAAGGCTCGCGAGCTGGGTCTGCGCGTCAGCGATGAGCAGATCAAGCAAGCCATCGTGGCCATGCCGGAGTTTGCCGAGAACGGCAAGTTCAACAATGACCGCTATCTGCAACTGATCCGTCGTGCTGGCATGACTCCCGAAATGTTCCGTGACTCCCTGCGTCAGGACATGGTGCGTCAACAGTTGATGAGCGCCCTGCTGGGCACCGAATTCTCCCTCAAGGGTGAAGCGGAGCAGCTCGACAAGCTCTACAACCAGACTCGCGATCTGCGTCTGGTGCGTCTGGCTGCTGCCAACTACATGGCTGACGTTCAGGTCTCCGACAACGAGCTGGAGCAGTACTACAAGACCAATGGCGCCCGTTTCATGAACGACGAGCAGGTCAAGGTCGACTATCTGCTGCTGGACGCTGCCAACCTCGCCAAGGATATCAAGGTCACCGAGCAGGATGCCCAGGATTACTACGATCAGCACCAGGATCTGTTCCAGCGTGCCGAGCGTCGCCACGTGGCTCACATCCTGATCCCGTTTGGCAAGGATGAGAAAGCGGCCGAGCAGAAAGCAGAAGCCGTGCTGGCCAAAGCCAAGGGGGGTGATGATTTCGCTGCGCTGGCCAAGGCTGACTCTTCCGATACCTTCTCTGCCAAAAAAGGCGGCGAGCTGGACTGGTTCGAGAAAGGGGTGATGGATCCGGCCTTCGAGAAAGCCGCGTTCGCCCTGAACAAGGCTGGCGATCTCTCCGGCGTGGTGAAGAGCCCGTTCGGTTTCCACATCATCAAGCTGCTGGGGGTTGAAGCAGCCCAGACCAAGCCGTTTGCCGATGTGAAAGAAGAGACCATCACTCGTCTGCAAGCTGACAAGGCCAAGGAGAAGTTCTTCGCCGAGCAGCAGAAGATGGCTGACAACAGCTTCGAAAACCCGGACTCGCTGGATCTGACCGCTGATGCCATGGGGATGAAGGTTCAATCTTCCGATTTCTTCACCCAGGCGACTGCTCCGGCTCCGCTGAACGATCCCAAGGTGCTCTCCGTGGCGTTTTCCGAACAGCTGCGCGATGACAACACCAACTCCGACGTGATCGAGCTGGCTGACGGCAAGGCGCTGGTGCTGCACATCACTGGTCACAAGCCCAAAGCGGTCAAGCCGCTGGCCGAGGTGAAAGAGCAGGTGATTGCCGCCATCAAGCATGACAAGGCTAGCGAAGTAGCCCGTGGCAAGGCCCAGGGCCTGCTGGACAAGCTGAAAGTCGGTGAGAGCATCACCGCCGATCTGACTGCACTCGGTCTGAAAGTGGAGACCCACAAAGGGGTTGCCCGCTTCGATCGCGAGCTGGATCAGAACCTGATTGCCCAGGCGTTCACACTGCCTCATCCGGTCGACGGCAAGCCGAGCGTGGCTCTGGTTGCCGAGACCAATGGTGACCGCGTTGTAGTTGCGCTGGACAAGGTCAACGTCCCTGCCGCCGCATCCGGTATGGCCGCCATGCTGCAAGCTCAGCTGGGTCAGGGCAAAGCCCAGGTGGATTACAAATCTCTGATCGACGAGTTGCGTAAAGCGGCCAAGATCGAGTACTTCACCAGCGTGGAAGCGACCGTCGAGTAATCGTCAGTTCAATTCAGTGAAAACGGCTCCTTGATGGAGCCGTTTTTTTATCTGTGGGCGAGGGGAATAATCAAGCCCAGCTCCCAGTGATCGCTGCGCAGCCGTAAGCCATATCAGTCGCCATAAACATGAGATATAAAAAAACCGGCACATAAGTGCCAGTTTCTCATTGCTAGCTTGTGCTGCGCAGGGGTTACACCACGCCCTGGGTGCGCAGGTAATCCTCGTAGGTGCCGCCGAAGTCGCGGATGCCATCTTCGGTCAGCTCTAGGATACGGGTCGCCAGAGAGGAGACGAATTCGCGGTCGTGAGAGACGAAGATCAGGGTCCCTTGGTAGAGCTCCAGTGCCATGTTCAAGGATTCGATGGATTCCATGTCCAAGTGGTTGGTCGGCTCATCCATGATCAGGATATTGGGGCGCTGCATCATCAGCTTGCCGAACAGCATGCGACCCTGTTCACCACCGGAGAGCACCTTGACCGGCTTCTTGATGTCGTCCTGGGAGAAGAGCAGACGACCCAATACGGAGCGCACAGCCTGCTCGTCTTCGTTATCCTGTTTCCACTGGGCCATCCAGTCGAACACGTTGAGGTCGGTATCGAAATCTTCGGCGTGATCCTGAGCGTAGTAACCGATCTGGGCGTTCTCGGACCACTTGATGGTGCCGGTATCCGGTGCCAGTGCGCCGACCAGGGTCTTGATCAGAGTGGATTTACCGATACCGTTGGTACCCAGAATGGCGACCTTCTCGCCCACTTCCATCATCATGTTGAGGCCCTTAAACAGGGGACCGTCGCCATAACCCTTGGATACACCTTCCACTTCCAGGATGTTGCGATAGAGCTTTTTGTCCTGCTCGAAGCGGATGAATGGGTTCTGGCGGCTGGAGACCTTGACGTCCTCAATCTTGATCTTGTCGATCTGCTTGAGACGAGAGGTCGCCTGACGGGACTTGGAAGCGTTGGCGCTGAAACGGGAGACGAAGGATTGCAGATCGGCGATCTGGGCCTTCTTCTTGGCGTTGTCGGCCAGCAGACGCTCGCGCGCCTGGGTGGCGGCCAGCATGTAGTCGTCGTAGTTGCCCGGGTAAACGCGCAGCTCGCCGTAGTCCAGATCCGCCATGTGGGTACAGACGGAGTTCAGGAAGTGACGGTCGTGAGAGATGATGATCATGGTGCTTTCACGTTCGTTTAGCACCTGCTCCAGCCAGCGAATGGTGTTGATATCCAGGTTGTTGGTCGGTTCGTCCAGCAGCAGGATGTCAGGGTTGGAGAACAGCGCCTGTGCCAGCAGCACCCGCAGTTTCCAGCCTGGGGCCACTTCGCTCATCGGGCCGTTGTGCTGCTCAAGGGGAATGCCGACACCCAGCAGCAGCTCGCCTGCACGCGCTTCAGCGGTGTAGCCGTCATATTCGGCGACCAGACCTTCCAGCTCGGCGGCCTTCATATAGTCTTCGTCGGTGGCTTCGAGGTTGGCGTAGATGGCATCGCGCTCGGCGATGGCCGCCCACAGCTCGGTGTGACCCATCATGACCACGTCCAGTACGCGCATATCTTCGTAGGCGAACTGATCCTGACGTAGCTTACCGATGCGCTCGTTGACGTCCAGGCTCACATTACCGCCAGTGGGCTCCAGATCACCGCCGAGGATCTTCATGAAGGTGGACTTGCCACAGCCGTTGGCGCCGATAAGGCCATAGCGGTTGCCGCCGCCAAACTTGACGTTGATGTTCTCAAACAGCGGCTTGGCGCCGAACTGCATGGTGATGTTGTTGCTACTTAACAAGGTATGTGTCCCGATTGGTCTGTCAAATGGCGCGCATTATGGCACAGATCCCCCGAAAGTTTTAGCGAGAAGTGTGATCTTGATCGGGGCAAGCGGGGCGTGCAGCCGATTGATGGGCAATAAAAAAAGCCGGCATGAAGCCGGCTTTTGCGTGATGGCTGCCCGTTAGTGGGAAGTGGCGCCAGAGGCACCCAGCCCGGTCTGGGAGCGAACGAACTGCGGCAGGAACTTGGCATGTTCGTCGGCGGCGTTCTGGGAGCTGTCGGTGATGGAGAAGAACCAGATCCCGATGAAGGCCAAACCCATGGAGAAGAGGGCAGGGTATTCGTAGGGGAAGATGGCCTGGGCATGGCCCAACACTTTCACCCACACGGTCGGACCCAGGATCATCAGGGTCACTGCGCTCGCCAATCCCAGCCAGCCACCGTAGACGGCGCCACGGGTGGTCAGGCGTGACCAGAACATGGAGAGGAACAGCACCGGGAAGTTGCAGCTGGCGGCGATGGAGAAGGCCAGACCGACCATGAAGGCGATGTTCTGCTTCTCGAACAGGATCCCCAGACCAATGGCAACCACACCCAGCACCAGAGTCGTCATCTTGGAGACGCGCAGTTCATCAGTCTCGTTGGCCTTGCCCTTCTTCAACACGCTGGCATAGAGGTCATGGGAGACCGCAGAGGCACCGGCCAGGGTCAATCCGGCGACTACCGCCAGAATGGTGGCAAATGCCACGGCAGAGATGAAGCCGAGGAACAGACTTCCACCCACTGCATCAGCCAGGTGGACGGCTGCCATGTTGGTGCCGCCCAGCAGGGCGCCGGTGGCATCCTTGAAGGCCGGGTTGGTGCTCACCAGCAGGATGGCGCCAAAACCGATGATGAAGGTGAGAATGTAGAAGTAACCGATAAAGCCAGTGGCGTAGAACACCGATTTACGCGCCTCTTTGGCATCGCTCACGGTGAAGAAGCGCATCAGGATGTGGGGCAGGCCGGCGGTACCGAACATCAATGCCAGACCGAGCGAGATGGCGGAGATGGGGTCGGAGACCAGCCCGCCCGGGCTCATGATTGCGGAGCCTTTCTCGTGCACTTTGACCGCTTCGCTAAACAGGGCGCCGATGTCGAAGTTGACTGACTTCATCACCATGATGGCCATGAAGCTGGCACCGGAGAGCAGCATCACTGCCTTGATGATCTGCACCCAAGTGGTGGCCAGCATGCCGCCAAACAGCACGTAGAGCACCATCAGGATACCGACCAGCACCACGGCCACATGGTATTGCAGGCCAAACAGCAGCTCGATCAGTTTGCCAGCACCGACCATCTGGGCGATCAGGTAGAGGGCGACCACCACCAGCGAGCCGCAGGCGGAGAGGGTACGCACTTCAGTCTGCTTGAGGCGGTAGGAGGCGACATCGGCGAAGGTGTACTTGCCGAGATTGCGCAGCCGTTCGGCGATCAGGAACAGAATGATGGGCCAGCCCACCAGAAAGCCGATGGAGTAGATGAGGCCGTCATAGCCGGAGGTGTAGACCAGCGCGGAGATCCCGAGGAAGGAGGCGGCGGACATATAGTCACCGGCGATGGCCAGACCGTTCTGGAAGCCGGTGATACGGCCACCGGCCGCATAGTAGTCGGAAGCCGAGCGGTTGCGCTTGGAGGCCCAGTAGGTGATGAACAGGGTAGCGGCCACAAACACCAGAAACATCACGATGGCGGCGACATTAAGGGGCTGACGCTCCACGGCGCCAGAGATTGCATCGGCCGCCAGCAGGGGAGAGGAGGCCAGTGAGGTCAACAGCAGCAACTTGCCTTTCATGATTGCACCCCTTTGAGGATCTTCTGGTTCAGTTCATCAAACTCGCCGTTGGCGCGAAAGACATAGACGCCGGTCAACACGAAGGAGGAGAGGATCAATCCTACCCCGACAGGAATGCCGCGAGTAATGGTCGACCCTTCGCTCAAGGGGGTGCCGAGCCAACCGGGGGCAAAGGCGATGAGCAGAATAAACGCCAGGTAGAGTCCCAGCATCAGAGCCGAGAGGGCCCAGGCAAAACGCTGGCGCTTGGCGACCAGCTCCTGGAAGTTGGGATCTTGCTGGATCCTCAGATAGCTTTGCTGTTCCATTGCAGTTCTCCATGACATGAGTGTCAGCGGTGGATGGGGTAACCCCGACGAGCAGGCAATCTGCTCATGTAAGCAAAATGTGAATTAAATGTTATTTCTCGACAATTAGACTTTGGGATAAGTGAGCGGCGAGCCGCAGGTCAGGCGCAGGTAGATGAGCGCGGCCGTGGTGGCATCGGCAAGGGCATCGTGGGCGGGCAGGGATGGGAGTTCAAGGTGGCTGCAGATGGCACTCAAATGGAGGTCAATAGCCGCATCGGGATAGCGGCGATAGAGGTGGTCGTGATAGAGCTGGCTCACCTCGATCCCTCGCTGGGGCAGGGTCAATCCCCACAATTTCTGGCAGGCGAGATTGAGAATACGCAGATCGTAGGCTATATGATAGCCCACCAGTTCACGGGGGCCGATAAAGTGAAGCAGCAGGCGCAGCGCGGCTTCCAGCTCCATCCCCTGTTGCAGATCCTGATGGCGCAGACCGTGGATCACCACAGATTGGCTGGTCAGGCTGGCCGGTGGCTGTACTTTGATGGCGAGGGCCTCGCCGGTCAGCAGCCGGTTACCCTGAATGCGCACCGCCCCGATGGAGACGATCTCCGCCTGCTCGGGATCGAGACTGGTGGTCTCGAAATCGAGGGCGACCTGTTCATCTTTCGGTGGGGTGGCAAAGAGCGGCGCGAACTCGCCCGTTCGGAACGTGCGGCCATACCAGTAGCGTCGAGCGCGGCTCAACATGACTATTGTCTCAGACGAAAGTGCAAGGTGAGCCACTGCTGGAATTTCTTCACCTGATGCAGCGCCTGACGCAACAGATCCCGCTCGCTGTGGCTCAGCTCGCTTGTCTGCACCCGACTATTGCCCCCCTTGAGCTGGCTGCGCAGCCTCAGCCGGATAAAGAGCCGAAACGCCTCTGCCAGATTGCTGCCATAGTCGGCACTGAGCCGATCGGCTGCCACCAGCGCATCGATACGCCCCAGGGTTGAGGTCTCCAGAATGCCAGCCTCAAGGGCCAGCATGCGGATACCGTGCACCAGCGGAAACAGGCCGCCCCGCTTCAGATCCAGCCCTTCCGGTGGCTGCTCCAGCCTGCCAAACAGAGTGAGGGGGGCATGAAAGGCCACCGCCGGTCGCACCATCTCCGCCAGCAGATCCCGCCTGTCCGCCAACTGCTCGCGCAGCGCTCTGGCAACAGGCAGATGCAGCTGTCGATCCCCCGCGATGGGGTGAGCATCGGCCAGGGTGGCGAGCCAGAGCAGCTCCTCCTCACTGGCCGTGGTGCAGGCGCTGGCAATGGCGCTTTGCCACTCATCGCCTGTTTTTACCCAGGCCGGATTGTTCACCATTACCTGCCCGGGGCACAGCGGGTAGCCGAGTCGCTCCAGCAGGCCGCTGAATTCGGCCAGATCGGCTGTCTGGGTGGGCCATGTCAGCCCCTCTGGCAGGATCAGGGCGTTGTCCTGATCGGTTTTGAGGATCTGCTCGCCGCGCCCCTCCGAGCCCAGCATCAACAAGCAGACGTTATCCTGCACCTCGGGGGGGATCACCAGCGCAAAGGCTTTGGCGATCAGCTGTTCGTTGATGGTGGCGATCAGCTTCATCAAAAAGGCGGTGTGGATCCCCTGGGCAAACAGTGAGCGGGTCAGTTGTTGCTGTTCGCGGGCGACCGCCTCCAGCGCCGGCAGGCTGTCGGCGCGGGCAATGCGCAGTGTCAGTACGTGGGAGTGGGTCGAGAAGAGCCCCAGCACCTGAGTCAGTTGCAGGATCCCCGCCACCTCGTTGCCACGCCACACCACCAGTCGCTTGATGCGATGGCGGGTCATCAGCAGCAGGGCATCAAACAGATAGCTCTCCAGCGGCAGACCAATCAGCGGGGTAGGGGTCAGCACCGAGAGGGGGGCCGTCAGCGGCAATCCCTTGAGGGTCAGGGCATGGAGCAAGGTCTTGCGGGTTGCCAGCGTGAGGGAGCCATCATGAGCTGGGTAGAGCAGGCAATCGGTCCCCTTGCTCACCATGGCTTCGGTCGCCGCCAGCAGTGACAGCTTGCTGTCGACGATAAGCGGTGGTTGCAGGTGGCCGGGTTCGATGCGGGTCAGGATAAATTCTGCCAGATTCTTCTGGCCCAATTGTTCGCGTTGCTCCTGTTGGCGCTGGCGCTCGGCCAGATTGGCAGTGAAGTAGCTGGCAAACTGCGGATCCTGCTCACAGAGCGCCAGAAAGGTGTGGCGAGGAATGAGCTGGCAGAGGCTATCTTCCAGCGCGGTGAAGCGGTGGCGGCAGCGGCCATCAAACTGGGCGCGCACATCGAACAGGTCATCGACCCCGTAATCACCAAACTGATGGTGAGGAGCAGACTCTTCCACCGCCCCCTTGATGATGAGATAGAGGCCGGGAGGCTCGTCCCCCTCCTTGAGCAGCAGATCCCCGGCCCGAAAATAGCAGAGCGAGAGGTGACGGGATAGCCGTTCGCGCGCCTCCTCATCCAGTCGGTCGAATGGTGGTCTGGCAAAATTGAACAGGGTTGACATGACAGCGTCCTCTGCTGGCTTGCGGCACTCATGCAGCTCCCAGTGTGACAAAGGGAGGGGGAGGCGACCAGCCGACTTTAGTCTCAGCTGTACCGCCTGTTCACACTCTGATAACGTGGTGGTATGACCAGTGAGTCAGTTTCAGGGATCAAGGAGAGGACAAGGGAGATGGAAAAACCAAGGATCAAGTGCGAGATCCACGACGGGATTGCCGAAGTGATGCTGACGCGGGGGGACAAACTCAATGCGCTGGACCGCGCCATGTTCAGCGCCATCGACGAGACGCTGACGCAGCTCGCCCGGCACAAGGGGCTGCGGGCGGTGATCCTGCATGGCGAGGGGCGTGCCTTCTGCGCCGGGCTGGATGTGAAATCCATGCTGAGACAGCCGGTGGCAGCGCTCGATATTCTAAAGCGTGAGGCGGACGAGGCGACCAATCTGGCCCAGCGGGTTGCTTATGGCTGGCACCAGCTGCCTGTGCCGGTGATTGCGGTGACCCAGGGAGTCTGTTTTGGCGGTGGCTTGCAGATTGCGCTCGGGGCCGATTTTCGCTTCAGCACCCCCGATTGCCGCTTCTCGGTGATGGAGATCAAGTGGGGGATCATCCCCGACATGAGTGGCAGCGTCACTATGCGCAATCTGATGGGAGTGGATACCGCCATGGAGCTGGCCATGAGCGGGCGCGAGCTCGATGCCATCGAGGCCAAATCTCTCGGGATGGTGAGCCGGGTCTGCGCCGATCCACTGGTGGAGGCGCGGGAGTTTGCCCGCACCCTGATCACCAAGTCGCCCGATGCGCTGGCGGGGATCAAGCAGCTCTACAGCCAGGCCTGGGCTCGTAGTGACGAGGCGATGCTCAAAGAGGAGACCCGGTTGCAAAAGCAGATCCTGGGGCGACCCAATCAGTGGCGGGCCACCCTTAACAGCCTGTTTCGCTGGCGGCTGTCCTTCGGGCCGCGCCGCAATCCGCTTTGAGATGAGGTGACAGGAAAAAGAAATGGCAGCCGAGGCTGCCATTTTTATTGATGTCTTATGTCGTTCTGGTTCAGGAGGTCTTGCGATCCTGATCCGGCTCGAACTGATGGCCCGATTTCTCCCGCTCCAGGTTCTCTTCGGAGCGTTTGCCCACCCAGTAATCGGCGTTCTTGATGCCGAGCTTCTCCGGGTGGAATACGGGGTCAATACCTTGTGCCTGCTGCGCTTCATAATCCTTCAGACAGGTGAAGGCGGTCTTTTGCAGCAGCAGGATGGCGATGATGTTGAGCCATGCCATCAGGCCGACCCCGATATCCCCCATACCCCACGCCAGATCCGCCGTCTTGACGGTGCCGTAGACAGTGGCAG
This sequence comes from Aeromonas sp. 600948, assembly GCF_049174875.1. NCBI lineage: Bacteria > Pseudomonadati > Pseudomonadota > Gammaproteobacteria > Aeromonadales > Aeromonadaceae > Aeromonas > Aeromonas sp. 600948. Next base: position 196,873 of record NZ_JAAKTY010000001.1, read on the forward strand.
CCATCAGCGCAATCTTCAGCAAGAAGGTGAGCCAGGGGCGATTAATCTTGCGGTTGATGTAGGCGATGTTGGTTTCGGCGATGTAGTAGTAGGCAACGATGGTGGTGAATGCGAAGAAGAACAGCGCGATAGCCACGAAAATGCTGCCAAAGCCTGGCATCATGCTCTCCATGGCGGTCTGCACATAGCCCGGGCCTGCTGCGATACCGGCAATACCCGTGTAGATAGCAGCGCCGTCCGGCCCTTGTACGTTATAGAGCCCGGTGATCAGCAGCATAAAGCCGGTAGCGGAGCAGACGAACAGAGTGTCGATATAGACGGAGAACGCCTGCACCAGACCCTGCTTGGCCGGGTGACTCACTGCCGCAGCAGAGGAGGCGTGCGGCCCGGTACCCTGACCCGCTTCGTTGGAGTAGACCCCGCGTTTTACCCCCCACATGATGGCCAGACCCAGAATGGCACCGAAACCGGCATCCAGACCGAAGGCGCTCTTCCAGATCAGCAGGAGCACGCCCGGCAGCTGGCCGATATTGAGGGCGATGATGACGCAAGCCACGATGATGTAGCCCAGCGCCATAAAGGGCACTACGGTACTGGCGAAGTTGGCGATACGCTTGACGCCACCGAAGATAATAAAGCCGAGCAGCAGCGCCAGACCGGCGGCAGTGACGTTCGGATCGATATTAAAGGCGGTCTGCAGGCTTGAACCGATGGAGTTGGCCTGCACGCCCGGCAGCAGCACGCCGCAGGCGAAGACGGTAGCGATGGCGAAGGTCCAGGCGTACCACTTCATGCCAAGCCCTTTCTCGATATAGAAGGCCGGGCCGCCGCGGTATTCACCGTTGATCTTCTCTTTGTAAACCTGACCCAGGGTGGACTCCACGAAGGCAGAGCTGGCGCCGAGGAAGGCGACCATCCACATCCAGAACAGGGCGCCCGGGCCACCGAAGGTGATGGCGGTGGCCACACCTGCGATGTTACCGGTACCCACGCGACCTGCCAGGGTCATGGCCAGCGCCTGGAAGGAGGAGACACCGGCATCGGTGCTCTTGCCATCAAACATCAGGCGCACCATCTCTTTGATATGACGCAGTTGCAAAAAACGGGTACGCAGGGAGAAGTAAAGACCGACCCCCAGACACATGTAGATGAGCGCAGGGCTCCAGATTACACCATTGATGGCATTGACGATTTCATTCATGTACAACAACTCCTTTGTTGTGTTTGTGGCGCTGTCTTGGCGAGATCTTGGCCTCGCTCTCTGTCACTGTTTTCGGCCCTGTTTGTTAACAATCCAGTTAACAAATGAGCGCGAGGTTGAGGGGTTAAGCAGAGCGCAAACACGCGCCATGCATGGCTTGTAACATATCGAGTTGTATCGGTGCTTCCCAGCGAAAAATGTTGCCTTGTTGCAAATTTGTGAATTGACAAGGGTGGGGGGATAATGGCAGGCAGCGTTTTCTATGAGTAAAGATGAGATCCTCCTTGTTGATCTGCGCCAGACAATGTGACGGGCGTAACACAATGGAAAGCAAACATGAGGCCAACAATGAAAAATGATCCTGAGACGTTGACGATCCGTCCCCCTGAGGCCGACGACGGGAGCGCCATCGCCCACCTGTTCACCCAATTGGGGTATCCTGCCGAAGGCGCTGACGTGACGGCGCGCCTGTTGGCGCCGGATCCCGCTAGCGTTGTGCTGCTGGCATCTCTGGCCGACAAGGTGGTCGGCGTGCTGGTGTGGCACAAGCTGGCACCGCTGCATGTTGCACCAGCTTGGGGCCTGATCTCGGCGCTGGTTGTCGATGAAGGGGCAAGAGGGGCGGGAGTGGGCGCAGCCTTGCTCAAGGAAGCAGAAGCGATGGCGCGGGCCGCAGGTTGCGCCCAGCTGGAACTCTCCAGCAGTCTCAAGCGCGAGGCGGCCCACCGTTTCTATCTGGCGCAGGATTATCAGGAGCGGCCGAAACGGTTCGTCAAACTGCTGTGACCTGTTGTTTGCATCAAAAGAAGGAGTAGGCGTGCTGGGATGGTTCAAATGGCTGGGTGGTCGCCCGCAAACGCCCATGAGTGAGGATGAGTTGGCACTGTGGCGTCAGGCGCTGGCGGCTGTGCCCATCTTGCAAGGGCTCAGCGACGCCGAGCAGACGACGCTTATCGGGCTGGGGCAACAGCTGCTCAAACGCAAGACCCTGACCCTGATCGGGGTAGAGCTCAGCCCACGCCAACAGGCGGTGCTGGCGCTGCAGGCGGCGTTGCCCATCTTGCACCTCGGCCTTGACTGGTATCGCGGCTTTCACGAAATCATCATCATTCCCGAACCCGTCACCCGGCGCCAGGAGGTGCAGGATGAGTTCGGGCTGGTGAGCGAATTTGAAGAGGAGAACGCCGGCGAATCCTGGCCGCAAGGGCCGCTGGTGCTGGCCTGGAGCGAGCTGCAGCAGGATGGTGACTGGGACGGCTTTAATCTGGTGATCCACGAGCTGGCCCACAAACTCGATATGCTGGGTGGTGAGGCGGACGGTGCGCCGCCGTTGCCGGGGCAGATGAGCAGCCAGCTGTGGCAACAGGCATTTCAGACTGCCTTCGATGCGCTCTGCCAACAACTCGACCGGGACGAAGTGACCGATATCGATCCCTATGCGGCCGAACATCCCGCCGAATTTTTTGCCGTCAGCTGCGAATGTTTCTTTACCGATCCGCTGCGGCTGCAGCAGGTCTATCCCGCGGTATACCGGCAACTGAGCCAGTTCTTTAGCCAGGATCCCGCCCTGCGTTTCCCCGCGACCCGCTTGCTGGCGGGAGAAGCGGACGCCGGGTCACTTAGCTGATAACCGAGCTGTTAAACGGTTATTCAAGATAGCAAAAAGGCACCCGAGGGTGCCTTTTTCACAATCTGAGTGGCTTGCCTATCAGGCTGCGGCTTTCAGCTGTACGGCGGCGGCTTTCTTGTGATCGCCGATCGGCATCACGGTGCGGCCGAACTGCTCGTTGATCACGGTGGCCATAGCCAGGTAGATGGCGCTGGCGCCACAGATGATGCCTTCGAAACCGGCGATGGTGCCGATCAGGGTGCTGCCGGTGAAGTCACGGGCGGCCAGCAGGAAGAACAGCACGGTCAGGGAGGCGAACACGAACTGCTTGACGCGCGGGTAGTTGATGGTGCCAACCAGCATGAACAGGGTGAACATGCCCCACATCAGCAGATACCAACCCATGTAGGCGTGCGGAGTGGCTTCGGCCAGACCCATGGTCGGCATGATCAGCAGGAACACCAGGCTCAGCCAGAACAGGCCGTAGGAGGTGAACGCGGTCACACCGAAGGTGTTGCCACGCTTGTACTCCATGATGCCAGCGATGATCTGGGCGATGCCGCCGTAGCACAGGCCCATGGCCAGGATCATGGCGCTGATGGGGAAGAAACCTGCGTTATGGATGTTCAGCAGGATGGTGGTCATACCGAAACCCATCAGACCCAGAGGGGCAGGGTTGGCCAATTTTTCGCTCACGTGGCGTTCTCCAAAAATAGAGGTGGGGGTTAACAAAAGACGCGCGATTTTAGGCAGGCTGTGGCGCGCCCGCAAGGGGGCAAGGGGGATAAATCGTAAAAAAACTACGTGATTATTTGCATCAGAGGCCAAATGCTCACCAGAACAGGCTGTTTGGTGAGCAAAGGGTGTCAAAATAGTTGAGGTGTTGTATTTTTATTACGCTTTTACGCAGTGCGGCGGCGTCACTGATCCAGTGTCAGGATCACTTTGGCTTCCTTGTCTTCTTCCTTGACCTGGCTGTCGAGCACGAACAGCCGCTCCGGGGCGATCCCCTGGCTGTCGACCAGAAACTCCTTGGTGTTTTGCGCCCGGCGCATGGCGAGATTACGCAGGGATTTGGCGGTGATGAGCTGCTGATCTCGCAGCAGGATCACCGCCTGGGCCCGCAGTGCCGCGCTCTCTTCATCCAGATGGAGCCGATCGGCCAGATCATCCAGATCTTCGCCAAAGCGCTCTTCATAGGCTTGGGCCAGCGCCTCTTGCAGGGCTGAGTCCTGTTCCAGCAGGTCGAGATCCGCCTGATTGCCGGTGAGCTTGGCCAGTACCCGCTCCAGCTTTTGCCGTTGCAGGATGGGGCGCTCCTCGTTGAAGTTGACCTTGCCACGAATGTTCATGCTGAGCTTGGGTCTATCCTTGAGGGCCTGCGCCAGCTTGACCAGTTTCTCCTGCTGGGTGGGGGTGAGGTCGGGCTCCCCCGGCAGGAAGGGGAGTTCGTCGAGATCTTCGGTGCCATCGGCCAGCGAGGCGAGCAGGGAGAAGGGGGAGGTGATCGCCTTGCTCAGTGTGTTGCCCAGCACATCCCAGAAGATATTGCCGATGCTGAAGTCCGGTTGATCGAGATCCCCCTTCACCTTGAGGTTCATCTGTATCACCCCGTTGGCATCACTCAGCAGGGCGATGGCCAGCCCCAGCGGCAGATCCTTGGCCTGATCGCTCTTGATCTTCTCGCCCAGTTGCAGCTTCTTGATGGTGATGTCGTTATCCCCCTCCAGCCGGTTGCCCTCCAGCTTGTAGTGCAGCTTCATGGAGAGCTGCCCCTTGTCGATGGCATAACCGGCATAGGTGCCCGAATAGGGGGTAAAGGTGGTGAGCTCCAGATTGTGGAAAGCGACCGCGATGTCGAGGATCGGGTTGGCGACCAGCAGGTTGGTACCGCCGCGAATGGTCACTGGCGCATAGCGATCCACCTTGCCGTTGAAGGCGAGATCGGAGCGCTGCCCCGGAATATTGCTGATATGGCGACTCTGGCCGCCCAGCGAGGCGATATCGGCCACAAAATCCTGACTCAGACTGCGATCAGCAAAGCGCAGGTTGCCCTGCTCGGTGCGCAGCTGGTCGATGGTGAAACGAAAGTCGGGAGCCTTGCTGCCTGCCTTTGCTTCAGTACTTTTTGCTGCCGCCGGTTGCGGTAACAGCAGCTGTTGCAGGTTGGTGGTGCCATCTTCGTTGATCTCGATGCGAGCGAAGGGCTTGTTCAGGGTAATGTCCTTGATCCGCATCTGCTGGCTGATGCCGTCGTACGTCAGACCGGTGAGAGCCAGGGTGTTGAACTCCAGCAGCCGCTGATTGTCTGCCCGATCGACCACCTTGAGCCCGTTGACATCGAGCCCTCCCTGCAGGGTCAGCTTGCTCAGATCTCCCTGGGCGGTGGTGGCGAGATCAAGGCGGGTCTTGCTGCTCAGCAGCCCGTTTTGCACCTTGATGCGTACCAGATCGGCCAGATAGGGCTGTGCCAGCGTCAGGGGCAGCCCCTGCTGGTTGATGTCGCCGCTTAAGGTGAAAGGAGTCAGGGTCAGTTGGCCATCAAAGGCGAGGGGGCTGCTCTGGTTGAACTGGGTGGCCAGAGTCAGTTTGCTCGGTTGCTCCCCCTTGCTGCCCATTGGCCCCAGCGCCAGCTTGAGGCCGGAGAGCTGGCGTGCCTGCGGTTTGCCGCTGCTCGATTCGGTGAGGGTGAGATCGCCCTTGTCGATAAGGATCTGCTTGATCTGCCACTGCCAGGGTTTGTCTGGCGTATGTTTCTTGCCGTTACCGTCTGTCTTTGCTTGTTGTGCCGACTTGGGCGCCGCATTGTTGGCCACCTCGTTTGCGGCGTGGGCTCCTTTGACGGGCTTGGCGGGGGCCTGTTCAATCAGCAAGTCAGCCAGATCCAGCTCCTGCTGTGGGTTGAGGGTGGCCTTGAGCAGGGGCTGTTGCAGGGTCACCTTGCCGATCTGGAGCGACTGTTTCTGGCCATCGACAGCCAAATCGCTAAGGGCCAGCTGGCCGAAGCGTGCAAATTCGTCGCCCTGGTGTTTTTTAAGCTGCCAGTTGTCCAGGGTCAGCTTGCCTTTGGACAATTGCCACAGCACCCCTTGCTTGCCCTCTTTAAGCTGGTATTCCACCTCTGCATTGGCGTGGCCCTTGGCCAGATCCAGCTTGAGATAGGGTGCCCAGAGCGGGGCGAAGGGTTTCAGGTCGACCTGTTTGAGGCTCGCTTTGCCCTGACCCATGCCGCTCATCACAGCGAGTTTGCCATGAGCGGCGAGGCTGCTTTTGCCGTTGATGGTGGCGCTCAGCTGATAGGCGGTCGGGTGATTTGCCTCGGTGCGCAGGTTATCGAGCTTGAGGGTCACTTTTTCCAGATTGAGGGGCGGCAACCAGCCGGGTTCGCTCTCCTTGCGCTGATCCTGATAGCGCACATGGCCGTCAGTGACATTGACACTTGCAATATCGACCAGCAGCGGGGCGCTGGCTGTTTCGGGCTTGGGGGAGGGGGCAGGGGCGAGCAGGGTCGCCAGCGCATCGGTCAGATTGAGTCGAACCTCCCCTTTTTTGTCTGCCAGCCGTTGCAGCAGCACCACGGGTTTGGTCAGGGTGACGGCGGAAAGCACGACCTCTTTCTGCTGCCAGCTGGCTTGCAGGTCGGGGGTGATAAAGAGCTGCTCTAAACGGATGATGGGCTGCTGTTTGGTATCGAGCAGGGCGGTCGCGCCGAGGGTGAGAGATGGGTTGCGCAGCCCTACGTCAATCTCCCCCAGCGTCAGTTGCAGGCCATAGTGTTCGGCCAGCCAGCCGGGCAGATAGCGCTGGACCAGACGGGGGGTTTGCCACAGCAGCAGGGTGATCAGGATAAGAAGCAGCAGAAAAGCGTAGGCAAGGTAGCGCAGCAAGCGGAGCTTGGGGGACGCGGGCTCAGTGGTGTTCATTTGGTGCACTCCCATTTGGTTCCCACCATGGTACAGAAAAGCTGGATAGTAATCATGGGGTTGCGTGCTGTTGTACGCCGTACTTTGTCCAAAGGCGATCCAGTTCCCCCTTTTGTTGCAGCGCTGCGAGCCACTGTTCCAGCTGGGCAGGGGTAATGGGGGCCTCAGGGTGAAGGATGGCGCGGTGTTGATACTGTTGATCCCATTTTTGCGAGATCAGCAGCAGGTCGGCGGTGTCGGGATGGGCCAGCAGATACTGGTTAAGGTAGGAAACGTTGAGAATGGCTACCTCGCCACGCCCTTTGAGCAGGGCTTGCAGGGCGCTGATGTTGTCCTTGACCAGGGTGATATTGAGCTTGCGCTGCAGGTAGAGGGGATCAGCATTGAACTGGCCGACGCCGTAGTGGTAGCCGGTCACCCCGATAAGATGATGCCGAGAGGGGTCATCGAAAAAGCGCTGATCCCGGCCCGTTTTGTTCAGGGCCACATAGACCTCACCACCACCGAGAAAGGGGGCTGTCATCTTGAATTTATCTGTGTCCCAGCCCCACTTGGTGTCTTCAAACAGCATCAGCGAGAAACGGCCCAGATCGAGCGCCTTGTAACGGTTGGCGGCCGAGGTGGGAACAAACACGAATCTTACCTCGTGCTGGATCTCGTTTAGCTTGGCGATGAGGTCCAGCGTCAGCCCCTCATAGCGGGAATCGGAGAGTTTGACCACAAAGGGGGCATAGGGGTATCCGCCAACCTTGATGAGGGGATGGCTCCAGCCAGAGAGGCTGAACAAGAGCAAAAACCAGCACCAATATCTCATGGGATCCCCAAGGCAATAGCTTGCTCCCAGATTCGGTTAATCTGCGCCAGTTTTCAAGCTGTTAAGGGAATTAACACAGCGCTGTTCGGCGGCTTCCAGCTCGGCCATCACCATCTGGATATCTTCCAGCTGCTGGTGCAGGGCACGGCGCTTTTCCTCGATCAGCTGGATCATGGAGTAGAGCTGGGTTTTGCTCGATTTGTCAGTGTCGTACATATCGAACAGCTCGCGGATCTCGGCCAGGCTAAACCCCAGCCGTTTGCCGCGCAGGGTCAACTTGAGCCGGATCTTGTCCCGATGGCTGTAGATGCGGGTTTGCCCCTCCCGCTGGGGGGTGAGCAGCCCTTCGTCCTCGTAGTAGCGGATGGTGCGCGGCGTAACATCAAACTCGTGGGCCAGCTCCGAGATGCTGTAGGTGACCTCCTTGCCGGGCAGGGAACGGGACATGGTCATGACTCCTGTTGCTGGGCGTGTGGCTGGCAGAGGCGGGCACGCAGCCGTTCGGCATTGGCGTGCAAGGCCTGACCGACCCGCGAGCCGTTGGGGCGAGCGAGCTGCTCGCTGACCCACTGGCCGGTGGCCGCCAGTTTGTCGAGATCCACTCCGGTCGTCATGCCAAGGCCGTGCAGCAGGTAGACCACCTCTTCTGACGCCACATTGCCGGAGGCGCCCGGCGCATAGGGGCAGCCGCCAAGCCCCGCCACCGAGCAGTCGATGGTGCGAATGCCGCGCTCCAGCGCGGGTAGCAGGTTGGCCAACCCCTGGCCGTAGGTGTCGTGAAAATGGACCGCGAGTCGACCCGCCGGGATCTCGTGCAGCACAGCATCCAGCATGGGCGCCACCGTGCCCGGGGTGCCGATGCCTATGGTGTCCCCCAGCGAAATTTCGTGGCAGCCGAGATCCAGCAACTGTTCGGCCATGGCGGCGACCCGTTTCGGGCGGGTCGGGCCATCGAACGGGCAGGCGATGACGGTGGAGAGGTAGCCGCGCACCTTGATGCCGAGGCGGCGCGCCTCCTGCACCAGCGGGGCGAAGCGCACCAGCGACTCCTCCACACTGATGCCAATATTGGCGCGGGTAAAACCGTCGGAGCAGGCGGTGAAGAGGCCAATCTCATCGGCGCGGGCGGCAATGGCTGCCTGCAAGCCTTGCAGATTGGGCACCAGAGCGCAGTAACGGGTTGAGCCCTTGCGCGGCAGTGCCTCGAACAGCGCTGCGGAGTCCGCCATCTGCGGCACTTTTTTGGCAGAGACAAAGGCACCCACCTCGATGCGTTGCAGGCCGCTGTCGGTAAGGCGCTGGATCAGCTCCAGCCGTTGCACCAGGGAGAGGGGCGCAGCTTCATTTTGCAGGCCATCGCGCGGCCCCATCTCCACCAGACTGACCCTGTCGTCACGGACGTCTTGTGATCGGTTCATGGGTGTTCCTCCTGTGAAGCAGTCTCTTCGGCAAAGCGTACCAGTACGGCCCCCTGGCTTACCTGCTCGCCCTGTTTGCACTGCAGGGCTTCAATTACCCCGTCCCGCTCTGCACGCAGTTGGTGTTCCATCTTCATCGCCTCCAGCACCAGCAGGGGCTGCCCCTTGCTGACCGTTTGCCCCTGCTCGATCAGCACGGCTACCACTATGCCGTGCATGGGCGCGATGGCGCCCTGCGCCTTCTCATTTGCCTGCTCATGGTGGTGGCTGTGCTGCCGAGCATCGGCCGCGAAGCGGATGCGCTGGCCCCCCAGGGTCATGATGAAGGCTGCCTCCGGGCCTGCGACCGTCTGAATGGGGATCTGTTGCCAGCAGCCACCCTGCTGCAGCCGGATATGATCGTCACCTCTCTGGTAGCAATGAGTCTCCCCTTGCCACCCAAACTGGCCGCCATGATCGTTAAGGGTCAATACCCGGCGCTCATCACCGATGCGCACTGCCGCCGTCCAGCTGCGAACCGGCCCCAGCCGAAATCCGCAGGCTTGCTGCCAGGGGGAGGTGCCCGCAGGGCGGCTCGCCAGCCAGAGGGCGGCCAGCGGCCAGGCGAGCTCAGGAATGGGCCGTGCTGTGGTGGGTATGGGCCATTGGGTATGGTGGCCCATGGCCAGGACGTCGGGCTCTTCACACAGGCGCAGCAGCAGCGGGCCGTTGTGCACCAGCGGGCCGAGATCCAGTGCCGCCAGCGCATCGGCCAGTTGAGCGAACGCCTCGGCGCGACTCTGGCCGTAGGCGATCAGCTTGGCGATCATGGGATCGTAATAGGGGCTCACCTCATCGCCAGCGGTAACGCCGGTGTCGATGCGCACGCCAACGGGCCAGTGGAGCCAGTGGATAGGCCCGCTGGCAGGCAGAAAACCGGCCGCCACATCCTCAGCGTATAGGCGCGCCTCCACCGCATGGCCGCGCAGCACCACTTCCTCCTGAGTGAGTGGCAGCGGCTTGCCTTCGGCTACGGCCAACTGCCAGGCCACCAGATCCTGCCCGGTCACCGCTTCGGTGACCGGATGCTCTACCTGCAGCCGGGTGTTCATCTCCATAAAGAAGAACTCATCCTTGCAGAGTAGGAACTCGATGGTGCCAGCCCCCTGATAGTGGATGGCCTTGGCTGCGGCCACGGCTGCCTCCCCCATGGCGCGGCGCAGAGCCGGAGGGATGTCGGGGGCGGGCGCCTCTTCGATCACCTTCTGATGGCGTCGCTGCAAGGAGCAGTCCCTATCCCCCAGATAGATGGCGTTGCCGAGGCTATCGGCAAAGACCTGCACCTCAACATGGCGAGCCTGGGGCAGATAGCGCTCCAGCAGCACCAGATCGTTACCAAAGGCGGCCTTGGCTTCCCGTTTGACTGCCGCCAGCGACTCGTCAAAGTCGGCCAGCTGATCGACCCGGCGCATCCCCTTGCCACCGCCGCCACTGGCCGCCTTGATAAGTAGCGGGAAGCCAATCTGGCTCGCCTGATCGCGTAAAAAGTCCGGCCGCTGATCTGTGCCGTGATAGCCGGGCAGCACAGGTACGCCGGCAGCCTGCATCAGCGCCTTGGCGCCCGATTTGTCGCCCATGGCGAGAATGGCGGCGCCGCTTGGGCCGACAAAGCGCAGGCCGCGCTGTTCGCAGGCGGTGGCAAAATCGCTGTTTTCCGACAGAAAACCGTAACCGGGATGGATGGCATCGGCGTGCGCCTCTTTGGCAATCTTCAGCACCTTGCCGGTGTCGAGATAACTCTCTCTGGCCGGTGCGGGCCCCAGATGCCAGGCCTCATCGGCCAGACGGGTGTGCATGGCGTGAGCGTCGGCATCGGAGTAGAGGGCGATGGTGTGAATGCCGAGGCGTTTCGCCGTTTTGATGATGCGCACCGCAATCTCGCCGCGATTGGCGATCAGCAGACGTTTAATCGGGGTGTGATAGTTCATGTCTCATCCTTGAAACGGGGACGCCAAGCGGGAGGACGTTTGTCGAAGAAGGCCTGCATTCCCTCCTGTGCTTCGAGTCCCACCCGAACCCGGGCGATGGTCTCGACGGTTTTCTCTTCGTGCAGGCGGGAAGGATGGGCTTCTATCGCCGCCAGCAGCCGTTTGGTCTCTTTCATTGCCTCCGGCCCGTTGCGGCACAGACGAAGGGCCTGCGCCCGTCCCTCCGCCAGCAGTTGATCCGGTTGGCAGAGTTGGTGTGCCACATTGAGCCGACAGGCGGTAATGGCATCGAACGGCTCGGCACTGAGCATGTAGCGGCGCGCCTGACGCATTCCCATGGTGCGCACCACGTAGGGGCTGATCACCGCAGGCACTAGCCCGAGGCTGACCTCTGAGAGGCAGAAGCGCGCATCATCGCTGGCCAGCACCAGATCGCAGGCACAGATCAGCCCCAGCGCCCCGCCATAGGCAGCCCCTTGTACCAGTGCCACCGTAGGGAAGGGGAGTTCGTCGAGGGTCTGCATCAGCCGCGCCAATACCCGGGCGTCTTCGCGATTGTGCTCAAAATCGGCGTGAGCCAGATTGCGCATCCAGTTGAGATCGGCACCCGCGCAAAAGTGTTTGCCCTCTGCCCGCAGCAGCAGGGCGTGGGGGCGTTCGGCAAGATCATGACCATGGAGATGGGCCAGATCATCGAGGCAGTCGAGCAGCCCCAGCATCAGGTCGGCATCAAAGGCGTTGTGGCGGGCCGGGCGCGACAGCACCAGCTCGGCCAGCGGGCCGTGCCGCTCCAGCCGAAACGGGTTCTGGGAGGAAGTAAGTGGATCTGACATCGTTTTGCTCCTTACATCCGAAAGATGCCGTACTGCTCGGGTTCAATGCGGGCACCCTGACAGGCGGCGAGCGCCAGCGCCAGCACGGTGCGGCTCTGGGCCGGGTCGATGACGCCATCATCCCAGAGGCGGGCGCTGGCGTAGTAGGGGTGACCCTGGCGCTCATACTGTTCGATCACGGGCGCGCGGATGGCGGCCGCTTCCTGTTCGCTCAAGTCTTTGCCCTCGGTAGCCAGCTTGTCCCGACGCACCTGCACCAGCACCCCGGCAGCTTGCTCGCCCCCCATGACAGAGATACGGCTGTTGGGCCAGCTAAAGAGCAAATCGGGTTCATAAGCGCGGCCACACATGCCGTAGTTGCCGGCACCAAAGCTGCCGCCGACGATCAGGGTGATCTTGGGCACCCGGCTGCAGGCCACGGCGGTGACCAGCTTGGCGCCGTGCTTGGCTATCCCCTCTTTTTCCGCGCTGCTCCCTACCATAAAGCCGGTGATGTTCTGCAAAAAGATCAGCGGGATGGTGCGGCGGTTACAGAGCTGGATAAAGTGGGCCCCCTTCTGGGCGCTGTCGCTGTGCAGCACGCCGTTGTTGGCGAGGATCCCCACCTCCATGCCGCAAATACGGGCAAAGCCGGTCACCAGAGTGGTGCCGAACAGCGCCTTGAATTCGTCAAAGTCAGAGCTATCCACCAGTCGTGCAATCAGTTCACGGGCGTCGTAAGGGCGTTTGAGACTGGTGCCCACCAGACCGTAGAGCTCCTCGATCGGGTAGCAGGGGGGCTCGTAGCCGGGGCTGCTCTCTATCGGCTCGTTACCCAGATGAGTAACCAGCGTGCGGGCGATGGCCAGCGCATGGGCATCGTCACGGGCCATATGATCAGCAACGCCCGAGTGGGCGCAGTGTACCTCGGCGCCGCCCAGGGCCTCGGCGCTGATCTCCTCGCCGGTGGCGGCCTTGACCAGCGGCGGACCCGCCAGAAAGATGGTGGCTTGCTCCCTGACCATGATGGATTCGTCCGCCATGGCGGGCACGTAGGCGCCCCCGGCGGTGCAGAGCCCCATCACCACTGCCAGTTGAGGGATGTTTTGGGCCGACATGCGGGCCTGGTTGTAGAAGATGCGGCCAAAGTGATCCCGGTCGGGGAACACCTCGTCCTGCATCGGCAAGAAGGCGCCACCGGAATCCACCAGATAGAGGCAGGGGAGGCGCAGCCGCTCGGCGATGGCTTGGGCGCGTAGATGTTTTTTCACCGTGAGCGGGTAGTAGGTGCCGCCCTTCACGGTGGCGTCATTCACCACCAGCATGCACAGGCGCCCAGAGACCCGGCCGATGCCGGTGATGATGCCGGCGGCGGGCACTGGCTCGTCATAGACCTGCCAGCCAGCCAGCGCCGAGAGCTCGAGAAACGGGGAGCCCGGGTCCAGCAGCTGATTGATGCGCTCGCGGGGCAGCAGCTTGCCACGGGCCTGATGGCGGGCGTTGTTGGCCGCGCCGCCTCCTTGCGCAATCTCGGCAATGCGGGCGTGGAGATCGTCGACCAGCCCCTGCATGGCGGCCCGATTGGCCGCATATTCCGGGCTCGCCGTGTCGAGGCGGGAGTGGATACGACTCATGCATTTTCTCCCATCAGCTCGCGGCCGATGAGCCAGCGGCGGATCTCCGAGGTGCCGGCGCCGATCTCGTAGAGTTTGGCGTCCCGCAGTAGGCGGCCAGTGGGGTATTCGTTGATGTAACCGTTGCCGCCGAGCAGCTGGATAGCGTCGAGGGCCATCTGGGTGGCGTTTTCGGCGGCAAACAGTATGGCTGCGGCGCAATCTTTACGGCTGGTGCGCCCCTGATCGCAGGCGCTCGCCACCGAGTAGACCAGCGCCCGGCTGCTGGCGAGGCGGGTATACATGTCGGCGAGCTTGCCCTGCACCAGCTGGAACTCGCCGATGGCTTGACCAAACTGCTTGCGCTCACGCACATAGGGCAGCACTACATCCATGCAGGCCTGCATGATGCCAAGGGGGCCCGCAGCCAGCACCACCCGCTCGTAATCGAGCCCGCTCATCAGCACCTTGACCCCGCCGTGCAGGGGGCCCAGCAGGTTTTCCTGCGGCACTCGGCAGTTGTCGAACACCAGCTCGCAGGTGCTGGAGCCGCGCATCCCCAGCTTGTCGAGCTTCTGGGCGGTAGAAAAACCGGGAGTGCCGGCTTCAACGATAAAGGCAGAAATCCCTTTGGGGCCCGCACTGGTATCTGTCTTGGCATAGATGACGAAGGTGTCGGCATCGGGTCCGTTGGTTATCCACATCTTGTTGCCGTTCAGCACGAAGTGATCGCCCTCGCGCTCCGCGGTGAGGCGCATGCTGACCACATCGGAGCCGGCTCCCGGCTCGCTCATGGCCAGCGCCCCCACATGCTCGCCGCTCACCAGCGGCGGCAGGTAGCGCGCTTTCTGTTCTGCCGTGCCGTGGCGGTGGATCTGGTTGATGCAGAGATTGGAGTGGGCGCCGTAGGAGAGGCCGACCGAGGCGCTGGCGCGACTCACCTGTTCCATCACCAGCACGTGGGCCAGATAGCCGAGGTTCACCCCGTCATACTCCTCCGCCACCGTGATGCCGTGCAGCCCCAGCTCACCCATCCGGGGCCAGAGATCACGGGGAAAGGCGTTGCTCTGATCGATCTCGCTGGCGCGCGGGGCGATCACTTTCTGGCAGAAGGCCGCAACCTGTTCGGTCAGGGCATTCAGGGTCTCATCCATCTGCATCCATGCTCTCCTTGCGGATATGACAGTCGGGTAGGAAGGTTGGGTCGACCGGCTGACTCGGCGTTACGGCTGGCAGTGGTCGGTCCATTTTGTACTTCACTTCTGCCACAAGTTTACGTTAGCGTAAACGTAAATCAATTGTTAATCTGTTGTGTGTCGATAAAGCCGTGGTAGTGAGTGCGTCATCAGCTACCACGACAACAGCGCCATAGTGGCAGATCCGAATGACCAGTGTGTGGGCGCCGCGTCATAAAGCGCTAACGCGGGGAAGAAAGCGCGGGGCAACAAGGGAGAGAAAGACGAGATGGATTTTACCCTGACCGATGATCAACAGGCGTATGTGGAGGCGGCCGCCGCCTTTGCCGATGAGGCGCTCAAACCCCATGCCGCGCGCTGGGACAAGGATCATGAGTTTCCGATCCCGACCATCAAGCAGGCGGCCGGGCTAGGTTTTTGCGGTCTCTATACCCCGGAGCAGTTTGGCGGATTGGGGCTGCCGCGCCTCGATGCGAGCCTCATCTTCGAACGCCTCGCCATGGGCTGTACCTCGACCACTGCGTATCTGACCATCCACAACATGGTGAGCTGGATGCTGGGTAACTGGTTGCCCACCGAGGTTGCCAAGGAGTGGGTGCCCAAACTGGCCAGCGGCGAGCTGCTGGGATCCTATTGCCTCACCGAGCCGGGGGCGGGTTCCGATGCGGCGGCACTCAAGACCCGGGCGGTGCGCGAGGGTGACAGCTACCTCATCGAAGGAACCAAGATCTTTATCTCGGGAGCGGGGAGCAGCGATGTGCTGGTGGTGATGACGCGCACCGGTGGTGAAGGTGCGAAGGGGATCTCTGCCTTTATGGTGCCGGCTAATGCCCCCGGCGTGAGCTATGGCAAGGCAGAAGAGAAGATGGGCTGGAACAGCCAGCCGACCCGGGAGGTTGTCTTTAATGGGGTTCGCATTCCTGCCTGCTATCGGTTGGGCGAAGAGGGGGAAGGGTTCAAGTTCGCCATGCAGGCCCTAGATGGTGGTCGCATCAATATTGCCACCTGTTCGGTGGGCACCGCCCAGCAGGCGCTGGACGATGCGCTGGCCTATGTGCAGCAGCGCCAGCAATTTGGTCACCCGATCAGTGAATTCCAGAGCGTGCAGTTTCGCCTGGCCGATATGGCGACCGAGCTGGCTGCCGCCCGCTTGCTGGTACGTCAGGCCGCCGACAAGCTGGATCGCGGGGCTCCGGACAAGAGTGCCTGGTGTGCCATGGCCAAACGGTTTGCCACCGATGTGGGTTATCGAATCTGTGATGAGGCTCTGCAACTCTTTGGCGGCTATGGTTATATCCGCGAGTATCCGCTCGAGCGCTATCTGCGCGATACCCGGGTACACCGCATTCTGGAAGGCACCAACGAGGTGATGCGACTCATCATCGCGCGCCGCCTGCTGGCCGATCCCGGTTTGTCGCTGGGCTAACCGGTGGTCGCATCAAGGGTGTGTTGCCTGCCACCCGATTGCACCATGCCGGTTTCGGCTTTGTGAGCCAGCCACAGGTTGGTGTCATTCAAGCCTGTCATCATGGAGGCAGCTTCATCGACAAGGACAATGCTATGACAAGGATCAGACTCGAATATCATGGCCACGTGGCCTATATCACCCTCGACCATCCCCCTGCCAACACCTGGACCCTCGCCAGCCTGCAGGCCTTTTTGCAGATGATGGTGGAGCTCGACAGTCGTCCCGACGTGGTGGCGCTGGTGATCCGCGGTGCGGGAGACAAATTTTTCTGCGCCGGTGCCGACCTCAATATGTTTGTCGAGGGGAATGTCGAGCTGGCCCGCGAAGTAGCCGAGGCCTTTGGCAAGGCCTTCGAGGCGCTGGCCCGTTTTCACGGTGTCAGTATCGCCGCCATCAATGGTTATGCCATGGGCGGTGGCCTGGAAGTGGCGCTGGCCTGTGATATCCGCATCGCCGAGCAGCAGGCGTTGCTGGGACTGCCGGAAGCCTCGGTGGGCTTGCTTCCCTGTGCCGGTGGCACCCAGCGCCTGACCGAGCTGGTGGGGCCGGGCTGGGCCAAGCGGATGATCCTCTGCGGTGAGAAGGTGAGTGCCTCGCTGGCCTACGAGATGGGGCTGGTGGAGGAGGTGGTGAAAACCGGTCAGGCATGGGAGGCGGCGCACCAGATGGCCCATCTGGTGGAGCGCCAGAGCCCGAGCGCCCTGCGCGCCTGCAAAACCCTGATCAATCAGGGCCGCAGTGGCCCGCGGGATGCCGCCTTGCCCCTTGAGCGGTCGCTGTTTCTCGATCTCTTTAGCGATGCCAATCAGCGTGAAGGGGTGGCCGCCTTCCTGGAGAAACGCTTACCGCGCTGGCAATATGGCCCAACAGAGTAAATCCATACGGAGCCGTTTATGAGTGAGCCGGTCAAGGTTAGCTGTTATCCCACCGAAGATGGCCATCAGATCGGGGTGTTGACCCTCGACAGCCCTGCGTCTCTCAACGCATTGAGCCTGCCGATGATCCAGATCCTGCAACAGACGCTGACCCGTTGGGAGCAGGATCCCGCCATCGTCTGTGTACTGCTGCAGGGGATGGGTGAGAAGGCATTTTGTGCCGGTGGCGATATCCGCTCCTTCTATTACCGCAAGCAGGAGGCAAGCGGATCGGAACTGTTCGAATATGCCCGCGACTTTTTCGAGCAGGAGTACCGGCTCGACCACCACATCCACTCTTACCGCAAGCCCCTGATCTGCGTGGCGGACGGTATCTGCATGGGGGGCGGCATTGGCCTGTTTGCCGGAGCCGATTTTCGGGTTGTCACCGAAAGAAGCCTGTTTGCCATGCCGGAGGTGACCATTGGCCTCTACCCCGACGTGGGAGCGAGCTGGTTTTTAAGCCGGCTGCCGGGGCGGCTGGGGCTCTGGCTCGGTCTGACTGGCGCCCGCTTCAACGGGAGTGATGCCATCGGTCTTGGGCTGGCGGATCACGCCATCGCCAGTGGCGAGCGCAGTGCGCTGTTGTCACGCTTCGCCGTGCTCGACTGGACTGGCAGTGGTGATCCCCGTGAGCAGATCGATCTGTTGCTCAGGGAATTGCACAGTGAGGTGGCGGCCCGCTTGCCAGCGCCTGTGCTGCTGCCCCATCAACAGAGGATCGATGCCCTGCTGGCGGGGCGCACGCTGCAAGGGGTATTGGCGCGGTTGTTCGAGGCTCAGTTCGATGAACAGGAGGCGGTACTCCAGCAGGCGCAGCAGCTCTGCCGCACCGGCAGCCCCATCAGCCGTGCCATTTTGTGGCGCCAATATTGGCAGGCTCGCCGCTACTCCCTGGCCGAGGTACTTGCCGAGGAGCTGACCCTCTCGGTCAACTGCGTGCTCAAGGGCGATTTTGTGGAAGGGGTGCGAGCACTGCTGATCGACAAGGATAAAGGTCCCCGCTGGCAGCAGCTACCACCGGAGGGGGAGTGGCTGGATGAGTTTTATCGCTGGCCGCAGGGGAGCAATCCGTTGGCCTGCAAGGAATAACAGGTTGGCAACCGTCGGACGCCGCCATCAGCAACGCAAGGAGCAAGCGGGATGACAAGGATAGGATTTATCGGGCTCGGCAACATGGGCGGGCCCATGGCGGCCAATCTGGCCAGGGCCGGGCACACGGTGCAGGTGTTTGATCTGGTTGCTCAAAACATTGAGCGCGCCATCGCCGCTGGCTGTATCGCAGCGGGGGATGCCCGAGAGGCGGTGACCTGCTGCGAGGTGGTGATCAGCATGCTACCTGCGGGGGAGCATGTGCGCGACCTTTGGTTGTCTGAGGGGCAGGATCTGCTGGCAGCCCTGCCGGTTGGTGCACTGGTGATCGACTGCTCCACTATCGATGTCGACTCTGCCCGTCAGGTCGGGGAGGCAGCCCGCGCCCGTGGTTTGCGCTTTATCGATGCCCCTGTATCGGGCGGTGTCGTCGGTGCGGCCGCTGGGACGCTCACCTTTATCGTTGGCGGCGACGCGGCAGATTTCGAGTCGGCGAAACCTCTGCTCGCCTGCATGGGGCAGAACCTGTTTCACGCCGGGACGCTGGGTGCCGGGCAGATCGCCAAGATGTGCAACAACATGCTGCTTGCGATCCATATGGCGGGCACTGCCGAGGCGCTGGCCCTCGGGGTGAAGGAGGGACTGGATCCCGCCGTGCTCTCCACCATCATGGGCAAGAGCTCCGGCAACAACTGGAGTCTGGAGCGCTACAACCCCTGGCCCGGGGTGATGGAGAATGTCCCTGCCGCTCGCAACTATCAGGGGGGCTTTATGACCCGTTTGATGGTGAAAGATTTGGGATTGGCCATGGCGCTGGCCGAGCATGGGCACAGCGCTGTGCCCATGGGGGCGCTGGCCCGCAACCTGTTCAACCTGCATGCCGCCCAGGGGCAGGGGAGTCGCGATTTCTCCAGCATCGTCGAACTCTATCTGGATAAACAGGGTCCCGCCTGACGGGCCACCTCTCTTCAAGGCATCTCCCTTCGACCAGCTACAAGGAGCATTGATGGATATCAAAGATAAGGTCATCGTTATTACCGGCGCCGGACGTGGCTTGGGACGGGCCATTGCGTTGGCCCTGGGCGCACAGGGGGCGACGCTGGCACTGCTCGACATCAATCGCGCCGATCTGGAAGCGACCGCCGCCCTGGTGCGCAGTCAGAATGATCAGTGCGATCAAGATAGCCAGTGCGAGCTGTTTGTCTGCAATGTGGCGAGCGAAGCCGAGGTTGAGTCGGTTTTTGCTGGCATCAAGGAGCGTTTTGGCGTGCTGCACGGTCTTATCAACTGCGCCGGCATTTTGCGCGATGGCATGCTGATCAAGGTGAAAGAGGGTGAGCTGGTGGAGAAGATGACGCTGGCCCAGTGGCAGAGCGTGATTGACGTCAACCTCACCGGTACCTTCCTCTGCGGTCGCGAGGGGGCGGCGCTGATGGCGCAAGGGGGGCAGGGGGGCGTCATCATCAACATCTCCTCCATTGCTCGCGCCGGCAATATCGGCCAGAGCAACTATGCCGCCAGCAAGGCGGGAGTTGCCTCGCTGGTGGTGACCTGGGCGCGGGAGCTGGCTCGCCATGGCATTCGGGTCATGGGAATTGCCCCTGGGGTGTTTGCCACCGACATGACGGCGGCGATGAAGCCGGAGGCGATGGCGCGGATGCAGCAGGCCATTCCGGTCGGCACCCTTGGCGAGGCGCAACAGCTGGCCGAGACGGTGAGCTTTATTTTTGCCAACGACTATCTGTCGGGGCGGATGGTAGAACTGGATGGCGGTTTGCGTTTATAGGGATTTACATAATGGGCCCCGGTGTTTCCACCGGGGCTTTTTTATGCAGATTATTTATACAGAGAGCGCCTGAATGGCGATGCATAGGAACCATGCGAGTCAGGTTGTGTTGGCAGAAAAATGAGAAATATCAATGGGTCTTGGTTAATTTGAGCCAGCTCACAGGCCATATGGGTCAGTGCTGTAAAATTGCGCGCGGTCAAGGCGGTGCATGATTGACGGGACGAGGGATTGCGGTCGGAATAGTCATGCAATATAGTTGCCGCCTTTTTCACGGGGTCAGGATTCCCAGCCCCTCCCATATTGCGCGCAGTATGAATACGGACGCTCTGCCGCCGCCTAAATAAACAGGATTGAAATGGACAAGAAACTAGGGCTGGGCGCCCTCATTTCGCTGGTGATCGGCTCCATGGTCGGCGCCGGGGTCTTCAGTCTGCCACAAAACATTGCTGCGCATGCCAGTGCCGGGGCGGTCGCCCTGGGTTGGGCCATCACCGGTCTTGGCATGATCTGTCTCGCGCTGGTCTATCAGAACCTCTCCATGCGCCGCCCCGATCTCGATGGCGGTATCTTCAGCTATGCCAAAGCCGGTTTCGGCGATTTCATCGGTTTCAACGCTGCCTGGGGTTACTGGCTCTGCCAACTGCTGGCCAACGTCTCTTACGCCATCGTAGTGTTCAGCGCCCTGAGCTACTTCTTCGATACGCCGGACAACGTCATCTTCGGTGACGGCAATACGCCGGTCGCCATCACGTTGGCCTCCATCCTGATCTGGTCGGTGCATGCGCTGGTGCTGCGCGGGGTGCAGGTCGCTGCGCTGGTGAATATCGTCACCACCATCGCCAAGATGGTGCCGCTCATCGTCTTCTGTGTTGCGATCCTGCTGGCCTTCAACATGGATACCTTCACTCTGGATATCTGGGGCCAGAACAACATGGAGCTGGGCTCCGTGATGGATCAGGTCAAGTCCACCATGAAGGTGACCCTCTGGGTCTTTATCGGGATTGAAGGGGCCGTGGTAGTCTCTGCCCGTGCCCGTCATCGCAAGGATGTGGGCCGTGCCACCGTGCTGGCGCTGCTCGGCGCCCTGACGCTCTACGTGATGGTGACCCTGTTCTCGCTGGGTGTCATGAGCCAGCCGCAACTGGCGGCGCTCAAGAACCCTTCGACCGCCATGATCCTTGAAGCCGTAGTCGGCCCCTGGGGCGCCTGGCTTATCAACATCGGTCTGGTGGTGTCGGTAATGGGTGCTCTGCTCAGCTGGACCGTGCTGGCCGCTGAAGTGCCCTATATCGCAGGCAAGACCGGCGTCTTCCCGGGCTGGTTTGCCAAGGAGAACAAAAACGGCTCGCCGCAGGTGTCCCTCTGGTGCTCCACCTGTCTGGTGCAGATCTTCCTGATCATCATCTACTTCCAGAGCAGCACCTATCTGGCGCTGGTCAACATCGCCACCTCGGCGGCGCTGGTGCCCTACGTTTTCTCCGGTGCCTATGGCCTGAAGCTGGCATTGAAAGGGGAGACCTATCAGGGTCAACCTCATCAGCGCAAGCGTGACCTGCTGCTGGCCCTGGTGGCGACCGTTTACGGCTGCTGGCTGGTCTACGCTGCCGGTGTGGAGTACCTGTTGCTGGTGGCGCTGCTCTATAGTCCGGGCATCTTCATCTACTGGAAGGCGCGTCAGCATCACGGTCTGCGCGGCCTTAACCGATTGGAGCAGGGGATGACGGCGGCCCTGCTCGGCTGTGCCGTGCTGGCCTTCTACAAGGTGATGGACGGTACCATTCCACTGCACTAACCGGCACAATGAAGAGATGGCCCTCGCGCCATCTCTTTTTTTTCATGCAGATATCCACTGTTGCCCGGCCGTGTTGGCCAGTTTTTGTTTAACACAGGAATTTTTATGCTGTTTATGGGTTACCTCCTGCTGGGCGCCTTTGCCGGCATGCTGGCGGGGCTGTTCGGGATTGGCGGTGGATTGATCATTGTCCCCGTGCTGGTCATGACCTTTCGCGCTCAGGGTATCGACCCTGAAATAATTACCCATCTGGCCCTCGGCACTTCCCTTCCCACCATGATCTTTACCGGATTCAGCTCGCTTAGAGCGCACCAGGAAGCGGGCGCCGTCGACTGGGTGATGATCCGCAGATTGGGGGCTGGTATGTTGGTTGGTGCCTGGCTCGGTGGTATGACGGCCAATCTGCTCAGTACCGGCACCCTCAATATCATTATCGGCTGCTTCGCCTGGACTATGGCGCTGCAGATGGGGCTTAACCTCAAGCCCAAGGCGGAAAGACACCTGCCAGGAGCGTTCGGCACAGGCATCGCCGGTACCATCATTGGCTGGATGTCAGCGCTGTTTGGCATTGGCGGTGGCTCGCTCACCGTCCCTTACCTGAGCTGGAACTCGGTGCCAATGCGCAATGCGGTAGCGGCCTCTGCAGCTTGCAGCATGCCCATCGCGCTGGCGGGGAGCCTCAGCTACCTCTATGCGGGTTGGGGTCATGCCGATCTGCCCGAGTGGAGTGTGGGCTACATCTATCTGCCCGCCCTGCTGGGCATTGTGCTGACCAGTACCCAGTTTGCCCGCCTTGGTGCCAAGCTGGCACACCGATTGTCACCAAGACGCCTCAAGCAGGCATTTGCTCTGCTGATGCTGCTGGTGGGGGCGAAATTTATGCTGTTTAGCTGATTCATTCGGCAGATTGTTGAAAAATAAGGCAAACGATCTGTTGGAGGGTAGAAAGCCGTTGCATTGAACGCCCAGTTTGCCTATTCTCCTCGCCGGTGGTCCTATTGGTCCTCTCGCATTGATAACCCGTCGACCTGGTCAGGACCGGAAGGTAGCAGCCAAGGCGGGGGACTCGAGTGCCGGGATGTGGCTGGTAGGGCCACCACTTGTTTCTGCAATTCAATAAGTTAGCTTCCTAAAGCCCTTGGTCATCCACTTTGTGTGGACGACGAGGAGCTCATCGATGAATCTCTGGCTCAGTCCCCACGGCATCTGGTATTACCGGAAAGTCACCACGCTCCCCTGTGGTCGCCGCAAAGAGATCAAAAAATCCCTGCATACCCGAGACAAGCCGACGGCCCGTGCAGCTGTTGCGAAGCGGCTTGCCTGCGTGGGTTCCAGACCCAAGCCCATTCAGTTGCCTGCAGACGTCAATGTTGCCCCACATGAGCAATCAGTAGCCCGGAATCAGGGGGGGGGTTATTGCTTGGTGACACGCAGGGTGGCGTTGTATTTGAGCCGACCATGGGAAATATGTCTGTTTATCTCGCTTAGCAGCGTCTCTTTATTGATGGGCTTGGTGATATATCCATTCATGCCATGGGAAAGATAGTATTGCTTGGATTCCGGCATCGCATCAGCCGTCAGGGCGATGATGGGGATATCTGCCCAAGGCATCTGGGAGGTGCGGATCCGGGTGGTGGCCACCAGGCCATCCATCACTGGCATCTGGACATCCATCAACACCAGATCAAATTCGGTGTGACCCAGTTTCTCCAGCGCCTCTTCTCCCTGAACGGCCAGTGTGACCTGATGGCCCACGGAGTCGAGCATGGCGCCGATCACCTTGCGGTTGGTGGCATTGTCATCAACCAGCAAGATGCGATAACTCTCCTGATCCAGCGGTTTGGACGGCAGGCAAACAATCGAGGGGGTCGTGGCTCTGGCGGGCCAGATGTAGGTAAAAGTACTGCCATGTCCCTCGCTGCTCTCTACCGAGATATCGCCGCCCATCAGGCGTGCGAGGTTACGGGATATTTCAAGTCCCAGGCCCGATCCGCCATATTGGCGGGTGATCGAGACATCCGCCTGGGCGAAACGTTGAAACAGGTTCTTTAGCTGACTTTTGCTCATGCCGATCCCGGTGTCCTGGATCGAGATGCGTATCGAGTGGCGATCCTGCTCCAACAGGGTGCTATCAACGCGAATATTGACCTCTCCCTGATGGGTGAACTTGATGGCATTGCTCACCAGATTGAAGAGGATCTGGCGCACTCTCAGCGGGTCGATCATCAACCACTCCGGCGTATCGGGGGCAACAGCCAGGGTCAGCTTGATCCCTTTTGCATCGCAGTTGCTCTGCATCAGGGCCCGGATATCCTCCAGCAGCTGGGGCAAGTGATGGGGGGCCAGTTGCAGCTCGATCTTGCCCTCTTCCAGCTTGGATACATCCAGAATGTCGTTGAGCAGACCGAGCAGATGGTTTGCCGATTCCCGCGCCGTCTCCAGATAGTCTCGCTCCCTCGGATCCATATCCCGGTCGGCCAGCAGTGAGAGCATGCCGAGAATGCCATTCATGGGGGTGCGAATTTCATGGCTCATGTTGGCCAAAAAGCTGCTTTTGGCTCTTGTGCCTGCCTCTGCCGCCTGATTTGCCCGCAGCAGTTTGTCATTGAGCTGCTGCATCAGTTTGTGCTGCAGAAACGAGATATTCATTTGCCGCCAGATCAGCAGGGCGAGCACAAAGAGCAGCGCAAATTGCAGGGTTGCGATGAGTGTCGTCGTGATGATCTGCTCCCTCACGCTGTCGCGACGCGCCACATCAAACAGGGTCGCCTGCTGGTTCACCTCCAGAGTCAGCTGATGGAGCAGGGGGAGCAGGGAGGCAAGCTGTTGGCGCAGCTCCTGATGGGCAAGATTGTCGAGCGGCTTGGTGGCTTCCGGGCCGAGCCAGATATCCGCCAGAGAGATGTAGGATCGAATGGCTTTGCTTGCCTGCTGGTAGATCTCTGTTTGCTGAAGCAGGCTGCGATCCTTGCTCTCCAACACCAGATCCATGCGGCTGACCAGAATATCGTATCTGAGCTGGAAGGTCGGTTGCGACTCATGGAGCAGCGAGCTTTGAAAACGCAGCGCTTCGTTATAGAGCTGGAAATAGTTCCACATCACGTTGTCTTCGCCCTGGCTGGTACTGCGCTGCAGATCCTGAAATTGCCGGTACTGGATGGTACCAATACCGGCAAAGGCAAGGAGCAGCACACAAAGCACCACAAACAAGAAACGTTGACTGGCCGCCATGGAACGCATGATGGGATCTACTCCACTTTTATCGCACTGATCTGCCAGATAGCCCGACCGTAATAGAGCTTGTTTTGCAGTTCGGGATATTGATCGAACGGATAGACAAGGAACAGCGGCCCTTTGTCACGCACCGACAGTGGCTTGCCATTGATCGTGCGGGCGAGGATGACCCGATACTGCTCGGCATCGCTTGTCGGCACCTGTACCGAGTAGTCATTGAGCGCGGTAATGGTGAGCTGTTTGCCGGTTGCCCCGACCTTGGCCAATACATCTTGCAGCAGCGGGCCGCGAAAGGTCTTGGCTTCGTCATACCAGGGGGTATGGGTTTTGATTTCGTGTACCGGTAGTTGATCCAGCATGGCGCTGTCCCACAGGGCCAGAGACTGATGAGTGGGGCTGCTGATGGCGCCTTCAACCTTCAACACGGCGCTGTCAGGGGAGGGGGCTGCGTATGCGGTGCCGCAAAGGGCTGCCAACAGTGGTGCGATGTAAAGGCCTGCTTTCATGATCTCTCCTTCCTGGAATATGGCGGCATGGGGGCCGAGCCAACGGTGGCTTGTGAGCTGTGTGCAAAGGCAAGCAATAATCGGGCCCGGTCTAATGGGCTTGAATTATCAGTCATTTAGCCTGTTATCGGGCGATCTCGGCCCAGGTGAATTGCAGTTTGCAACGTGCGGGGGAGGTTAATTGCAATTTGGCAATCAAAACGAGGCGTGGGTGTCGGCGAATAAGGCGCAAAGAGTATCATTTGGAGAACAAGTGCCGTGGCACTGCCCGGCATAACATTTGCAGCGTGCTGAATGCCGTGACAGCAAATAGTCTGAGAATCGACAAGGAGCTAGCGATGGAAAGCATGACTTACACCCTTAATGATATCCAGGTAGTGGTACTGGAAAACGAGTTTGACGCGATGGCCGTCAGTGAGCTCCGCCCGTTGTTTGAAACCCTCTCGACCCACCCGGGAGATATCCTGGCCGATATCAGCGATGTTCATTTTATCGACTCGTCGGGGATCGGAGCCTTGGTATTTCTCTATAAAAGATTGATTATGAACGGGCATCAGATGGCCCTTGTCTGCGGACCCGGTCAACCTCATGACCTGCTGGAGATGCTGCATATCGACCGGGTGATCCCCTGCCATGAGAGCATCAAGGCCTATATGCGCTCCCGTGGCATGATGGCCGCAGCATCATGAAACGCTTTGGTATCCTGCTCTCGTCCATTCTGCTGTCGGGTTGTGCGCAGTGGCCGCCACAGGGGTATGGCGGCATGGCAGAGGCAAGACCCACCCGTATTCCGGTCAATGAGGATGAACGGCGGGTCTGGTCTCGTTATGATGAGCGTCAGAAGGAACTCGACTTGCAGCTGACGGAATTAAAGCAGGCGAGTCTGCAGGGGTGTATGCCTGCCGAGTTGAAACGGCTACAATCTCAACGTATTGATATCGAACGGGATATGCACGGACGGCTCTGGTCGGATGTAGCCTGGCGTCAGACCGTGTTGGCACAATCACTACAACAAGTACGTTTGCGGCTGCAACAGACAACAGCGGATGGCTGTCGTGCTGATTGGTCAGGGCTCCCCTTACGCCAATGGGGGCAGACGTAACAGACGAAAAGGATGTCTATGAAACGGGGCGCTCTCGAAGGATTGATCTGTGTTCTCTTGCTGTTGTTCACCTGCCCGTTACTGGCCTCCGCCTTGTTGGCTCCCGGTGATCGGTTGGCCATAGTGCAACCCGGTGAGCCTGCTTTTGATCAGCCTTTCCAGATCAACAAGCAGGGGGAGATTGCACTGCCTGAAGTTGGCAACGTCGTGGTGGGGGGGAAGACCCTGCAACAGGCGGATGAGCTGATCCGCACCGCCCTCAAACCTGTTTACAACAACCTCTCTCAATTGACCGTCACCTTGCTGGAGAAGCGGCTGCTGATCAGCGTGATGGGCTATGTCAAAAAACCCGGCAGTTATGATCTGGCGCCCGATGGCAACGTGCAGATGGCCCTCGATGCCGCTGGTGGTCTGGTGCCCGGTGCCCAGCTCAACAATATGCAGGTGCGGCGCGGCAGCACGGTCTCTAGCTTCGACTACAAGCGTTATCTCGATACCGGCGATGCCAGCGTGTTGCCGCCATTGCAATCCCTTGATGTGGTGTTCGTACCCGCCTCTCCGCTGATCGGCAACGTGCAGATCGATTTTGATGCGGCAACCCTGGCGGCAGGCGGGGATGGCGATACCGGCAAGGCGATCAAGGTATTTGGCGAGGTCAACAGCCCCGGCGCCTTCAGTTTCAGGAGCGGCAACTCCATTGTGGATCTGCTGATGCGGGCCGGTGGGGTGACCCGTTTTGCCGGGGTGGAGCGGATCCGGGTGATCAATGGTGATGCCCCCGAACTGTTCGATCTCAAAGCCTATCTCGACTCCGGCAACAACAAGTTGCTGCCCAATCTGGCGCCGGGCGCCACCATCTTCGTGCCCAAGGATGAAGAGCAGATAAAACGGGGGGCACGTACCATCTACATCATGGGCGAGGTGTTCAAACCCGGCGCCTATGAGGGGCGGGAAGGGGACTCTTTCCTCGATATTCTGGCCAATGCCGGCGGCCCGACCCGCTATGCCGAGAGTCGCCAGATCCGTTTGCTGCGCACCGATGGCACGATCGAACCCATCGACTTGCAGGCCTATACCGAAGGGATGCAAAAGGCGCTGCCCCAAGTCAAACCCGGTGATGCCATCTTTGTGCCGGAAAAGACCGATATCAACGAGAAGTCCTGGTTGAAGGTGGCACCCGGGCGGGCTGTGATGGTGATGGGGGCGGTGCGGATCCCGGGTCGCTATGAATGGTCTGACGAGATGTCGTTGCTGGATCTGATCGCCCACGCCGGTGGCCCCAACGAGCGGGCCGATATCGCCAAGGTGCAGATCCTGACCGCCGAAGGGGGGCAGGCCACGCCAACCCTGTTTGATCTCGACAAGTTCCTTCATCAGGGCGGGGCGCTGGCCAGCCTGCCGAAGATCCGGGCCGGATTCACCATCATGATCCCCGAGCTGCCCACCGATCCCAGTGATAACAAGTCCCAGTGGGTGCGCCAGTCACCGGATAGCTCCATCTATATCTTCGGTCAGGTCGGGGCCCCCGGTCGCTATGCCTTCAATGAGCAGATGGGCTTTATCGACATCCTGTCGGCCGCCGATGGTCCGACTGCGGCGGCGGATCTGCGCAATGTGCGCATCGCCCATCGTAGTGGCAGCACTGCGCGGGTCAGCAAGCTCGACCTTGCCCTCTACTTTGAAACCGGCGATGAAACCTTGTTGCCCAAGGTGCTGCCCGGCGACTCCATCTACCTGCCGGAGAAGAATCGTCCCTGGCTCGATGAGCCGAAGGAGAACACCATTCGGGTGCTGGGAGCGATAGCCCGCCCGGGTCGCTACCGCTTTGACTCCTCCATGACCCTGCTGGATCTGCTGGCAGAGGCGGGGGGCCCGACCAGCAGCGCCTATATCAAGAAGATTGTGGTGATCAACATGGCTACCAGTGGTCAGGGGGATCAGGCCCGCAGCTTCGATCTCGACGGCTTTGCCAAAGAGCCCGACTTTAGCCAGTTACCGGTGCTGCGCGCAGGGGACACCGTCTTTATCCCTGACAGCAAGAGCAGCAACTGGGCCATCTTCATGGATGGTATGCGCGACATTTTGACTACGATTTCGGTGGTGGCCCTGGTCGGAACGCTTTGATATGAGCATCCCCATTCAATATCTGGAGCTCGAATCCCTCTATGCGGCGACGGTCGCCCGGGGGATCCGCTCGCTGGCGGTCACCTCGTCGGAAGGGGGGGAGGGGGTGAGCTCCATCTGCGATGCGCTGGCAAGGCGCTCGGAGGCGGATGGGCTGCGCACCCTGCTGGTGGATCTCAACCTCTATCATCCCGGCCGCGTCACGGCGGTTGCCTGGGGGCCCAATGATGTGCCCGAGCCGGTGGCCACTGGTCGCTCCTTGTCGCTGCTCCCGGCGCCGGGCAAGGATCTGATGGCCTTTCGCAACAAGGATACCTTGCGCCAATTGCTGGTTCGCTGGCTGGAGCATTACGATGTGGTGATCTTCGATACTTCGCCGCTCACCGCCCTCAATCGGGGCAATATTCCGGCCGATCAGGTGTGTGGTGCCTGTGAAGGGGCGCTGCTGGTGGTGCTGGCGGGGGTGACGCCGACGACCGTGGTACAAAGTGCGGTGGATAAACTGACCCGTGCCGAGGCCAATCTTATTGGCGCTGTCTATAACGACAAGCTCAACCCGGGGCTGGCCAGCGAGATCCTGCGCGAGCTCAACCGGCTGCCCAGCAACCGGGTGACCGAATGGCTCAAGCGCTGGTGCCGGCGCAGCGCCTTGCTCAATTTCCGGATCTGATCGCCCGCTGATGGAGGCCCGATATGGATGACTGGTTGCGATCTGCTCCGGCAACCCTGCAGTCGGTGCGCGAACTGCGCAACCGGCTGGCACAGGGACTCTCCCTGTTTCAGGTCTCCCCAAAGGATCAAGCCAACTGGCTGCTCTGTTTCAGTGAGCTGGCCACCAATAGCGTCAAACACACAGCTCCTCCTGCGACCCGGCTCTGGCTCACGCTGAAAGAAGATGAAACGGGCTTGAGTCTGATACTGGAGGATGATGGCGGCCCGCAACCCGGTCTTGCCAGCGCGCCGTTACCCGATGAGCTGCAGGAGGGGGGATACGGGCTGGCGCTGGTGCACCAGCTGTTTGCCGAGGTGCACTTCTCTCGCGACGGTGAGCGCAATCGCGTGACTCTTCGCCAGCAGGGCCCGGTCAACCAACTGCCGGTGATCGCGGTGATCGACGATGACAAGGTGATGCGTGCCCTGCTCACCGCCTACCTTCATGAGCACTACCGGGTTGAAAGCTATGCCGACTCCCATGCCGCCTTGTTGGCGCTCGGAAAGCAGCCCCCCGCGCTGGTGCTCTCCGATATCGAGATGGAGGGGATCGATGGCTTTGGGCTGCGCCAGCAGTTGATGAAGGATCCCAAGATGAAGGGGGTGCCCTTTATCTTCCTGACCGGTCATCAGGATCAGTGGACCCAGAGTCGGGCGGGGGCGCTGGGGATCGATGACTTTCTGGTCAAGCCCATCACCAAGCAGGACCTGTTGCTGGCGGTTTCGCGGGTGCTGCAACGCTCGGAGCAGCTCAAGTCGCAATGGGGCGAACAGCTGGATCAGCGCATGACCTCGGCGCTGCGCCCGTTATTGCCCGCCACCTCCATTGGGGGATACCAGCTGGCGTTGCAAACCCGCGCGGCCACCGTGGGGGGCGGGGACTTTCTGCTGGTCAAGGATCGGGTGTTGTGGCTCGGGGATGTGATGGGCCACGATGCAGAAGCCAAGTTTTTTGCCCATGCCTATGCCGGTTATCTGCGCGGCTTGCTGACGGCGCACGATCTGGAGCGCGCCCCCGCCCGTTTGCTGACCATCTTGTCCAATGCGGTTCACAGTGATCCGCTCCTCGGGGCTACCCTGCTCACCACCCTCTGCATTGAGCTCGGCAACGAGGGGCGGGTGCAGTGGGCCAGCGCGGGCCACCCTGCGCCCTGGCTGGTTGGGCCCGGCACCATCCGTCAGGTCGGCGTGACCGGCCCCTTGCCCGGTTTGCGCCCGGATCCTCACTTCGTGACCAATGAGCGTCAGCTCAAGCCCGGCGAGATCCTGCTGTTCTGGACCGACGGTCTGCTCGATAGCCGTGATGCCGCAGAGCGCCAGTGCTGGGAGGCGCAGCTCAAGGAGATCTGCCTGACCTCGGGGCCCGGTCTTGAGCAACTGGCTCATCGCATTGCCCGCTGGTTTGATGAGCGCATCAATGATGCCGCCCTCGATGACATGACCCTCCTGCTGGTCGCCTGTCCCGGCGCCTGATCCAGCCCCTCTTTGCCTGACTGGCCCGCTCTATGCAGCGCCTCATTTCAGGTGGCATGGAGCCACGGGAGGAGGTGCCTATGTTACCCATGCAGCAGATCTGGCTGGCCATCGATGCGCGTCAGGTCGGTGGAATAGAAGTTCACATTATCCACTTGGCCAACGATCTGCTGGCCAGGGGATTTCGCCCCACCATAGTGCTGGTGAGCAACCACGGCATGACCCCCTTTACGATCTTACTAAAACAACAGGGCTTGCCCTACGAGGTGTGCCAAAACAGCCGCGATTTTATGCGCCGTCTGGCCCGCCAGCCTGCCTCTGTGCTGATCCATACCCACGGCTACAAGGCCGGGGTGCTGGGGCGGCTGACAGCCTGGTTCACCGATAAATCGGTGGTTTCGACCTTTCACAGTGGGGATGACGGGGAAGGTTTGCTGAAGTTTTACAGCTGGCTGGATCGCACCACAGCGCGTTTTGCGAAGTGTATTGCAGTGAGCGAGCCCATCGCTCGCAAATTGCCTGTGCCAAGCACGGTGATCAGCAACTTTGTCCCCATGCCTGCGACACCGGCTGCGGTAACTGGCAACCGGATTGCCTTTG
The DNA here is from genome assembly GCF_049174875.1 of Aeromonas sp. 600948. Classification (NCBI taxonomy): domain Bacteria; kingdom Pseudomonadati; phylum Pseudomonadota; class Gammaproteobacteria; order Aeromonadales; family Aeromonadaceae; genus Aeromonas; species Aeromonas sp. 600948. The sequence goes on from NZ_JAAKTY010000001.1 coordinate 228,231, forward strand.
TCGGCCGCCTCTCGCCGGAAAAGGGGCCGGAGGCGTTCTGCCAGCTGGCTGCCTTCTGCCCGGATGGGGCGTTTCATCTCTACGGGGATGGCCCCATGAAAAGCGGCTTGTTGCAGCAGTATGGTGATCGCGTCCAGCTTCATGGTTTCCAGAACATGGCCAATGAGTGGCACAACATCGACCTGCTCTGCATCACCTCCCGCTTTGAAGGGTTGCCGCTGGTGGCCCTGGAGGCGATGGCTCACGGCATACCGGTCTGTACCTTTGCGGTGGGGGGCCTGGTCAATCTGATCGACCATAAATCCAATGGCTGGCTGGTGGAGCCCGGCCATGTGCGGGATATGGCGGAGCTGGTCAACTACTGGCTGCGCAGCGATGGGGTGGTGCGCAGCAAAATGAGTCAGGCGGCCCGCAACACCATAGCCCGCGGATACAGCGTGAGCAACAGAGTGACCGATATTCTGGCCGTCTACGGCGCCTGAATCACGGAGAAACCTGTCAAAACGAGTGGCCGCTGGCCACTCGTTTTTTTATGTGCCGGTGTTAGGGGTTGCAGGGGGCGGATTGCTTCTGTGATCACGCAACGCTCGGGTTTCTGCGGTTGGTCAAGCGGACATCCGGCCTGTGGATGGATGGGGCCAGATGATGGCGATCAGATCGCTGACTTCTCAGTGATCACTGCGGACGTGCCACAAGGATGCGCCATAAAAAAGGCCATTGCAGTGGCAATGGCCTGATGGGCGTTGAGATATGGTTGAGGTCGGCGCGGCGGAATTAGCGCCCCTTCTTGCCGACCATGATGGCAATCGTCTTGCCGATGATATGCATATCCTGCACCAGCCAGCGCCAGGGGTGGAGCAGGGCAACCGAGTAGGCCAGATCGAACGCCAGCTTGCTGCGCACATCATCCAGCGACTCGTCGTAACCCTGATTGACCTGCGCCAGACCGGTAATGCCGGGGGCCACTTCATAGGTGCGTTCGATAAAGTACGGCACCGCATCTTCCAGCCGGTTGGCGATCCCGGGTCGCTCCGGGCGGGGGCCGATCAGCGACATCTCCCCCTTGAGCACATTGATAAACTGCGGTAGCTCATCGAGCCGGGTTTTGCGCAGGAAGTCGCCGCTGCGGGTGATCCGGCTGTCCCCCTTGCCACACCAGACCGGCCCGGTAGCCGCCTCGGCGTCGGCGCGCATGGTGCGAAACTTGATCATGAAAAAGAGCTCGGTATGGGTGGCGTGGCTGCGCCCGATCCGCAGCTGACGAAAGAACACAGGCCCCGGGCTATCGAGCCGGATGGCCAGCATGATCAGCGGCCACAACGGCAGCGTCAACAGCAGGCCAAGAGTGGCACCGAGCAGATCCATGCTGCGTTTGACCACCAGGGTCAATCTTGGAATGGGGTGTGTCATACGGCTTTCTCCTGTGACATGAAACGTATGGGGGCGCGCAGGCAGTAGCGCAGGGTGCCCATGCCGTTGTACCAGTGTCCGAGTACCAGATAGTGGATCTTGCGAAACAGATTGGGCCAGGGGTGCACAGGGGTCAGCTGGATCAGGATGACCAGCAGATACCCCAGCAGTTGCAGCCCCAGCAGCAACTGAAACAGCAGGGATTGGGTGGCCAGCGGGATGGCGCAGAGCCACAGCAGGGTCAGGCAGAGCGGCATCAACACCCGCAGCCCCTTGCCACTGGCAAAGTTGAAGGCAACCCAGCCGAACTTGGGGTGCAGCAGGGGCAGCAACCGCAGCAGCTGCTGGGTGTTGCCGGCCCCGATCCGCTTGCGCCGTGTCGCCTCCAGCGCGGCATCGGAAACTTCCAGCTCCAGTGCGGCGCAGCGATTGTCATAGACCGCCCGATACCCCTTGGCGATGGCCTGCATCGGCAGGATGAAATCGTCGTTGATGGTATCGGCGGCCAGTGGGGTGAGGCACTCCCGGCGCATCATGTAAAAGGCCCCATGGGCCCCCAGCATGCCGCCAAGGGCCGACTCGCAGAGCTTGATCTGGCTTTGATAGTGCCAGTAACTCTCCTCGCCCTGAGAGCCCGGTTGCCAGAACCGGTATGCTTCCCCGACCACCCCTACCTTGGGATCGGCAAAATGGGCGACCGCCAGCAGCAGGCTGTCGATGGGCAGTAGGGCCGAGACATCGGTGAGGGCCACCAGATCGCTGTGCACCCGGGTCATGGCCTCGTTGAGCACGGCGACCTTGCCGCGATTGCGGGGGTGATCAAACAGCCTGATCTGCAACTGCTGCAGGGCGGGATCACCGAGCTGGCTCAGCGCAATGGGGTAACTGTTGTCGCTGCAGCCGTCGAAATGCACATGTACCCACAGCTTGTCGGCGGGGTAATCGAGGCTGGCGAGGTTTTGCAGCTTGGCCGCGATGGTCGCCGCCTCGTTGTAGACCGGCATCAGCAAAGTGATGGTCGGCAGCGCCTCATCGGTGGCGTCTGCTTTGAACCCTCGATCCAGAGGGCGCGGTGGATTGGCTACCTTGCGCGCCTGCCGACCACCGAATTTGAGCAGCAGGGGATAGCCGACATGGTGGTAGACCACCAGTACAGCGCACAGCCAGAACACGATCATGATCCATTCCATGGGATGCTCCTCTGGTCATCGGGTCGCTTGATCAGCGGCTGTAAAGCTGCTGATAGGCCTGAGCCATCCGGCTCAAGCTGCTTTGCTGGCACACAAACTCACGGGTGACGGCACGCAGGCTATGGCACTGCAGCAACCCTTGTGCCAGAAGCTGGGCAAGGCGGTCGGGATCCCGCTCCGACAGGATATGGCCGCTGGCCTGGCAGACGATCTCTCTGGCCGCCCCCACATCGCTCATCACCACCGGTACCCCGCAGGCCTGTGCTTCCAGCACGCAAAGCGGCATCCCCTCCGCCAGCGAGGGGAGGCAGAAGAGATCCAGCCCCTGATAGAAGCGCGGCATGTTTTCGACCAGCCCCAGAAAATGGACCCGATGGGCGATCCCCAGTTGCTGACACTGTTGTTGCAACGCATTTTGCAAACTGCCGACCCCAGCCAACGCAAGATGCACCTCCTGCGGCAGGGCGCGGATCGCCTCCAGCAGCAGAGTGTGACCCTTGACCGACTCAAGGCGGGCGGCGCAGCCAATCAGTTTGACCTCTTGGGGCAGCCCCATCTGCTGACGGGCGAGGGCGGCGGTGCCTGGGGCAAAGCGCCGCTCATCGATGCCGTTGGGGATCACGGTTGGCGACAGCTGGCCCAGCTTGGCCAGCAGCTGGTTGGCCACTGGCGTGGCATCGGCCACCAGAATGGGTTTGAAGGCGCGCAGTCCCCACAGGGCCAGCGTGCGCTGATGCGGGTTATCGAGATACCAGGCATCGTGCTCGGTGTGTACTAGGGTGGGCACCCGGGCCAGCCGACTGGCCAAGCCGCCATAGAGCATGGGCCCCAGATGGTGGGTATGTACCGCGATGGGCTTGAGTTGGCGCAGCAGCCGGGTGAGCCGCCAGAGGGTCGCCAGCGACCAGCCCGCAGGCTTTTCCAGACAGTGAATATTGCCAGCAAAGGGATGCAGGGCGGGCCAGGCGTTTAGCACATCCGTTTTGCGCCCTTCAAGGGAGATGATATGCACCGGCTGATCGGCCGGGCTTGCCTGAGTGAGGTTGAGCACCATGGTCTCCAGCCCGCCGGGCTGCAGGTGCTGCACGATTTGTACGATGGAGCTTCTGCGAGGATGGGGTCTGTGCGACGGGGTTGATGACAACATGGTTCGCGCTCCGGCAAGGGAAGGGGTGACACCCCGGATAGCGGGAGAATGCGAATCTTGTACCACTCTTGCGATCTGCCCACAGAGGCGATCATCTCCTCTGGTGGCACTGCCTTTGCATCGTGCGGGGGGAGGGCTTTTCTCAGGGAGTGATGCCATGCCTGTCCAGTTCTATTACAACCTCTACATCATTCTCTTTGCCGCCTGGCGCCGTCGTTATCTGCTGGTGATCCCGGTGCTGGTGATGCCGCTGGTGGGCGTGACGGTCGGCCTGCTCACCCCCAAGGAGTATGAGAGCCGCACCACCTTTATGGTGCCGCAAGATGCCAACCAGACCCCGACCCTCAAGGATCTGATCACTCAGGAGAGCCTGAAAGATCGCTTTGCGGTGCTCGAAGCCCTGCTGCGCAGCCGTTATGTGCTGGACGGGGTAGCGCGGGATCGTGGCCTGGTCAATGACGAGACCCCCCCAGCTCAGCGCGATGCCATCATGGACTGGCTCTCGAGTGCCGTCTCGCTGCGGCTGATCGGCGATGAGGTGATCGAGATAAAGGTAAAAGCGGATTCGGCGGCCAACAGCGCCGGTTTGCTCGAAGCCATTTCACGGCGCTTTTTCTTCAACCTGCTCAGCAAGGGGCGCCAGTCGGCGGAATCGTCCGAACGTTTCCTGCAAAGCCAGCTCGACAGCCGCCGCAGCGAACTGCAAGAGGCCGAGCAGCTGCTCGCCGACTTCAAACGGGAGCATGCCAGCGCCTTACCCCAGCAGCAGAGTACCAACGTCGCCCGTCTTTATGGTTTGCAGGAGCGCTATGCCGAGAGCCTGATCACCTTGCAGCAGGCCAAGGCCCGGGTCGATCAGCTATCGCTGGGGCAGGAGAGCCAGCTGGCCCGCCAACTGGATGAGAAGCTGCAACTGATGCGCACCGAGCTGGTGTTGCTGCGAGCCCGCTACAGCGACGAGCATAGCAAGGTGCAGAGTCTGCGCTATCAGATTGATCAGTTGCAGCAGGAGTTCGAGCAGCTCAAATCCCAACCGGATATGGCCCGCGGGCCCGAGTGGCAACTGGCCCAGACGCAGCTGACGGAGGCGGAGCAAAACGCCGCCGGCCTGAAGAACCAGCTCGATGGGCTGGACAAGGTGGTCGACTCCCAGGGCGATACCGAGCGCCAGCTCGCCGAGCTGGAACGGGATCTGGCGGTCAAGCGCACCCTCTATCAGGATTTGCTGCTGCGCTATGAAAAGGCCAAGGTGACCGGCGATCTGGGCAACTTCGAGCAGGGAGAGCGGATCAAGGTGATCGACAAACCCTTTGCCCCCAGCAAGCCGAGCAACTACCCGCTCTGGCTGTTTCTGTTGGCAGGCATTGTTGGCGGGCTGGGGCTCGGCTGCGGTCTGGCACTGGTGGCCGAATTGGCGGATGCCAGCCTGCGCCGCTCCGATCAACTGGCCGCCCTGGTCAAGGCGCCGGTGCTAAGCCGCATTCCCTACTGCGAGCCGGTGCCGGACTATCCATCCCACAGTGATCAGGCGCTCGATGGGCAGGTGCTGCCCTTGTCACCAGAACCGGGTTGATTGCCACAAAAGCTGGCTATCAGCCGGAATCTGAATATTTCTGATTAGGCCTCTTAATGAGGCCTTTTTTATATCATGCAAATAGCGGAGTAAACATCGCGGCAAGCCCCATAAAAGAGGAGATAGACTTCATTTTCTGTTTGCGTTTCTTGACGGTGGTTTTACCCAGTGGTACAAGTGGAGCCGACTCAAATCTATTGATAATGGACTCATAAATTAGTCGCTGGTTGGTAATACAGTGATTTTAATATTATCTATTGGTTGTGATGACGAGTGGTAGAGCGGAGTTAGATGGAAGGCGTTACTAACACATTAATAGCGCTTTCCATCTAATTACTGTTATGTGAATTATTGGAATCCTACGTAAGAGATTGAAATATGATTTCTGAAGACAACTGGCAAGATCACTATTGGAACTATCTGGCTCGCCTCGAAGTCAGTGCAATCGACCGAAGTTTTGAAGACTTAAAGCCTTGGGATTCTTTAGCTGAAGATTGTATGAACTTAGCTATTAAAGCTCCATTTCTCAAAGGTAAAAACTCAGGTTCAAAATCCATCAAACTTTCTGCTGCATTTTTGAAGCGTACCATGAGTGATTTTAGAGGTGCGTGGTTATTGATTAATTGGGGTTATCCTTACCAAGCTGCATGTGTCGCTGCTTCGCTTTATGAAAATGCACTTGTTGTTAATTGCCTTGTTGAGTGTCAAGACTTGGCTGATGAAGTTCTACTTAACAAGAATGGTGATGTTCCTTGGGGGGCTCAAAAACTTTGCAAAATGGCAGCATACAAAGATTTATACGGGAGCGTTCCGGATGAATTTCCAAATAATGATGAATTTAATACGGCTTGGAAAATGTGTTATCACAACTACAAGCTATTGTGCAAAATGAAGCACCCTACGTTACAACAGGTAGCAGATGAGACAAGGTCTGCCTTGAATCATAAAGGAGAGTTTGCAGTTATCCCATTACCGGACACTCGTAACGAAAGCCTCGCTTTGAAGCATATGTTGATGATTATCTGTATTTCCAAGCTGTTCTCTGCCACCAAATGTTTTGCAAAGGCTGTCGATTGTGCTTCTGATGATCCTGAATATGAGCAATTTTACAGTGAAGCACTAAAAGTGTACTCAAATTTAAAAAGATGTATCGGTGAAAGTAAAATTAAGAATGTTTCGATCAAAGCATATGGGTTTAAATTCACATAACAAACTGTTTAAGAGTGGTGAAATTACATGTCAATATGGCAATAACGTCACGACCGGAGCCAGTTCGAGAGTAAGTGTTTTTGGGGAGGGGCGAAGTGGCAACCTGGGAGGGTTTTGATGAGTTTAATAGAAATATTGTAAAAAGACCGCGAACGTCCGATTACGCTTCGCTAATCGAACCTACAGCCCTTGCTTCCGGAAAATATCGAATGCTGCAAGGCAGCTTATTTTAAACGTGAGGATCGATGAATCAACCCATGGCGCTCACTGATGGTTACACGTTTTGCATCGCAGGCACCGGTACGGAATACCGCTTGTGCGCTCCCTATCTGCTCCCCGAAGCGGTAGACCCAATAGCTATGCTGGCAGTTGCCAATCAGTCCCTCGACCAACATCCCTGTGCTGCATTGTCACGAGCTGCTTCAAGAGCTCGGAGCGCTGCTGCCTTTATGTTGCTATGTGTGGGACGAGCCGCGCAGGCAGAAGCCATTCTCCGAGAGGTGATCTCCGCGCAGATGGTTTCAGAGGACGATGTTGCTCGCGTTAGCTCAGAACTACGCCTGGTGCAGGTTTTGCAGCGGCTCGACCGTTTGGACGAAGCTGTCAGCTTGGCCTCCCAAGTAGTTGAACGGTTGCAACCAAACTCCCTTATGCTGCATTTCGCATTGCATCATCTTGGCAAGGCTCTCGTACAGACCGGCGCCTATGATAACGCTCGCGCCGTGCTCTCAGAGGCGCTCTCTCTACGCCGGGCTCTTGGCAAGAGTGAACTTATTGCATCCACTCAGGAGGCGTTATCGTTGTTGCCCTCAGAAGAACAAGCGGCGCAGCATCCATATGGTCAGACTTGGCATATTGGTCAATCGGGCTAATTTCGTCAGGGCGACTAGCCTTTTCGCGCTGTATTCAGGTCATCACCGCCACAAAAAAATCAGGGAGCCATAGCTCCCTAATCGCGACACACGGGGTGATAAATCAGCCGATGGCGGGTGCCAGTTGCCCGTTGACGGGCTGCAGGCGTCCTTGGTTATGGCGCTGATAGCGCCAGGCCAGCAGTAGCGGCATACCGAGCAGCAGCTGGGCGGCCAGCGGGATCTCCTCTATGGGGGCGGCCAGTGCACCTTCCGGAATAATGCCCCCCTCAATTTCGGCAGCCAGTTTGAGCTCCAGCGCATTGCCAAAGTCGGCAAAGGTGGTGGCATTGATGACAAATGCATCCTGACCGCCCGCCACGTTCTCCACATACCACTCTTGCAGCACCCCATCGGCATAGTCCTGACCTATGGTGATGCCGTTGATGGTATCGATGCCGGAGGCGAGCAGTTGATCCCGCACGGTGGCGGTATCCAGCCCTGCGTTCTGGATCCCGTCACCCGACACATCCATCACCTGGCGGGCGGCGGTGTAGTTGTTGGTATCAAACTGCTGGGCACCAAAGGCCATGGCCGAACCGGGGGCCGTCATCCCCGCATAGGGGCGTACCAGGGCATCCAGGGTGGCGGCGAAGTTGTTGATGGAGGTCATGTCGTAGAGGTGGAACCAGTCGGTCATCACGCTCTGCTGGGTCGAGCCGCTCCACATGATCATCTGCACGGCGATGGAGCCCAGCTTACCGCCGCTGGTGTCGAGGATGGCGCTTTGTACCTCCTGACTGTAAAAGGCGTCCACATAGCCCTGTAACTGCAAATTGAATTCCGATGAACTGACGCTGCCCGACACATCCATCAGCAGTTGCAGTTCGGTATCGACTTCGGTCAAGGCGTATGCGGGGGAGGTTACCAACAACATCCCCAGCAGCCCTGCCAACGGTTTGAGTTTCATTGCTCACTCCTTCTCCCTGGCGCTAGTGCCAGCAGGGGGAATGAATAAAGCGTGCCAGCTTGGCTAATCCTCTGACTTGGCTTGGTCCGGGTGAGGCCGGGCAGGCATGGAACTTGCGAGAACTTGCGACAGAGGTCAAAAGCGCTGATAACCGGCAGGAGTTGCGATGGAGATCCGTCCCTGGCAGTGGGCACCCAACTGGCTGCTACTTGGTTTGGCCAATCAGTGGGGCATGGTGTGGCTCAATATGGGCCACTTCAACCTGCTGGTGGTGTTGCTGATTGCTATCTGGTGGCAAATTGCATCGCGGGTTGCACCGAGCTGGCGTCCGCATCCACTGGCGCTCGCCCTCTTTATCCTGCTGATCCTGATCCCCAGCGCCAGTTGCAAGGCGCTGGCCTGTCTGCTGCTGGTGGCCTCGCTATGGCGCCGTCATCAGAGTGGCGATGAGCGGGCGGTGTTGCAGATTGTGCTCGCCTTTACCGTGGCGGTGTTGTGGGGGCAGCAGGTGTTTGCGTTGCTCTCCGGCCCCGTGCTGGCCCTCGATGCCTGGGGGGTAGGCCAATGGTTGCAACTGCTTGGCTGGGAGACTCGCCTTGATGGCAATCGCATCGAGCGGTTGGGGGGCCATGCGCTGATCGTGCTCAAGGGGTGCTCCTCGTTTTCTCAACTCTATCTGGTGGTGCTCTCCTGGCTGGTCTCCTGCTGCTGGCTGGCGCCGGATCGGCCCCTCTACCGGCAGTGGCCCATGTTGCTGCTGGTTTGCCTGCTCTATATCGGGGCCAATCAGCTGCGGCTGGTGCTGATGAGCCTGGATCTGCGCTGGTATGGCTGGCTGCATACCGGCTCGCTGGCCCAGCTCTACCAGTGGGCCATCATGTTGCTGGTGATGACCATCCTGTTTCTAAGGGGGCGCCGTGATGCGTCTGTCTAAGGGGTATTTGCGGTTGGTGGAGTTATTAGAGCTGGGTGGTCAATATGATGCTGCTGGTGATGACCATCCTGTTTCTAAGGGGGCGCCGTGATGCATCTATCTAGGGGATATCTGTTGCTGTTGCTGGTGGCGCTGCTCAGTGCTGCCGCCATGGGCTGGCGTTATCAGAACCGGGCAGTTAACGAGGGAGCCAAGCCGATGCTGCTGGAGCTGGTCCAGATGGGCTGGCGCTTGCGGGTGGCTACGCCGGTATTGGGTGGCACCTATGTCAGCTATCAGCTGGCCCATCCCCGCTGTGACGGCCTGCTGCAGGCCATGCTGGTGGCGCCGGATAGCGAGGCGATGTCAGTGACGCTGGCGGGTGAAGGGATGAGTCAGGGGGTGATGTTTTTAGGCGAGCTGCACCAGAGCCCGCCGTTGCTCTCGTACCGTCTTACCCAGGGTTGGCGCAAATTGTGGGGGCTGACCCCTTATCCCCTCTATCGGGTGGCCTTGCCGACCTCTTGCCTCGGCCTTATTGCGCCGCCGCTGGGGTGACCGACCCCGATTCACCGTTTGGCAGAATGCGGATCAGCAAGGTATTGGGGGCCAGCATTGGGTCATAGCGGGGCTCCAGTTCAATGGCGCGAGCTCCCAGCAAGCGGGTGAGGGCGGTCAGTCGCACGCTCGCCATCCGCGCACTCTCCAGCATGTCAGTTTGCAGCCCGGGGCCGCTTACCAGCGCAATTCGGGCCGGATCCTTGCGTCCTAAAAACTGATGCAGCAGCTGCTCCTGATCCGCTGGCAGTTGTGTCTCCGCTTGCTGGTACTGCAGTTGCAGCTGGGGCTGTTCGGCCAGTTGCTGTTCCCGCAACTGGTTGAGGATCGGCAGGGTCTCATTGACCGGTTCCTGACGGGCGCAACCGGTGAGGATCAGCAGCGGCAGCATCAGAGGCAACAGGCGGCGCAGGGCGCTGTCTTTGGCTGTGGAGCGGGGAGTCTGGTTGGCCATACGCAGTCACTTCAGGAGGATGAGTTGGCACCAGTTTGCAATGTTTTCAATCCCTTGGCCAGTTGTTCAATCTCGCGGCGCCACTGGATCCAGGCGGCAGAGGGCAGTTGCTCTGCCACCTGCCAGCGGGTCGGCAGCTGATCCCGCAGGCGCTCCAGCAGCAGGGCGGCTTCCACCTGATAGCGGGCCTCCTGCTCCAGCCAGGCGAGCCAGCGCAGATCTTCGATGGCTTGCTGCAACAGCAGCAGATCGTGAGAGAGGCGGTGCGCCTCGCAGGCTTGCGGGCCGAGCAGCATAAAGTCGCTCTCCCGCCCATCGGTGGGGTCATAGGGCAGGGCGGTGGGCATGCGGCCATGCCACTGCAAATAGCCCTCGGCGCCGCTTTGCCACAGATAGAACCCGGCGGCTCTCGGGGTGCCCAGATTGTAAAACCAGGGGGTGACCTTGTGTTGGCGCACCCGGGCCACATCGGCCTTGTCGGCGCCAAAACCTGCGTTGATCAGGGCAATCTCCACCTCTGCCAGCAGACCAACCTGACCTGGATGATTGAAGTGGCCCGCGCGGATCACCGCCGGGTCCCGCCGTTTCATCTCCCGCGCAAAAGTGGTGATGGCGGGCAGGGTGGCAAGATCCGGCTCATCAAACAGGCTCCATGCCAGCGGGGGCAAGCCGCTGGTGGTCAGCCCCTGTTGCCGCGCCTGCCACTGATCAAGCTGGCTGGCAGGGTCTCCCCCCCAGCGTTTGAGCGGGGTATAGGCCAGCAGGGGCGGCACAAAGCCGAGCCCGGCCGCCTCTCCCATGATCTCCCGCATCCCCGCTTCATCCTGTGGCAGGGCGGGCGAGAGGCCACTGATCCCGAGCTTGGCGAGCCGCTGCAGATCGCAGCGACTGGCCGCGGCGATCTGCTCTTTTAGCGCCTCGGGGTTGGGGCTCAGCCAATTCAGATAAGGGGGGGCTTCGACATAGATGCCGACCGGCTTGCTGGCCGCGGGCAGGGTCAGCGGTAGCACCTCGATAGTCAGCGGCAATTGCACCAGTTGCTGTTGGCTGAGCAGCTGAATATTGCCGAGATAGCGACCGGCAGGCGCATCGCGGGGGATGGTGATCTGCAACACCAGACGCCGAGGTACCCCTGCCAGCAGGGTGAGTCCGGCGACCCCCTCGACCAGCTCCTGATCCGAGGGCGCCAGCAGGGTGCCACTCGCCTGCGGGCGAACCAGATGCCACTTGCCGTAATAGGGGGTCAGCGCCAGCGGCGATCCTGCCCGCTCGGGGGGCTGGATCACCAGCAAGGGGGCCGGATCGTCGGTGGCGGCGTGGATGGCAAACTCCAGCAACAGCTGGCCGCCACGGGCGGCCAGCACCGGTTGTGAAGCTTGCTGCAACGCATCGGCCGCAGATAGCGGGGCGATCTGCAGGGTGGGGGCGGCATCCGTAATCGGCGTGAGGCTGAGCTGCTGCGAAGCTGGGGTTGGGGCTGGGGTTGGGGAATAGGGGGCCAGAGTCCACTTTTCCAAAAACAGCTGGCGCTGCTTGGTCAGCACGCTTGCGGTAGCGTCGGCCAATACGGCGAGAGCTTTTCCACTATTCGGGAGAGCCTCTTTGCTGGTGGGGGCCGGATAGGGGGCAAGCAGCAGCCCTGCCAGGTATTTGGCATCCGGTGAGTGGCCCACCAGTGTGATAGTGAGCGGGCCGCCGGGGTGGTTCAGAGTGACATGGACCGGGCCGCCCTGTCGTGCCCCGAACAGCTGCCAGGGATCCGGGTTTGGCAGTGCCTCGCGAGATTGTCCCGCCAGATAGCGCTGCGTTAGCCACTCCTGCGGTTGCCACTGCTCGGCCCAGATGGGCTCGCCATTGACTAGCACGCTGCGCTCGAAGGGGTGGGGCAGGTACTCCCACTCGCCGGGGTCATCGAGCCAGAGGGTGAGCTGGTAGCGCCCTTTGGCCAGGTCCAGTCGCACTCCGTCGAGATTGCGCAGCCCATCGCGCACAAGGGCATCGCCGGAGGGGCGCAAGATGGGGGTGGGATGGCCAATCAGCCGGGGATCCCCCGGGCTCAGGGGCTCAAAGCCGGTAAAGCGGGGCGCAGCCGCCGCCCCCAGATCCAGCGCAATGGTGCCCGCAGGCAGGGTCAGACCGGGTTCCCAGTACCAGCGGTGAATGGTCATTGAGGGGGCGTTATCGGCCATAAAGAGATAGAGCTTGGTGAGTTTGTCCAGCGCCAGCGCTCTGGGCTGGCTGGTGCGCCACTCGCTCAAGGCAAAGCGCTGGGTGAAGGGGCCGGGTGCGACAATCCGCTCCAGATTGACTCGGCTGCGGTAGTTGACCGAGGCGTTATCGTCGATACGCAGGATCAGGGTTTGTGGGCGGGCGCTGGGGTTATAGCCCTCGATCACCAGTTCATCATCGCTGCCTATTGGCCAGTTGTGGGTGCTCAGATCGAGCCGCTGGGGTGTCTGGTTACTGGTTAGGGGCAGCGGGGTCTGCCCCTCCAGCCGAGTAGCGCCCATCGCTGCATTGGCGCAGAGCAGGATAACCAGCCAGAGCCCTCTGCTCATCCGGGCAGCCCCTTCAACCAGTTGTTCAGCTCGGCAGCCTTGTGATCCCAGCTTTGCAGGGCCACCTGCTGTTGGCGCGTGTGGCGCCCTTCGCTGCGGGTGAGCCCCTCCCAGCCACTCTCCTGAAACCAGCCCGGATTGGATTGATCAAAGGCGGCCCGGTTGATGGCCTGGGCCAGGCTCTCCCCATCCTGGGGCAGTTGGATCTGATCCCGATAGCCATCGAGGGCCGGAAAATCGGTGCTGACGATGGGGCGCCCTGCGGCCAGATACTCGCGCAATTTCAATGGATTGCAGGCACGGATCTGGGCGTTGTCGACAAAGGGCAGCAGGCTCACCTGCCAGTGCTGGGCATAGGCCGCCAGCGTGTGATGGGGACGGGGCCCCAGCAGATGGATATTGGGGAGCCCCTTGAGGGGGGAGATATCGGTCTGGACCGGGCCAATCAGCACCAGATCCCAATGGGGCAGGGCGGCGGCCGTCTCTGCCAGCAGTGGGATATCAATCCAGTCGCTCAGGCTGCCGTAAAATCCGGCGATGGGGCGGCCGGAGGGGAGATCCGCTGGCCGCTCTCTGGGGGGCATAAACAGCTCGAGATCCACGCCGTGGCTGAGCAGCCGGGTTTTATGGGGGGGAAAGCGGCTGGCCAGCGCGGGGCTGGCGGCCAGAATGAGATCCGCTTTTTCCACCAGTCGGGCTTCGCAGTGGGCAATGGCTTGATGATCCACCCCCGCCAGCGCCGAGAAGTCATCGCCGCAGTAGTAGATCACCGCCCGCTCTTCGAGCTTGCCAATCAGATCGACGGCGCTGGGCAGGGAGATCCAGAGCAAGGGGCGATCCAGCTCGGGCAACTGGCGCCGGATCTGCGCCGCCAGCCAGTGGCCATTGATCTTGCCCGCCAGACGACTGCCCGGCAGCGGCAAGGCGAGCGGCGGCAGTACCCGGGGGCTGCTGACCTCTGATGGCGCAACCGACTGGCCGCCAGCATGGCGCGCGCTGCGCAGCACGGCCCCCAGTTTGCGGACGATACGAGTGAGATCATGAAGGGTAAAGCGGGGGCAGCGCATGCCGATGGAGTTGACCCAGAGCACTTGATAATCGGGCAACAGACGCTTGATCAGGTGTTGGGTGCTGGAGGGGTGCTGGCCCCAATCCTCGCCCAGCACCACCAGTTGCGGCAGTGAGTGTGGTTTCATGCAAAGGTCTCCGAAGCGTGTGCGGGGTCGCTGTGATCCTGTGGCTGCAAGGGACGCAGTACGGTGGCCGGGACACCCGCTGCCAGCACACCTGCGGGCAGATCCCGGGTGACGACGCTGCCTGCGGCGACAATGGTGCCGGCGCCTATGGTGACACCGGCCATCACCATCACCCCGGTGCCAAGCCAGACATCCTGCTCCAGCACAATGGCCCCCACCTGTTCATCGCGATCCGGCAGGCCCCGGGCGCGATCGCGGGCGTTGATCGGGTGCCCCGGGTAGCCCGCCAGAAAGGCACGCCCTGCAATCCGGACGTTATCCCCCAGCACTATCTTGCTGCCCACCGCCAGGGTGGTTTGCCAGCCAATCCCGACATTGCGGCCAATGACCAGCTTTGGCGTCTGGCTCGATGCCCGGCCGCTGATGGTCATGGCGGCGCTGAGACGGCAGTCGGAACCGATTTCGATGGTGACCGGACCGCTGATATAGGGGATGCCGCCATAGAGATAGAGGCGTGGGGCGGGGGCCGTGAGGCGAGATTGAAACAAGGGGGTCCACCAAAGGGTGCGGGTCAGGGTTGCCAGCGCGTTGCTGCCCAGCAGATAGAGCCGATAAAGCAGCCGATGCAGGGGAGGGATCACGGGGAATGACCAGTGGCGGGCACTTTTGGCCAGTTGCCATACCCGGCGGGCCAGTGGCGTTTCCCCCTGTTTGGCCCAGCTTTTCATCCGGTGCAGGTTGATGGTGTTCATGGCGACCTCTCCCTCTGGTACAGTCCGTTGCTCGCTATGCAGAAAGCAGGGATCGGGCCAACAGGACGGCCCCAGCGAGATCGGGCCAAATGGGGCTAATAGGAGAGTCAGATTGCGCCGGTCGGTGCAATTTGCAGCCAGCGTTGTGCAAAACGCAAATGCCAGTCTCATTCTGGGCTTGTGCAGGCCGGTTAAGCCGCACAGAGGGGCTATCGCTTCAGGGCGGGAGTGAGTGGCGTGGGCTTTGCATTAGCGGTAGCTGACCCGGAGCAGGATGCTTCGGGTGGCTGGGAGGCCCTATGAAACTTGGTGTGAACCAGATTGCCATGCTCTATTACGCCGGCGGCTTGCTCCTGATGAAGGGGATCTCCCTGCTGATGCTGCCGGTGCTGACCCATCAGCTGCTGCCTCGTGAATACGGCCAGCTGGAGGTGCTGTTGACCCTCATCAATCTGGGCTCCCTGATCCTTGGCTTCGGGCTGGTGGATGCCCTCTACCGCTTTGCCGGACTGGCGAAAGATGAGCAGGAGCGCCAGCAGGTGGTGGCCCGCATGTTTGGGCTGGTCTGGCTGATCGCCCTGGCCAGTCTGGTGCTGCTCTGGCTGCTGGCGCCTTTGGTGCAAGCCTGGCTGCCGGTTGAAACCCGCCTTGCGGATGTGCGCTGGGTGCTCTGCGCCCTGCCGTTTGAAGGGGTGATCGGCGTGCCGCTGGCATGGCTGAGGATGCGCAATCAGGCGCGGATCTTTTTCGTGGCGACCGCAGGCAAGGCGGTGATCCAGTCGGTGCTGACCGGCTGGTGGCTCTGGCTCGGCTGGGGCGTGAGCGGGGTGCTGGCCTCCGGCACCCTGACCTGCGTTGCACTGGCGTTGCTGCTGAGCCTCTGGCAGTGGCGAGATAGCGGGATCCGCTTTGACTGGCAGCACTATCGGCCGCTGCTGCGCTATGGATTGCCCCTGGTGGTCAGCGGGCTGGCAGGCTTTGCCCTGAGCGGACTGGATCGCTGGCTGCTGGCCGATGTGGTGGGTGAGGCGCTGCTCGCCTACTACGCGGTGGCGGGCAAGCTGGCGCTGGCAGTGGGACTTCTGCTGCAACCCTTTGCCCTCTGGTGGTATCCCCGCCGTTTCATGCTGCTGCGCGAGCCGGATGGACTGCGGCTCAATGCCCACTACAGCGTGATGGGGTCGGTACTGGGGTTTGTTACCGCGGGGATTGTCGGGCTCACCGCCCCCTTGCTCATTCGCTGGCTGACCCCGGAGAGCTATCACGGGGCGATTGCCTATATTCCGCTGCTGGTGCTGGGTATGGCGGTGCGCAATGTTTCGGACTTGCTCAATGTCGGCTGCTTTAGCGGCGAGAAGAGCAATGCCCAGATGGTGATCAATCTGGGCTGCAGCGCCCTTGGGGTCGCAGGCTTTCTGCTCGCCATCCCCCCCTTCGGGGTCGCCGGGGTGATCTGGACTCTGCTGCTGGTCTATCTGGTGCGGGCGCTCGCCTTTTATCTGGTGAGCCAGCGGTTGCTGCCGCTGCCGTATCGCCTCTCGACCCTCTGGGCCAGTTCGCTCGGGGCGCTGGCGATGGTCTGGCTCGGCCAATGGTGGGCAGGATCATGGCTCGTCTAACGCCGGCCATCTGGGCAAGCACCATCTGTCTGGTGCTGGCTCTGCTCTGGTGGCGGTTGCCCCATCCCTTGCTGCTGCCGGTGCTCGGCCTTGCCATTCCCGCCATCTGGTTTGCCCTGCGCTGGCCCTTCTTGATGGTGCTGGGGTTTGTCACCTTCTCCTTTTTTCGGCTGCATGAGGTGTTCCCCCAGCTCTATCCCCTCAAGATCCCGCTGCTCTTCTCGCTGGCCGCCATCGGCGCGCTGGTCTGGCACATTTTGCTGACCGGCCGGATCAAGCCCTACTGGAGCCCAGCCCTGAGCTGGCTGACGGCCTTCTTTGTGATGGTCTCCATCGGTGTGCTGTTTGCCAGCAACCGGGGCGAGGCGATCGCCACCTGGACGGCCAGCTACAGCAAGATCTATCTGATGACCCTGGCGACCGCCTGGCTGGTGCGCACCCCGGGGGATTTTGCGCTGGCGGTGCGCACCTTCGTGGTAGCGGGCTGTCTGGTGGCGCTGGTGGCCCTCTACAACAAGGCGAGCGGGATCGGGCTGGTGGAAGGGACCCGGGTGACCATTGGGCGCGAGCTGGGCTCTGTGCTGGGGGATCCCAACGATCTGGCGCTGGTGCTGCTCTTTCCTGCCGGCTTTTCGCTGAGCTTACTGCTCAATCAGGGCAATGGGGTGGGGGGGCGTTTACTGGGGGGGCTCGGCTTTGCGCTGACTGCGGCCGCCATTATCGCCACCCAGAGCCGGGGTGGTTTGCTGGGTATCTGCGCCGTTGGTGGCCTGTTTGCCTGGCAGCGGGTGAAGTCGAAAACCCTGTTGATCTCGATGGGGATGGTCGCGCTGGTGGTGCTGTTTGCCGCCGCAGGGATCAGTGACCGGGCATCTGGCGGCGCCGCCGAGAGCGGGGTCGATGCCTCGGCCATGGGGCGGATCTACGCCTGGCAAGCGGCCTGGGGCATGGCGCTGGGCCATCCGCTGGTGGGGGTGGGCTTGTCCAATTTTTATTACAACTACTTCTTCTACAGCCCCCATTGGGATGGACTCAATCATGCGGTGCACTCCACCTGGTTCGGGGTGCTGGCTGAAACCGGCTTTGTCGGGTTGGCGCTGTTTATCGGCATGGTGACGGTGACCCTGCGCAGTGGCTGGCGTTGCCAGCTTGCTGGCATGCCTCCTGCAGTGATCACGGCGATGCAGGGGGTGATGGCCAGCATGGTGGGGTTTGTGATTTCGGGATCCTTCCTGACCCAGGGCTTTACCTGGCCCATCTATCTGGAATTGGCGCTGGCCGTCGCCGCCATCAAGTACGTACAGCAGGCGGCCACAGAGGTGAAGGCCACCGCTGAGGATCATCAGGAGGCAACCCGGTTGCCGGCAGTGCCACCCAAGGGAGCAAGAGGATGAACGCAACCCCTGTTTTGCTGGTTCACTACGGAGAGGACTGGATCCGCGGCAGCGAACGCTGCCTGCTGGATCTGCTGGCCCACCTCGATCGCAGCCGGTTTACGCCGTTGCTCTGGTGCAATAGTCCGATGCTGGCGGCAGAGGCGGCCACCCTCGAGGTAGAAACCATGGTCGAGCCGTTCAGCCTGCTGCTGGGATGGCAGGCGCCACGTTTTGATCTTGCGGCCCATCGGCGCCTCTCCCGGCGAGCCAGAGAGCTCATCACCGAGCGGCAGATTGGGCTGGTGCACGCCAACAGCGCGGCCCCTTGTCAGTGGCTGGCGGTGGTCTGTCGGGCGTTGCAGGTGCCGCTGGTGTGCCACCTCCATGCCCGTTACCAGCCAAGAGACAGATTCAGCCTGCGGGTTCATCAGGCAAGTGTGCTGATCGGGGTGAGCGAGCCGGTGTTGACCGGTTGGCGCCAGGATGGCTGCGCGGCCGAGCGGTTGATCCGGGTACCCAACGGGGTGGATACCGCTCGCCTGAATGGCGGTGCTCACTGGCCGGTCGTCGGCATGCTGGGCTTGCCCCCGGGGGATATGATCATCGCAACCGTCGGCTCCCTGATCAAACGCAAGGGGATTGATCTGCTGATCCGCTCGCTGGCTGCCCTGATGGCATCGGGGGAGGAGGCCCAGTTGCTGATCATTGGCAGCGGTCCGGAGCGGGAAGCATTGATGGCGTTGGCTGTCGAGCTCGGGGTGGCTGAGCGGGTCCACTTTTTGGGCGAGCGGCCGGACAGTGCCGCTATCTTGCGGGGCGGGGTGGATCTGCTGGTCTCCGGAGCCCGTGAGGAGGTGTTTGGTCTGACGTTGGCGGAGGCGGGCATGTTGGGGCTCCCGGTCAGTGCCTATCGGGTGGGTGGCATCCCCGAAGTAGTGGAGGAGGGGGTGACCGGCTTGTTGGCAACCCCGGGGGATTGGGCCGAGATGGCTGATCACTGGCGGCAATTGAGCAATCCGCAACGCCGATGTGAAATGGGGCGGGCCGCTCAGCTGCGTGCCGCACAGTTGTTCACGGTGGCGCGCTATGTCGACGGGGTCACGGCGGTGTGGGACGCCGCGTTGGCTGGTCGTTGGCACGCCACGGCCCCCACACCCTTCCGACCACTCATTCACTGGGCGGGGCAACGACTCCTTGCCAGAGGGCGCAATATGCTGGCAAGTGGGATGGCCAAGGTGGCGCAAAAAGTGCAGCTGGGGTTTGGCCGCCGCAAGGTGCCAGAGTAAGGGAGCAGCAAGATGAGCATGCAAACTGAGCCGGTGTTCGGAAAGATCATCGTCGTGGATCCCATCCCGTTTCGCGGTGGCTCCAAGGTTGCGACCGAAGTGCTGCTCGATGAGTTGGCCAAACGGATGCCCGGGCTCACATGCCATGTGTTGACCCAGGATCCCGACTCCTGGTCCCGTTGTCAGCATCATCCTCTTTGGCTGCCCCACATATTGAAGGGGCGGGAGTCCGGCATCGGCTATCTGCTCAAACAGGGGTGGCAGACCCTGCTGATCCTCTGGCTGGTGTTTCGTCTGGGGGAGGTGAAGTGCCTGGTGGCGGCGTCCGGGCCGGGGGTGGATCTCTGCTGTTACTGGGCTACCCGCTGGTTGCGGTGCCGGGTGGTTCAGCTGATCCATGGCCCTGTGGGGTGCTCGGGCCTCTCTGCCAGGGCCTTGCAACGGGCGAGTTTTGTGTTTTATCTCGAATCAACCCGCTGCTCCCTGGCGGCGTTGCTGGCCCGGCTTGGCGAGACCGAGTTCCCGTCACACTGGCAGCCATTTACCAATGGTTTGAGCGAGATTGATTGGCCCAAAGCGACTCTGGGGGGGCCTCGTATTTTGTGGGCGGCCTCGTTGCTGCGCTGGAAGGGGCTGGAGACCATGCTGGCCGCCCATCAACTGATCCCTGACGCTCGCCCCGAGCTGATGGTGTGCTATCTGCAGCCCAAGGGCACGCTGCAACCCTGCAGCCAGCCTCAGCCACAACTGCCAGACACGCACTGGTATGCCAACCCCGCAAATCTTGACGAGATCCGATCTCAATGCGGCATTTTTGTCTCCACCAGCCATCAGGAACCCTTTGGTCTCTCCATTCTGGAGGCCATGGCGGCGGGATTATGCGTAGTGATCCCGGCCGATGGCGCCTGGTGGGATCGACACCTCACCGATGACGTGAATTGCTGCAAATATCAGCCAAACGATCCCGGCGATCTGGCGCGGGTGCTGGCCAGCCTCAATGCCATGCCCGACGTGGTCAAGCGACTTGGCCATCATGCCCGCCTGCATGCCATGGTCCATTACAACGCGGCGGATACCTATCAAAGCACACTGGATCAGTGGGAAGGTATGTTGCGATGGGATGCGTTGAGCCTTGCCGTGAGTGGTTAGCGCTTGCTTGGCCAGCAGGCGTGGCGGTTGCCGGTGCCACTGCTCAACTGAAGGTCCACGGATTTTTCTTGGTTGGCCCGTTTATCCCTCTCTCATTATTGCTGACTATTACTGAACGAGAACAATTATCATCGTTGCTGATGAAGAGGGATATTTACGCTTTGGTTAATTAGTCAAGGTGACGTTAAGGTAAATAGTATGAGTGTGAGCGGTAACATCTGTAACCTGATAAACGAGTTCGCCGCCAATTAAATATTATCACTTTGTTGCAGATGGTCTGCTGATGAACTGTTTATCTTACCGTAAAATTGAATGTGAATTCATGATGATGCGTAAACATATCCACCGTCGCGATATTTTACTCGTCTCGACATCGGATGATAAAGCGTATCTGGATACCCTCCGATATGAATACATCATATGCATCTTCTTACTGCTCAGGTTCAACAGACGGGGATGCAACCAGGGGCGCTGCCGCTAGTGCTTTCCGGCAGAGTCCATCTGCGCGAATTTACGGGAAATGCTGCCATGAAGGCCCTGGCAGCAAGGGTTGAGCGGGTCTCTTGTTCCTGCCATGATTTGGTGTTGCAAACCGTGCTGAGTCAGATATAAAGCCAGTAAAATATGCAATTCAGTGAGTAAAGGTATATTTGATTGAACATTTATTGTCGGGTATCAATATTGTGAAATAAGCGGCATGGCACAGTCATTCCGCATGTTAATTTAACTGGGAACAAAAGGGTATTTGGTCCGGTGATTAATTATTTGCTGTCCAATTAAGTTCATAAAATTTATTTTCTCGCCAAATATCTCTTTGGGGGTAATTAATTCTGTTTGTGATGTGGCTCGCTATGTAAATAGGGGGAAGCCGGTCGAAGTTGATAGAGATCAATACTGTGATGTGGGTGAGTCCTTAGCATTTCTCCTATTAAGCATTTACCAAACAAGTGCTCACTACGGGAATAACTAGAATGGTCGAGGATAATTTTTTATCGGCTCATGGGATTAATCGCCGTGATTTTATGAAATTGTGTGCCGGGATGGCCGCAACCCTGGGATTAAGTCAGCATGCCGTCGCCAAGATGGCCACTGCGCTCACCAGCCCCGAACGGCCGCCGGTGATCTGGATTGGGGCGCAGGAGTGCACTGGTTGTACCGAATCGCTGCTGCGCGCCACGCACCCCACCATCGAAAACCTGATCCTCAATACCATTTCGCTGGAGTACCACGAGGTACTCTCGGCGGCCTTTGGTCATCAGGCGGAAGAGAACAAGCACAACGCCATCAAGCGCTATAAAGGCAAGTATGTGCTGGTGGTGGATGGCTCCATTCCGCTCAAAGATGGCGGCGTCTACTGCATGGTGGCCGGTGAGCCCATCGTCGACCATATTCGCCGTGCCGCCAGTGATGCCGCTGCCGTCATCGCCATCGGCTCCTGCGCCGCCTGGGGCGGTGTGCCTGCCAGCGGCGGAAACCCGACCGGTGCCGTCAGTCTGGAAGAGGCGCTGGGCAATATCGGCACTCCCATCATCAATATCCCGGGCTGCCCGCCCAATCCCCACAACTTCCTCACCACGGTTGCCTACTACATCACCTACGGCAAGCTGCCGGCGCTGGATAGCAAGAAGCGCCCGTTGTTTGCCTATGAGCGGCTGATCCACGAGAACTGCGAGCGTCGTCCGCACTTCGACGCAGGGCGTTTTGCCAAGGAGTTTGGCGATGAGGGCCACCGGCAGGGCTGGTGTCTCTACCATCTGGGCTGCAAGGGGCCGGAGACCTATGGCAACTGCTCGACTCTGGAGTTCTGCGATGTGGGCGGCGGCATCTGGCCGGTCGGGATCGGTCACCCCTGTTATGGCTGCAACGAGCAAGGGGTCGGTTTTAGCAAGGGGATCTTCCAGCTTGCCAAGGTAGAGAACCCGACTCCGAGGGTGGATAAACCCGATGTGAAAATTCAGGAGGGGGGCTATACCTCGCCCACCGCGACCGGCCTTATCGGTGGCGCCCTCGGGGTGCTGGTAGGGGTGAGTCTGATGACGGTGCGTGAACTCGGTCGCCAGCAGAAACGCTACGAAGCCGGGCAGTCCCCATCACGGGAGGAGTAACCGTGAACAGACGCAACTTCCTCAAATTTGCCTCCGTCGGCGCGCTGGCGGCGGGCACCACCGTCTCCGGCAGCGCATTGGCGGCGGCCGAGAACAAGCCGCCCATTCCCGGCGCGCTCGGCATGTTGTATGACTCCACCCTCTGCGTCGGCTGTCAGGCCTGTGTGGCGGAGTGTCAGCGCCTCAACGGCAACCCGGCCAATCCAGCCGGGGCGCAAACCTGGTCCAACAACGACAAGCTGACCCCCTACACCAACAACATCATTCAGGTGTGGAAAAGCGGCACTGGCGAGCACAAGGATCAGCTGGTGGATGGCTATGCCTACATCAAGAAGCAGTGCATGCACTGCGTCGATCCCAACTGCGTCTCTGTCTGTCCGGTGCAGGCTCTTAAAAAAGATCCCAAGACCGGCATCGTTCACTACGACCCGAGCGTCTGCACCGGTTGCCGCTACTGCATGGTGGGTTGCCCGTTCGATGTACCCAAATATGACTATGACAATCCGCTGGGGGCGATCCACAAGTGCGAGCTCTGCAACCAGAAGGGGCTTGAGCGAATTGATCAGGGCAAGTTGCCCGGCTGTGTCGAGGTGTGCCCCACCGGCGCCGTCATCTTCGGCACCCGCGAGGAGCTGATGGCCGAGGCCAAGCGCCGGCTGCTGGCGACTCCGGGCAGTGAATATGCCTATCCGCGCCAGACCCTCAAGGCCAACGACCCCTACCTGCACGAAGTGCCCAATTACCAGCCCTACGTCTATGGCGAGAAGGAGGGGGGCGGCACCCAGGTGCTGGTGCTGGCCGGGGTGCCCTATACCAAGCTCGACATGCCCGACTTGCCGGAGCTCTCCTCCGGTGCCCGCTCCGAGCATATCCAGCACACCCTCTACAAGGGGATGGTGCTGCCCATGGTGGTGCTGACCGGCCTTTCGGTGCTTATCCGTCGCAACACCAAGAATGGTCACGATCACCATCATGATGATGGCCATGATCAGGGGAGTGCGCAGATCAAGGGTCAGGGCACCACAAAGGGAGGCAAGGATCATGAGTAATCACAAGGCGTATCCCCTCGGCGGCAAGCTGGTCAGCTGGCCTGTGCTGGTGCTGGCGCCGTTCGTCATCCTGTGCGGCATGTTGATCCTCAAACGTCTCATCTTCGGATTGGGCTCGGTCACCGACTTGAATGGCGGTTATCCCTGGGGTTTGTGGATTTCGTTCGATCTCTTGATCGGTACCGGTTTCGCCTGCGGTGGCTGGGCGCTGGCCTGGGCTGTCTATGTGTTCAACCGGGGTGAGTATCACCCGCTGGTGCGACCGGCCCTGTTGGCGAGCCTGTTTGGCTACTCGCTCGGTGGTCTCTCCATCACCATCGACGTGGGGCGTTACTGGAACCTGCCGTACTTCTACCTGCCCGGTCACTTCAACACCTCATCGGTGCTGTTCGAGACGGCGGTCTGCATGACCATCTATATCGGGGTGATGGCGCTGGAGTTTGCGCCCGTGCTGCTGGAGAAGTTCGGCTGGAAGGCGTCACTCATTCGCCTCAACAAGATCATGTTCTTCGTGCTGGCGCTGGGGGCTCTGCTGCCCACCATGCACCAATCCTCCATGGGCTCCTTGATGATCGTCGCGGGGGAGAAGATCCATCCGCTCTGGCAAAGCTACGAGCTGCTGCCGGTCTTTTCGCTGCTGACCGCCTTCATCATGGGTTTTTCCATCGTGGTATTTGAGGGCTCTTTGGTGCAGGCGGGACTGGCGGGGCGGGGCCCCAACGAGAAGTCGCTCTTCTACAAACTGACCCAGGTGATCGATATCTTCCTGATCCTGTTTGTGGCGCTGCGCTTTGCCGAGATCGTCATCCACGACAAGTCGGAGTATCTCTCCGAGTTCAATCGCTTCTCCATCATGTTCTGGAGCGAGATTGCGCTGATGATCTTCCCGCTGCTGGTGTTCCACTGGGACAAGAGCCGCCGGGATTCGCGCATGTTGTTCCTGGGGGCCCTCAGCATGCTGCTGGGCGCCGCCCTCTGGCGGCTGGATTACTCCCTGCTCGCCTTCAACCCCGGCAATGGCTACCACTACTTCCCCTCTGCGGAGGAGGTGCTGATCTCTCTGGGCTTTGTTGCCATCGAGGTGTGTGCCTATTTGCTGTTGATCCGGCTCTTGCCGGTACTGCCATCACTTGAACGTGTTCACCAAGATTATCAGGCCCGAGGGAAAGCCAACGTATGAGCCAACGTATCACCATAGACCCCATCACCCGCATTGAGGGGCACCTGCGTATCGACTGCGAAATCGAAGGCGGAAAAGTGACCAAAGCCTGGTCGTCCGGCACCATGTGGCGCGGGATGGAGGAGATCGTCAAGGGCAACGACCCGCGCGATGCCTGGATGATAGTGCAGCGCATCTGCGGGGTATGTACCTCCATTCACGCCATCGCCTCGGTGCGGGCTGTGGAGAACGCCATCGGCGCCAAGGTGCCGGTCAACGCCCAGTTTATCCGCAACCTCATCATCGCGGCCCACAACATCCACGATCACATCGTCCACTTCTACCAGCTCTCCGCGCTGGACTGGGTGGATATCACCGCGGCCCTTGAGGCCAATCCGCAAAAAGCGGCGGACATGCTCAAGGGGGTATCAACCTGGTCCCTCAACAGTGCCGACGAGCTGACCAAGGTGCAGGACAAGATCCGCGCGTTGGTGGCGAGCGGCCAGCTCGGCATCTTTGCCAACGGTTACTGGGGTCACAAGGAGATGAAGCTGAGCCCGGAGGTAAACCTCATCGCCGTGGCCCACTACCTGCAGGCGCTGGAGTGCCAGCGCGATGCCAACCGCATTGTCGCCATCCTCGGTGGCAAGAGCCCGCACATCCAGAATCTGGCGGTGGGCGGCGTGGCCAACCCCATCAATCTGGATGCGCCTAGCGTGCTCAACCTGGAGCGCTTGCTCTACGTGAAGAGCTTTATCGACCGGCTTGGCGAGTTTATCGAGCAGGTCTACAAGGTGGATGCCGCCATCATCGCCGCCCACTACCCCGAGTGGCTGAACCTGGGGCAGGGGGCCAAGCACTACCTGAGCGTGCCGGAGCTCCCCACCGACGCCAACGGCGGCAGCTTCCTGATGCCGGGCGGCTATATCGAGAATGGCAATCTGGCAGGTTATCGCCCCATCGAGAGTCATCAGGATGCTTGGCTGATGGATGGCATCGCCGAGAGTAACAAGCACGCCTGGTACAAGGATGACGAGCCCCTCAAGCCGTGGGAGGGCAAGACCGAGCCTAATTACACCGGCTGGCAGGATGACGGCAAATACTCCTGGGTCAAATCCCCCACCTTCTACGGCAAGGTGGTGGAGGTGGGGCCGCTTGCAGACTTGCTGGTGAAGCTCGCCGCCAAGCACCCGGAGACAGTGGCGCATTTCGATCAGCTGAACGGCATCTACAAGGCGCTCACCGGCTCGGCCATCAAGACTGAACAGCTGCACTCCACCATGGGCCGCATCATCGGCCGCGCGGTGCGCTGCTGTGTGCTCAAAGATACCCTAGCGCACCAGTGGAAGGCGCTGGTGGACAACATCGGCAAGGGGGACACCACCGCCTACATCAAGGCGGAGATCCCGGCGGATAAAGAGTTTCGTGGGGTAGGCTTTGAAGAGGCGCCGCGTGGCATGCTCTCCCACTGGATCGTCATCAAGGGCGGCAAGATCGAGAACTATCAGGCGGTGGTGCCATCGACCTGGAACTCGGGCCCGCGCAACTTCAACGATGAACCCGGCCCCTACGAGCAATCTCTGGTAGGCACCCCGGTAGCCGATCCGGCCAAGCCGCTGGAAGTAGTGCGTACCGTCCACTCGTTCGACCCCTGCATGTCCTGCGCTGTGCATGTGGTGGATACCCAAAATGGTGAAACGACTCAGGTGAAGGTGCTGTGATGAACACCCTGATCCTGGGCGTGGGCAACCTGCTCTTGAGTGACGAGGCCGTCGGCGTGCGCATCGTTGAGGGGTTGGGGCGCAACTACCGTTTCGCCCCCGGCATCGAGCTGCTCGACGGCGGTACCGCCGGTATGGAGCTGCTCGAAGCGATGGCCAGTCGCGATCACATCATTCTGGCGGATGCGGTGCGCAGCGGTAATCCGCCGGGCACCGTCGTGACTCTGAAGGATGAGGAGATCCCGACCCTGTTTGGCCGCAAGATCTCCCCGCACCAGCTGGGGCTGGCGGATGTGCTCTCGGCGCTGCACATGACGGGGGAGTCGCCGAAGCGGCTCACCCTGATCGGGGTTGAGCCCGAATCCCTCGAGCCCCGCATCGGCCTCACCCCCGTGGTGGCGGCTGCCATGGGGGAGGCGACGGATCGGATTTTGACCCTGCTGGCCAGTGTCGATGCGCCCGCCATTGCGCTCTCTGAGCAGGAGAAAGCTGAACAAGAGCAGGAGGGCCTATGGCGCAGTCCCATTTAAGCGAGCTTGATGCTGTGCAGGAATGCGTGCAGGAGTTTTCGGGTTTTGTTAGTAATCCCGCGCCCCTGCTGGTAGCTCAGTACGAGCGGATCGCTCGGGAGGAGATGCAGGCGTTGCCTTTCTATCACCCGGACATGCCTATAGTGGCGGAGTGCACGTTGTTTGAAGGTCAGTGGCTCGGCTGCGTGCTCACCCCCTGGATGTTGAGCGTGGTGGTGCTGCCGGGGCCGGATCAGCTTTGGCCGGTTCGCAGCAGCAGCGATCGACTCGCCCTGCAACTCCCCTGCGGCAACATGACCTTTATGGTGGGTGAATTGCCCGAAAGTGGTCAGCTGTTGTCCTGTTCCCTGATGTCGCCGCTCGATCCCCATCTCGGGGCCGGGGAGGGGCGAGCACTGGTGAGCAGCACCCTCAAGATGCTGCTCTCCTTGCCGGTGCAGCAAGGGGCTGGCGGTGTGGATCTGGGCCGCAGACGGCTATTCGGTGCCCGGCGTGGTCAACCGGCATAGTCGCTAGGTTTCACGCGAAATCAAGTTTAGAATAGGGGGCCATTTTGGCCCCTCACTCCCATGTTCAGACACGCATTCCGCCTCTTTTTTGAGTGATGATCCGTGAGTGGTACAAAACAAGAAGGATCCCCATGACTGTTCCACGCAATTCTCTTCGCTATTACTGTGGCACCAGTGCTGCCGCCCTGTTGACTCTGCTGCTGGGCACCGCCTCTCACGCGGCGCTGGCCGCTGCCCAACCTGTGCCTGCCGAGCTCAAGCTCGCCATCGGAGCCGAACCCACCGAAGGGTTTGACCCTCTGCTCGGCTGGAGCCACGGCAGCTACCTGCTGCTGCACAGTCCGCTGCTCAAGCAGAATGCCGATCTCAGCTGGCAGAATGTGCTCACCCAGGCGGTGACCCCGAGCAAGGATGGCAAAGGGTGGCTCATTACCCTCAAGCCTGACCTGAAATTCTCCAACGGCGCGCCGCTCACCGCCGAGGATGTGGCCTTTACCTACAACAGCGCGGCCAAGGGTGGCGGCAAGATCGACATGGGCAACTTTGTCTCGGCCAAGGTGCTCTCGCCCACCGAGGTTGCCATCACCTTGAGTGCCCCCCAGAGCACCTTCGTCAACGTGCTGGGATCCTTGGGCATAGTGTCGAAGAAGGATTACGACGCAAAAGCATATGCCCAAAAGCCGGTCGGTGCCGGCCCTTACCGGCTGGTGAGCTTCCTGCCCGGTCAACAGCTGGTGGTGGAGGCGAACCCCTATTACGCCGGCGGCAACAACGACTTCAAACGGCTGGTCTTTGTCTTTATCGATGAAGAGAGCGCCTATGCCGCCGCCCAGAGTAGCCAGCTCGATGTGGTGCGCATCGCCCCGTCACTGGCGCCAACCGTGTCTGCTTCCCTCAAGCTCTGGGTGCGGCCGAGCGTGGAGAACCGTGGCATCGTCTTCCCTATTCCGCCTGCGGGTGGCAAGGATGCCAAGGGTTATCCCATCGGCAACGACGTGACCTCGGATGTAGCGGTGCGCCGCGCCATCAACTACGCCATTGACCGCAAGTTGCTGGCCGACCAGCTGCTGGAGGGGCACGCCATCCCCGCCTACAGCGCGGTAGAAGGCCTGCCCTGGCTAAACAAAGCCACCGCCTTCAAGGATGGCGATGCTGCCCACGCCAATGCCCTGCTAGACGAGGCGGGCTGGAAAATGGGCAGTGACGGCGTTCGCCACAAGGGCGACCTGCGCGCCGCCTTTACCCTCTGGTACACCAGTGGCGACAGCACCCGCCGGGATTTGGCGGAAGCGGTGCGCGCCATGCTCAAACCCATTGGCCTTGAGGTGAGCCTCAAGTCCGGCAGCTGGGCGCAGGTGGAGCGGGAGATGCACGCCAATCCGGTGCTGATGGGGTGGGGGAGTCTGGATCCCATGGAGCTCTATCACCACTACCAGAGTGGCTCGGGCGGCGTTGAGTTCTACAACCCGGGCTACTACAGCAACCCTGTGGTGGATGGCCACCTCAAGCAGGCGCTGGATGCCCCCGATTGGCAGGCGGCGCTGCCCTTCTGGCAGCAGGTGGAGTGGGATGGCAAGACAGGCGCCGGAGTGCAGGGGGATGCCGCCTGGGCCTGGCTGCTCAATGTGCAGCACACCTATCTCGCCAACCGTTGCATCGATCTTGGCAAGGGGGCGCCGGAAATCCACGGTAGCTGGTCACTCCTCAACAACCTGCAGGATTGGCGGTGGACGTGCCGTTAAGTTCGCCCTTGAGTCATTCAGGTTATCTGTTGCTAAAAGCCCTGCTGCGTCTGGCAGGGCTGTTATGTCTGGTCTCGGTCGCCACCTTTGTGCTGCTGAGTTACTCCCCCATCGACCCCATCAAGGCCTATATCGGCAACGATCTGCTCCATGTGCCGCCGGAGCAGTACGCCCGCATCGCCGCTCGCTGGGGGCTGGATCAGCCGCTCTGGCTGCGTTACTGGCACTGGTTTACCCAGGTGCTGCGGGGGGATCTCGGTTACTCCATGCTTTATAACGCACCGGTGGGTGAGGTCATAGGCCAGCGCTTTGCTGCCTCCTTCCTGCTGCTGGCGGGCGCCTGGCTGCTCTCCGGCTTTTTTGGCATTCTGCTGGGGCTCTGCGCCGGTCGCTATCTCAACCGCTGGCCTGATCGTCTTATTTGCCGTTTTGCCTACCTGCTAGCCTCCCTGCCCACCTTCTGGGTCGGCCTGTTGCTGCTCGCCCTGTTTGCGGTGCACTGGCCACTACTGCCAGTCTGCTGCGCCTGGACGCCGGGTCTCTCCGCCGATGAGGTGGACTGGGCCATGCGATTGCGCCATCTGTTGCTGCCGGTGACCACGCTCGCCCTGCTCGGGCTGGGCAATATTGCCCTGCATACCCGGGCGCGGGTGGCCGAGGTGCTGGAGAGTGACTTTATCCGCTACGCCCGCGCTCAGGGGGATGGCGGCTGGCCCATGCTGCGTTTTCATGTGCTGCGCCACGCCCTGACCCCGGCGCTCTGCCTGCAGTTTGCCTCGCTCGGTGAACTGATTGGCGGATCGCTCTTGGCCGAGAAGGTCTTCTCCTATCCGGGGCTCGGCCAGGCCACCGTGGATGCGGGGCTCAGGGGCGATATCCCCCTGCTGATGGGAATCGTGCTCTTCTGCACCCTGCTGGTCTTTATTGGCAATACGGTGGCCAGTTTGCTGCTGGCCCGCATCAATCGGGGCTGGGAGGGCGAGCATGCTGTTTAATCCGCTTCCCTCCATACTGCGGCTGGTTTTTGCCCTGCTCGGATTGGCGCTGCTGGCCACTTACGGCTGGAGCCTCTCTCATCAGGATGTGCCGATGGATCTGCTGGCGCGCCAGCAGCCTCCCTCGCTGACCCACTGGTTCGGCACCGATCAGATGGGGCGGGATCTCTGGTTGCGGGCCTTTCAGGGCACCCTCACCAGTCTGGAGCTTGGCATAAGCACGGCTCTCTGCAGTGGCCTGCTGGCCATGGTGGCGGCAAGCGTGTCGCTCATTCACCCCAGATGTGATGCGGCGGTACGAATGGTGATCGACGCCATGCTGGCGTTGCCCCATATGCTGCTCTTGATCCTTATCTGCTTTACCGTGGGCGGCGGCATGCGCGGGGTGATCCTGGCGGTGGCGCTCACCCACTGGCCCAAGCTGGCGCTCATTCTCTGTGCAGAAGCGCGGCGGATCGCCCGCAGCGACTATGTGGTGCTGGCCCGTTGTCAGGGGATGGGGGCGCTGCGTCGGTGGCGCACCCACCTGCTACCGGGCCTGTTGCCCCAGTGGTTTATCGGCACCCTGCTGATGTTTCCCCATGCGGTGCTACACAGCGCGGCCTTGAGCTTTCTCGGCTTTGGTCTGGCGGCCCACGAGGCTTCCCTTGGCCTGTTGCTGGCCGATGCCTTGCGTTATCTGGCCGGTGGCGGCTGGTGGTTGGCCCTCTTCCCCGGTCTGATGTTGTTGCTGCTGGTGTTGCTGTTTGATCAGGCTACCCGCGCCTTGCAACAGCTGTTGTGGCACAGGAGTGAACCATGCTGAGTTTTGACCATGTGACCATAGAGGCGGCCCACTACTCCTGGCTGGGGCGGCGTAGCTGGCAGCCTTTGCTGACCGATATCAGCCTGCAACTGGCGCCAGGGGAGATAGTGGCGCTGGTGGGGGGGAGCGGCGAGGGCAAGAGCCTGCTGCTGCAAAGCGCTCTGACATTGCTGCCGGACAATCTGCGGATGCGCGGCAGCATCTCTCTCGATGGTACTCCTCTGTGCGATGCCAGCCGGGCCCGTCTACGCGGTCACACTCTCTGCTATGTGCCACAGGGAGTAAGCGCCCTCAATCCATTGCTGACGGTGGAGCGCCAGCTGGGCCGTGCGGCACGTCTCTGCGGCCAGAGCTGTTCTCGCGAGCGGCTCGGTGAGCAGCTGCTGCGCTACCAGCTGCCCGCTGCCACTCTGGACCGCTATCCGCGCCAGCTCTCCGGTGGCATGGCCAAGCGCATTCTGGCCTGCACTGCGGCGCTCGGCGGTGCTCGCTACATTCTGGCGGACGAGATCACCGCCTGGCTCGACGAGGGGCTGGCCTGTCTGCTGCTCGGCCAGTTGCGTGAATTGGCCAATCGGGGCAGCGGTATCCTCTGGGTGACCCACGATCTGGCGCTGGCGGCTCGCTTTGCCGATCGCATTGTGGCGCTGCATCAGGGGCAGGTGAGCGATACCTTGAGCTGCCACCATCTGCGCCAGGGGCTGGGGAGCGAGATGCTCCGTGCCCACTGGCAGGCGCTGCCGGAGTTCAATGCGCTCTTTGCTGCTACGTCGGAGATCTCCTGATGATTGAGTTGCAGGAATGGATCGTCTGTCTGGTTGCGGGTGTTCAGTGGCAGGCACTGCCGGAATTCAACGCGATCTTCTCTGTGCCGGAGGTTTCCTGATGTTGGAAGTACGAAATCTCACCATCGCCCAGGGGGAACGCCCCCTTTGGCAGGGATTGTCGCTGACGGTGAAAGCGGGCGAACGGCTCGGTATCTCCGCCCCGAGCGGTTATGGCAAGACCACGCTGGGGCGGGTATTGGCGGGTTGGCAACCGGTTGGGGCCGGCGGGCAGATCCTGCTGGATGGGCAGCCAGTACCTGAACAGGTAAAAGGTTATAACCCCATCCAGCTGGTGCCCCAGCACCCGGAACTCACCTTCAATCCCTATCGCACCACCGGGCAGGCGTTGTGGGATGTATGGCGCCCCGATGACGCCATACTGGCCCGCTTTATGGTCAAGCCCGAATGGCTTGGCCGTAAACCCGGTCAGCTCTCCGGTGGCGAGCTGGCCCGCATCGCGTTGCTGCGCGCCCTCGATCCCCGCACCCGACTGCTGATTGCCGACGAGGTGACTGCCCAGCTGGATCCGCAAATTCAGCGCCAGCTCTGGCGGGAGTTGATGATTGAGTGCGAACAGCGCCGGCTTGGTATGGTGATCTTCAGTCACCAGCAGGCGCTGTTGCGCCAGATCTGCCATCGGGTGCTGCGCTTTGGTGAGGTGCCTGCGGAGCAGGAGGCGATGGCCCGTAGCGTGGCCTGAGGATTGGTGTTTCCCCCCTCATCCCCAGCCCTTCTCCCGCAAGGGGAGAAGGGAGTTGAAGGTGCCATCTCAATACGCTCAGGGTTTAGGGTTTGGAGAACCTTGGGGTTTGAAAATATGGCTGGTTGTTATGCTCGAAGCCTCCCTGAGGGGGTTGAGGGAGTCGTATTGTTGCAGCATATTGCCTGTATCCACGAATAGGTTCCCTTTTCCATGTTGAGACGGGAACGGAATGCGGCATCCACGAACCGGTTCCCTCTCCCTGGGGAGAGGGCCTGGGTGAGGGGACGCGAGTATGAGGCGCGGGCCATTCGGTATAGAGAGAGAACGCCTGATAAGGTTTGTAGATAAAGAGAGGGAGGCATCAGCCTCCCTCTCTTGCTATCCGCCGTTGGTAACGGCATTTAACCGGTTCTGGTTCAGGCTGTAGCCAGCCAGTTGAGCCAGGCATCCATCCCTTCGCCCGTGGTAGCGCTGACCTGGATCACCTGAATATAGGGGTTGACCCGTTTGGCGTTCTCGATGCAGCGGGCCACGTCAAAGCTGACGTAGGGCAGCAGATCGATCTTGTTGATCACCATCAGCTGGGCAGCGGCGAACATATCCGGGTATTTCAGCGGCTTCTCTTCCCCCTCGGTGACCGAGAGGATCGCCACCTTGTATTTCTCGCCGAGATCGAAGCTGGCGGGGCAGACCAGATTGCCCACGTTCTCGATAAAGAGGATGCCCCCTTCATTGGCGGGCAGCTGGTGACAGGCGTCGTGAACCATTTTGGCGTCCAGATGGCAGCCCTTGCCGGTGTTGATCTGCACGGCAGGGACACCGGTGGCACGGATGCGATCCGCATCGGCGCTGGTCTGCTGATCCCCTTCGATCACCGCGCAGGGGCGTTTGTCGGCCAGTTGGCGCAGAGTTTCGCAAAGCAAAGTGGTTTTGCCTGAACCCGGGCTAGAGACCAGGTTAAGCACCAGCTGGTCTGCGGCAGTGAAGTGTTCGCGGTTGTGGGCCGCCAGCGCGTTGTTCTTGGCCAGCACATCCATCTCGATGGCGATCAGCTGGCGCTGCCCCATACCGGGCACCGATAATCCCGCTTCCCCTTTGCCGTAGTGCAGATCACCCTGCTGATGGTCATGGTCATGGTCATGGTCATGGCTGTGATCATGGGGATGCGCGTGGGAATGGCCGTGGTCATGAGAGTGGGCATGATGATGGTCGCAGGGATGATCATGGTGGTGCTCATAGGGCTGATCATGCCCCTCATGGCTTATGGGAGCCCGCACCCCGTGGTAGTGGTGATGGACATCCCCCTGATGGTGATAGTGGTGGTGAATGATCAGGGTGCGCGGCGCACTCTGCTCGTGGTCATGATGGTGATGGGCGTCATGAGCATGATGATGGTCGTGCTCATGACCATGTTCATGTTCGTGATGATGCTCGTGATCGTGCTCATGGCCGGCGATCCGCGCCTGGCCGCATCCGCATACGCTACACATATCAACTTACCTCGATGTCGGTGATGCGCAGGCTATCACCCTGCGCGACTCGTAATTTGTATCCGCCACACTCGGGGCAGGCCTGCCCGCGCTCGGTGAGGGTGACCGTCTGGTTGCAGTCGTAACACCAGGCCTCTGCCGCCTGGTGCTGAAAGTGCAGTTGGGCTCCCTCGACGGCGGTGCCCTTGGCGGCCGCCTCGAAACAGAAGGCAATGGTGTCCGGGTCGACGCAGGAGAAGCTGCCGACCTCGAGCCAGAGGGCGGTCACCTTGGTAAAGCCCCGCTGGGTGGCCTGTTCAGCCGCCAGATCGATGGCGGCCATGGCCAGAGACATTTCGTGCATGGTGGCTCCTTAACCGATATGGGGAGGAGCAGTGACTCCTCCCTGTAATTGACGGAACGGCATGGCCGATCAACAGATCCGCGGCAGCAGCTCCCCTTGCGGTAGCTCCAGATAACGGCGGCTACCCCAGGGGTTGTTGAGGATCACCTTGTGGCGATCGCTTGCCTGCACCACGCCGATCTGGCTGGCGGCGGGGTTGAATTGCCGCAAGATGCCCAGCGCGTCCTGTGCCTGTTCGGCAGGCAGGGCCAGCACCATGGTTCCCTCGTTGGCGAGATCATGGGGCTCGAAGCCATAGAGCTCGCACAGGCCACGCACCGGATCGCACACCGGAATGGCGGACTCCTCCAGCTCGATGGCAACGCCGGAGGCGCTGCTCCATTCGTTGAGCACGGCGGCAAGGCCACCGCGGGTGGCATCGCGCAGGGCGTGAGGGGTAATCCCCGCTTTTAGCAGCGCTTCTACCTGCGGCCAGAGGGTGGTGCAGTCACTCTTGAGATCGGATCCCAGTTGCAGGGCGTCACGGGCCATCAGGATGCAGGCGCCGTGGCTGCCGATATCCCGCGACACCAGAATGGCGTCACCGGCTTTGAGGTTGCGTACCGAGATGCCCCGGCTCTGCTCAGGCCGCGGAAAGGTGCCGACCCCGCTGGTGTTGATAAAGATCTTGTCGGCCGCCCCCTTGGGCACCACCTTGGTGTCGCCGCAGACGATGCGGGCACCGCTCTTGGCAAGTTCGACCGCCATCGACTCGACGATGCGGGCCAGATCGGCGTAGGGGAAGCCTTCCTCGATGATAAAGCTGCAGCTCAGATACTCGGGCTTGGCCCCCATCATGGCGAGATCGTTGACCGTACCGGCGATGGCCAGTTTGCCGATATCGCCCCCCTCGAAGAAGAGCGGCGAGACGGTAAAGCTGTCGGTGGTGAAGGCAACGGGGCCGTTTACCGGCAGCAGGGCGGCATCTTCACCGCGCAGCAGGATCTCGTTGCCAAAGTGGCGAAAGAAGAGCTGATTGATCAGCTGGTTCATCTCCACACCGCCGCCGCCGTGGCTTAACTGAATTTCTCTCATTGGATCCCCATATATCGGTAGTAGGCATTGCAGGCCCCTTCGGAGCTGACCATGCAGCTGCCCATGGGCTGGGTCGGGGTGCAGCCCCGGCCAAAGACTTTGCACTGGTTCGGTTTGGCCAGGCCGCGCAGGATATCGGCGCACTGGCACGCCTTGTGGTCATCGATGGGAGTCTGATTAAGCGCAAAGTGACGCTCCGCATCGCGCTTGGCAAAGGCATCGCGCAGGCGCAGGGCGGAGGCGTTGATATCCCCCAGACCTCGCCAGCGAAAGTGCTCGCGGGTCTCGAAAAAGCGCTCGACCAGCCGCTGGGCGGCTTTATTGCCGCTGGCGGTGACGGCGCGGCTGTACTGCACCTCCAGCGCGTAGCGACCCTCCACCTTCTGGCGCACCATCATCAAGAGCGCCTCCATCACATCCACTGGTTCGAAGCCACTCACCACCACCGGCACCTGATAGCGATCGACGATAGGCAGGTAGATATCGGCGCCGGTGATGACGCTGACGTGGGAGGGGCCGATAAAGGCGTTCACCTTGGCCACCCCGTCGGCCATCACCGCATGAATGGCGGGGGGCACCAGCACATGGTTGATATGAAACAGCAGGTTCTCAATCCCCTCAGCTTCAGCCGCAGCCAGCAAGGCGGCGGTCATGGGGGTGGAGGTCTCGAAACCGATGGCGAAGAAGACCACGGTTTTCTCGGGGTTCTCACGGGCGATACGCAGGGCATCGAGGGGGTCATAGACCGGACGGATATCGCTCCCCTTGGCCCGCTGCTGGGCCAGCGTGCCCTTGGAGCCCGGCACCCGGATCATGTCCCCCAGGGTGACCAGAATGACGTTGGGCTGGCGGGCCAGCTCGATGGCCTGATCGATGCGCTCTTTGGGCATGATGCAAACCGGGCAACCGGGGCCGTGGACAAACTCGATGCTGGCCGGCAGCAACTGGTGCAGGCCGTATTTCATGATGGTGTGGGTATGGCCACCGCACACCTCCATCACCCGCAGCGGTTCGGGCAGATCTTTGGCCAGTTCGGTGATCTGGGCGGCGAGGGCGCGGATCACCTCGGGCTGGCGAAAGCCCTGAAAGAGGTCATTCAAGGTCAGCATGGCAAGATATCCTGCTCTGGCATCAGGGCCACCATCTGGCGGAAGCTCTCGAGGCTGGCCTGCGCCTCCTCTTCGTCAATCTTGCTCATCACAAAGCCGATATGGAGCAGCACATAGTCGTCAATGTTGAGAGGCTCTTCGAGCAGCATGCAGCTGACGCGCCGCTGCACCCCCAGGGTGTCGACGGTGACGCAGTTATCTTCGGGGTGCAGCTGCACCACCTGAGAGGGGATGGATAGACACATGAATTTCAGGACTCCGACAAGGTGGCACAACCGGTTGTGACAGGGTGGTGCGTGGCAAGATGGTGGATGGCAAACCAGAGCTGACCGGCGGCGATGCCACCGTCATTGAGCGGCAGGGTTTCGCTGGTCAATACCTGCCGGCCGGCCGCTTCGAGAGCGGGCACCAGCTGGTCCATCAGCACCCGGTTTTGAAAAACGCCGCCCCCGAATACCACCGGATAGCCGGGGACGCGCTCGGCAAGGGCGATGACCAGATTGCTGATGGCGCGGATAAAACCGGCGGCCAGGCTGGCGGTGGAGATGCCTTTTCTCTGCTCGCTGATAAGGGTATTGATGAGCTCGGCCCACTCGATATGCAGTGGCCCCTCTGTTGATTGGCTGAGATCAAAGGCGAGGGGGAAGGGCTGTTCATCTGGGGTGAGCTGCAAGGCGGCTGCCTCCAGCAAGAGTCCGGTCTCGCCCTCGTAATCAGGGGTATCAATCACCCCCAAGAGCGCCGCCACCGCATCGAACAGCCGACCGATGGAACTGGTGTAAGGGGCGTTGCGACCCAGCTGCCAGAGCTGGTGCAGGTTGCTGATCCGCTCAAGGGTCTGATTGTTGATCAACGGAATATCGAGGGTGCTGATCTGCTCAGGGCTATGCGATTCAAACAGCAGCCCCAGCAGCTGACGTACCGGCTCGCGAATGGCCGCCTCGCCGCCGATCAGCTTGAAGGGGGCAAGGTGGGCAACACGATCGAAGCCCTTAACGTCTGCGATCAGCAGCTCGCCGCCCCAGAGGGTGCCGTCATCACCAAGGCCGGTGCCATCGAAGGCAACCCCCAGCACCGGGCCCGTGATGTTGTGCTCGGCCATCACCCCCAGCAGGTGGGCGTGATGGTGCTGCACCTCGAGGTGAGTTGCACCCTGATCCTGGCAATAGCTTTTGGCCCACTGGTGGCTGAGATAGCCCGGGTGGCGATCCGAGACCAGCAGTTCGGGGTTGAGATCGTAGAGTTCGCGAAAGGTCGCCAGGGTCTGCTCGAAGTGCTCCTGCATCGGCAGGCTGTGCAGATCGCCGATATAGGGGCTGTAGATGCGCTGGCGGCCGAAGGCGAGCGCCAGCTGGTTCTTCTGCTGCGCCCCGACTGCCAAGAGCGGCACCTTGACCGCCTCTTGCAGGCTGGGAGTGCAGGGGGCATAGCCCCGGGCGAGGCGCAACGTCTGGCGTCGCCCGCCTGCCCACTGCACCAGACTGTCGTCGCACGGGTGCAGGATGGGGCGATTGTGATCCAGGATGCCGTCAATCTCGCTGCCGAGTTCCCTTACTACTGCCTCACAGTCGATCAGGATTGGGCTGCCGCGACCATTGGCGCTGGTGGCCACCAGCGGCATGGCGCAGGCGTCCAGCAGCAGCTGATGGAGCGGGGTATAGGGGAGCATGATGCCAAGGTAGGGGATGCCGGGGGCGATCCCCTCGGCCAGCGGCGCGGCTGACGGTCCAGATTCTGAGAGCCGATCATCGTTAATGCGCTTGCGCAGCAAGGTGATGGGTCTGGCCTGAGAGGCGAGCAGCTTCCACTCTGCTTCGCAGCCGGTGACATGTAATTTGGCCTCGGCAAGGGAGCCCATCATCACCGCCAGCGGCTTGCGCGCGCGCCGCTTGAGTGTTCGTAATCTGGCCACACTCTGTTCATTGCGGGCATCACACATCAGGTGATAACCCCCCATCCCCTTGACCGCAATCAGCGCCCCCGCTTGCAGGGCGCTTGCAGCTGCTTGCAGGGCATCCTCGCGCTCGGCCAAGGCATCGCCACGGCCATTTCGCCAACTGAGGTGGGGCCCACACTCGGGGCAGCTCACCGGCTGGGCGTGGTAGCGTCTGTCCAGCGGGTTTTCATAGGCCGCCGCACAGCGCCGGCACATGGCAAAGCCTGCCATGGCGGTATGGGGTCTGTCGTAGGGAAGGCTGCGGATGATGGTGTAGCGCGGGCCGCAGTGGGTGCAGTTGGTAAAGGGGTAGTTGTGGTGGCGATCGTTGGGGTTGGCCACATCCGTGGCACACGCCTCGCACATCCCCTGATCCGGCGAGATGGCGACCGTGGCCGCACTCTGCTGCTGGCTCGCTTTAATTCGAAACTGGCCATGAAATTGGCCATCGAAGTCGGGATCATGAGCAAGGGGCAGTTCCCGCTCGCTGAAATGATCGATGCGGCTAAGTGGCGGCGCCAGTTCCCGCAGTTCGCGGGCAAAGGTGGCGAGCTGCTCGGGCGATCCTTCGGCGCCGATGGTGACGCCGTTGGCATCGTTCAACACATAGCCGGCAAGGCCGTGGCGCAGTGCCAGCCCATAGACGAAGGGGCGAAAGCCGACCCCCTGTACGATGCCGTCGATATGAAATTCGCGGCGCAGCCGGTTGGCCACAGGATTGGCAGAGCCAGAGGGGGCGATGGTGGTGCTCATGCCGGCTCCATCTCATCTTGAGTCTGCGGCAAACGCAGCACCCGGCGCTCGTTCTCCTCGCGCCGCACCCAGCCATCCATCTCCATGCGCAGGCAGAACGGAATGGCGTATTTACGCGACAAGCCGGTGATCTCCTTGAGGGATGCCATGTCGATCAGATCTCCCACCTGCTGGCCCGCCAGCACGGCGGCGACCATCTGGTTGTAAAGCTCGGCGTCGTAGTAGATGGGGCCATCGAGCTGCACCAGATACTTGAGTCGTGCCAGATTGCGCAGCTGCTTTTGCAACGCGCCTTTTTGCTGCAAGCCCTGCTGCAGGGCGGCGGGCAGTTTGCGGGTGATAAAGGGATCCAGCTCCACGCCGCCGGGGCCCAGTTTACCGGGCTCGTAACCCTCCTTGCCTTGATCTCGCACCACCTTGAGCACCAGCTGCGCCTCTTCCCCCAAATCATCTTCCGACTCGCCGCTGCCCGGTTGCCACTTGTCATGGTGCAGGCGAATGAGCTGTTTGCTCTTGAGCTGCTGGAGCAGGGTCTGAGTGACCGGCAGGGCGATGCCAACGCGGGTTGCAAGCTCTGCAGCGCTGAGCGGTTCGCTGGCCAGCGTAGCGAGCAGCTGGTCGCGGCTTTGGGCCAGCCAGCAGTTATCCAGCAGCCACTCACCGAGGGGGGTGACCTGCTCGGGTTGCTGGTCAAAGCGGCTGGTCAGCACATAGCCGTTGAGCCCCAGTTGCAGGGTGGCCGGGTTGTAGTGCTCCAAGTCATCAGGCAGCTCACCTAGCAGGGCGTGCAGCGCCTTGCGTCTGGCGGGATGGATATCACCGCACCAGACGATGCGGGCGCCGTGCAGCAGTTCGCTGCTGCCGTGGCGAATGATGGCGAGCGGCTGGCCAAAGAAGCAGGGGATGGGGCTGGTAAAGATCAGCCGCGCCAGCCGGGTATCCTTGATGGGCACGAAACGGGCCCGGCCATGCCAGCTGCCGAGGGCCACCTCCACCTCGCGGTTGCGCTGCTCCCGAATGCTGCCGCCGACCTCGCAGAGCCGCACGATAAGGTGGGTTGCCGCCTCGCACTGGCCGACAGTGCTGGTAAGACAGTGACCACGTGCCACCTCCTTGTGGGGCACTTTTTTCAGGCCCACCGCCACCCGGCAGACGGCGCCAATCTCATCGACGCTCTGGTGATAGGCCTGCAGGGAGCGCACCTGCACCTCCCGATCGGCAGGGTAGAGGCGCAGCTTGTCCCCCACCTTGAGGCTGCCCTGTTGCAAGGTGCCGGTGAGCACAGTGCCGGTACCATTGGCGGTAAAGACTCTGTCTACATACAGTCGCGGGGCGCTCTGCTCGCGGGCAGCGTGTGAGGCTGGCAGTTCGGCCAGCTGGCGCACGATGGCGGTGTGCAGGGCGGCCATATTGGCGCCGGTCTTGGCACTGACGCTGACGATGTCGGGCACCATGCCGCTCTCGTCCATCACCCGCTCCAGCAGGCTCTCTTCCAACAGCAAAAGCTCGTCGGGGGAGACCAGATCGCACTTGTTGATGCAGACCAAGAGGCGCGGTACCCCCATCGCCTTGAGCAGGCGCAGGTGATCGCCGGTCATCTGCATCCACCCCTCGTCGGCGGCAATGACCAGCAGCACCAGATCCAGACTCCAGAGCCCTGCCACCATATTGCGGATATAGCGCTCGTGGCCGGGCACGTCGATGACGCCTATGGTGTTGCCCTGACCGTCGTCGAAGTGGGCAAAGCCGAGATCCTGGGTCATGCCGATGGCCTGCTCATGGGCGCGGGCGGTGGTGATGCCGGTGAGGGCTTTGATCAGCAGGGTCTTGCCGTGATCCACGTGGCCGGCAAGACCGATAACGGCGCGATAGGGGGTCATGGGATCAGGGCTCCTCGGTCGCAGTGATCGGAGTGGGCAGCAGCAATTCCTTGAGTTGGGCGATCAGCAGTTCCATCTCGGTCGGCAGCAGGGTGGCCATATTGAGCAGCACCTTCTGCTGGCGCACGGTG
Organism: Aeromonas sp. 600948; assembly: GCF_049174875.1. Classification (NCBI taxonomy): domain Bacteria; kingdom Pseudomonadati; phylum Pseudomonadota; class Gammaproteobacteria; order Aeromonadales; family Aeromonadaceae; genus Aeromonas; species Aeromonas sp. 600948. The sequence goes on from NZ_JAAKTY010000001.1 coordinate 269,303, forward strand.
GCGATGACCGGCACCGGCAGTTCGCGCAAATCATCGAGCAGCTGCTGGGCCGGGCGCGGGTCGGTGCACTCCAGCGCAGGGGCCGGATAGAACTCGTCCGGCAAGGTGCCACCGCCCACCACCAGCTGGGCGGGGACCGGCACAAAACAGCCGGGCAGGGCTTCCATCAGCTGGGAGGCTCTCGCCTGCATGGCGGCCGGGTTGCTCAGGGTGCGCTGGGCAATACCCTCACCGATGTGGGATTTGTTGAGCTTGTGGATGAGCAGGCGTTCGAGCAGGGAGTAGATGATGCGGCTCGGGCGGAAGGTGCGCATCATAGGGTGTTTTTCCAGCCGCTTGATAAGATCGCTGCGGCCACTGATGATGCCCGCTTGCGGGCCACCCAAGAGCTTGTCGCCGGAGTAGCAGACCAGATCCGCCCCCGCCTTGATGTACTGGCGCACCGAGGTTTCATCCGGCGCAAACTCTTCGCTGGTCAAGCCAGAGCCCTGATCCACCGCTAGCACCACCTGCTCGGGCAGGGCGCGGGCCACCTCGCCGATATCGGGGGATTCGGTAAAGCCGCGAATGGCGAAATTGGATCTGTGCACCATCAGCACCAGCGCAGTCTGATCGGTGATGGCATCTAGGTAATCTTTGGCGGTAGTGATATTGGTAGTGCCCACCTCCACCAGTTTGGCGCCAGAGAGGGCCAGAATATCGGGGATGCGAAAGCCGCCACCAATCTGGATCTGTTCACCGCGGGAGACGATCACCTCGCGCCCCTTGGCCACTTCCTGCAGCAGCAAAAAGAGCGAAGCGGCGTTGTTGTTGACCACCAGCGAATCCTCGGCCTGGGTGAGGCAACGGAGCAGGGGGGCGATCAGCCCCTTGCGCCCGCCGCGCTTGCCGGTGGCGAGATCCAGCTCCAGATTGTTGTAGCTGGTGTTGAGGTCACGCACCTCGTCCCACAGATCGGCACTTAACGGCGAACGCCCCAAATTGGTATGCACCAGGGTGCCGGTGGCGTTGATCACCCGGGTTTGACGCTGGCGCAACTGCTGTTGGCAGCGTTTGGCAATCAGCGCCTCGATCTGCTCGGGGGCGACGCCGTGCTGGCGAAAATCTTCGCTCTGGCGCAGCTCGCTCAGGGTGTCGCGCACCGCCTGAGTCACCAGCGGGCGGCTCAGTTCATCGATAAACCTAGCGAGAAAGGGTTGCTGCAGCAGCTGTTCCACTTGCGGCAAACGGCGCGTTGGTTGCTGGCCGGGCTGTTGCTGAGAATCTGGCTGTGAATCGTCGGCAGCCGTACCTGATGCGGGCTGGCGATGGGGGATGGCTGGCGCGTGAGACGAGTTCGGCATGGGATTACCAGTGCAGTGCGTGGGTTCGGGATGCGCACCGGTTTGCCGATAGAGAGGCCGAGCTGACGGGTTATGGCACTACTGGCGATTTGCGGATGACTGCAAACTGGATGCATCAATGATGCGGGTATAAATTAATGCTGCATCGATGTTGATAAATTAATTTTTGGCCAGCGAGATAACCTGAGTTCGGATTATATTGGCAAGCGGCAAGCACCTTTTTTAAGGTATTACTTCAAACATATTGAACAAACAATGGAAATAACATCCAGGCCGACAAATTCAGCGAGAGAGTATTTGTTCAATAGATGAATTTGGCGGAAGAGGCAGGAATCGAACCTGCCAAAGCCTTCTCGGCTCACATCGGTTTTGAAGACCGAGGAGGCCACCAGACCCCATCAACTTCCGTAACGGTCGCCATTTTGTGGCAAATTTCTGTGACTGGCAACGCTTTTTTTGTCATAAAAAAGCGAGAGTTAGCGATTTTTTGAAAAAATCAAAGAACCTTGTTTTATATCAAGTTCAGCACAATTAGCCCGATGTTTTTAATTTAACATCGGGCCTTGATCACATTGCCGTAACCGTCGGTCAATAACGGTCGTTAACAACTCGATAAATAATCACTGCTTGGCGTTGGCAATATTCCACTGATCCAGTTTATCTATTAACAGACCGGTATCCCTGGCTGCATCAAGATGCTGATAAAGATAATCCATCGCCTCGCTCACCATCTCGGTCATCGGGAAGGAGAACGCCACGATGGCCGGTTGTACCCCGACAAAGATCACCTCGGGGACAAAGGTCTTGAGCTCGTCGATCAGGAAGTTAAGCGGCATATTGTGGGTCGAGAAGATAAACATCTCGGCGATGGTCTCGGGGGGGATCACCTGCAGGGTTCCCGCCTTCTCGCCGATCTCGGCGGCATCCACCAGCACCACCCGCTCAGGTTGCAGCTCCCGCACCTTGTAGACCACATTTTCCGGCGCGATGCCGCCGTCGATATGGATCCAGCCGGGCAGGGGGACGGCCTGCAGTTTGTCGGCAAGATAGGGGCCGGCACCGTCGTCCCCCATCATGGCATTGCCCACGGTCAACACGAGATTGCAGCCCATCAGCGGCTCCTTACCATCAGGTACATATGGGGGTCGTTAAAGAGGGCGGTGAGCTGATCCATAAAGGTGTTGGTCCAGCCCAGCTCCTGCTCATCGAGCAGATTGTCGGCTTTGCGCAGTCGGTCGAAGGCGCAGGCCAGCATATGGCAGTGCTCGCGATAGATGGTGATCTCGCCAAATGTGAGAAATCCCTCCATCTTGCGGCGCGCTTCACTTCCCTCTGGCAGCTTGGCTACCCAGTCGCGATAACCGATCAGCGAGCAGACCAGGTCTGCTCGCAGGCAATCGACGATGCCAAGGTGATGGCCGATGGCGAGGCTGTAGTACATCACCTCTTTGGCTTCCTCGGGGATGTCGAACTGCTCGTCGACGAACTTGCGCGAGAGGCGATAGAAGAAAACCTCGTCAGCCATGCACCGCCTCTCCCTTGCCGGCCGCCCGGTTGAGGCAGGCGTTTGCGAGGTTGTTGACGATCTCCGCCAGGCGGGGATCGTCGTGTTGATCGAGGTAGCTCTGGATACGCAGATCCACATCCTGCTGGGTCGCCCCTTCGAGCAGGGCCATAAACTCGTCGGCAATGATCCGCCCCTGCCGATAACCGGCCATGCGGCGCGCCTCGCGTTCGATCATCACCCGGATTTCATTGGGGATGCCGGTGTGGCGCAGCTCGACCCGCTCACCCGGTTGCACCTCGTGGCTGGTGGCTTTGAGTTTCTGCTCAAGCAGACCGAGCGCCACCGCAAAGCCGTAGATGGTAGCCGCCGGTGTCGGAGGGCAGCCGGGGATATAGACATCCACCGGCACGATCTTGTCGGTGCCGCCCCAGACGCAGTAGAGGTCGTGGAAGATGCCGCCGTCACAGCCGCAGGCGCCGTAGGCGATGCAGATCTTGGGATCGGGCGCCGCCTCGTAGGCGCGCAGGGCCGGTACCCGCATCGCCCGGGTCACCGCGCCGGTAAAGAGCAGGATGTCGGCGTGGCGGGGGGAGGCGACCACCTTGATGCCGAAACGCTCGGCATCGAACAGCGGGGTGATGGTGGCGAAGATCTCTATTTCGCAGGCGTTGCAGCCGCCGCAATCGACCCGGTAGACATAGGCCGAGCGGCGAATGTCCTTGAGCAGGGTCTTCTTGAGTTTGGTGATCTCGGGATCCTGTGCCAGCGGCACGGCGCGGGTATGGGCATGGCCGACAACCGGTTCTATGCCTTTGATCTTGCTCATCACATCCACTCCTTTTGTGCGGCCATCGGTGTGGCTATCGGTGTGATCAGGGCCGAGTCAGGCTGGCTCAGCATGCTCTGTTTTCGTTTGCAGTCGGGGCAGTGGTGCAGCCGCTCCGGGGTCGCGAGTGGTGTGCCCGCCTGCTTGAGGGTGTCCTCCACCAGTGCCACCAGCTTGCTCGGGGCAAAGTAGGTGCCGCACAGGGTGCAGCGGGCCAGCGCGAAGCGGGCCTCCTCATAGAGATCCGCCTTGCTGGTTACCGCCAGTTCGAACTCGGGGGAGAGGGCGATGGCGCGGGTCGGGCAGACCTCCTCGCAGCGGCCGCAGAAGATGCAGCGCGCCATGGAGATCTCCCAGCGCCGTTCGCCGGTCTCCATGTCCACTTCCATCACCAGCGCATTGGCCGGGCAGGCCTTGGTGCAGGCGGCGCAGGCGATGCACTGATCCGCCTGATATTTGGGTTTGCCGCGAAAATCCCGGTTCACCTCGTAAGGGGCGAAGGGGTACTTGGCGGTCGGGGTGCCAGCCTTGAGGATGGTCTTGAACAGCTTGATCATGATGACCCCTTATTTCAGCGGAGAGTGTTTGCGATCGATGCCGTAGCGCTCGATCTCCTTGTAGGAGACCACGGTGGATTTGCCCTTCTTGGGGTCGACCAGAGTGACCCGGTCGGTACAGGAGTAGCAGGGATCCAGACTGCCGATGATGAGCGGTGCATCCGCCACGGTATTGCCGCGCAACATGTAGCGCAGAGCAGGCCAGTTGGCGTAGGTGGCGGCGCGGCAGCGCCAGCGGAACAGCTTCTGGTTGTCCCCGGTCATGCTCCAGTGGACGTTCTCGCCGCGGGGCGCCTCGGTAAAGCCCAGCGCAAACTTGCCCGGCTGGTAGGTGAAGCCTTCGGTGAGCAGTGGCCCTTCCGGCAGGTGCTCAAGACCAAACTCGATCATGTCGAGGGAGTCGTAGAGCTCGTGGATACGCACCAGCACCCGGGATTGCACATCGCAACCCGCCTTGGTCTGGATCTCCATCGGCAGCTCGCGGTAGCCGGCAAAGTCGTGGACCCGACGCACATCGCGCTTGAAGCCGCTCGCCCGCACCATGGGGCCGACGCAGCTGAAATCACGGGCAATTTGCGGGTCGAGCTTGCCGATACCGATGAGGCGGGAGGAGATGTTGGCGGTATCCAGCAGCATGGCCACCAGGGGTTTGAGCTCATCACGGAGCTCTCGTACCAGCTGGGCACCCTTGATGCGATCTTCCTTGAAGATGTCGCGGCGCACCCCGCCAATCAGGTTGAGGCCATAGGTCTTGCGGGCACCGGTCAGCAGCTCGGCCAGGGTCATGGATTTTTCCCGCACCCGGAAGAACTGCATAAAGCCGGTGTCGAAACCGGTGAAGTGGCTCGACAGGCCGATGTTGAGAATATGGCTGTGCAGGCGCTCCACCTCCAGCAGTACGGTGCGGATCATCTTGGCCCGCTCCGGCACCGGAATACCCATGGCGTTCTCCACCGAGGTGGTGTAGGCGACGCTATGGGTAAAGCCGCAGATGCCGCAGACCCGGTCGGTCAGGAAGGCCACTTCGTTGTAGCCCATGCGGGTTTCCGCCAGCTTCTCCATGCCGCGATGGACATAGAAGAGGCGGTAGTCGGCATCGATGATGTCTTCCCCATCGACGAACAGACGAAAGTGACCCGGTTCATCCGAGGTGATGTGCAGCGGGCCGACCGGCACGATGCGGTTGGCATCACTGCCCAATTCGTTGACGAAGGGGTAGGTCTCGGTGTCGGTGGTGGGCATCGGGCGCTGGCGATAATCCATGGCGTCCTTGCGCAGGGGATGGATGTCCTCCGGCCAGTCGTCAGGCAGCACCAGACGACGTTCGTCTGGCAGACCGATGGCGCGCAGGCCGTACATGTCGCGGATCTCCCGCTCGCCCCACACCGCCGCCGGAATGGTCGGGGTGATGGAGGGGTACTCCTGGGTATCGGCATCCACCAGCACCTTGACGGTGATCCAGCACTTGGTGTCGCCCTCCATGGAGAAGACGTGGTAGACGGCGAAGTGGCCGTTGAGGCTGCGCTCGTCATTGGCAAAGGAGAGCGGAAGCCAGCCCCCCAGCTGGTGGAAGATCAGGCTGGCGGTCTCGACCAGACTGGTGGGCTTGACGGTGATGGTGGCCTGATCGGCGGTTTGCCACTCCTCGTCGACGATGGCGTGGGGCAGTTGGGCTCGCACTTGCTGGATATAGTCGCAGCCGATGCGATCCGAAATGGCGATGGTCATGCAGTTCTCACTTTAATGTTCGGGAATGAGCATTCGAAAATGATGAAATCGGAAAAAATTGCGTGCTGGCGGGCATGATTCAGATCCCGACCAGATAGGCGAGCAGCGCCAGCAGGGCCAGCCCCAACCCGTAGCGGGTGAGCTTGTGGGTGCGCACGAACTGGGTACGGGCCATGGCGTTTTCGATGATGCCGGCCAGCAAAAAGGCCACCAGCAGCTTGCAGGCGAGGATCAGCGCCGCGCCGATGAGCGCAGGCAGACTCCAGTTGGCCGCCTTGCCGAAGGGCAGGAAAATGACCAGAAAGAGCTGCACCACCACCAGTTGCTTGAGGCCGATGGAGAGCTTGAGCAGGGCAAGACCCGCACCGGAGTACTCGGTGAGCGGTCCCTCCTGCAGCTCCTGCTCGGCTTCGGCGCAGTCAAAGGGCAGCTTGCCCATCTCGACAAACACCGCGAAGGCGCAGGCGGCGCCGGCCAGCAGGGTGGCGATGGGGGCGGCCAGTGGCTGGGTCGCCACATAGTTGCTGATATTGCCCAGATCCGAGCTGCCCACCATCATCGCCATGATGAAGCAGGCGAGCACCAGAATGGGCTCCACCAGAATGCCGAGGGTCAGTTCGCGGCGGGCACCGATCCCTGCAAACATGCTGCCGCTGTCGAGCCCCGCCAGCGAAAAGAAGAAGCGGAAGATGGCGAACAGATAGATGTCGGTGATGAGATCCCCGGCGATGGGGAAGGGGGACTCGTGAGTCAGGGTTGGCAGCGCCATCCCTACCAGCAAGAGGGCGGCGATGAGCAGCGCAGGCATCAGGTTGAAGATGATGCCGGCAGGCTCAGGAGTTACCTCCTGACGGCGCAGGAGCTTGGCGATATCCCGGTAATCCTGCAGCAGGCCCGGCCCCTGACGGGAGTGCATCTTGGCCCGCAGCACCCGGTTGAAACCGGTGGCGAGCGGCGCCAGCGCCAGCATGGCGATGGCCTGGGTCAGGGCGAGGGCAACCATGCCCCAGCTCGGCATTTCAAGAACAGGCATATCAGACTCCTACAGCCATCAGGATAAAGAGCGCCAGCACAAGGCCATTTATTAAAGAGAGCAGCGGCCAGCCGGTGTTGCCGTTGGTATCGCTCACCCCGTGCAGGGCGCTGGCCAGATCGAGCTGCGGCTGTTTGCGATAGAGCGGCGCGCAGAGTTGGCGCAAGGTGTGGGTGACACCGCCCGAGGTGAGGCTCATGCGCTCCTCATAGGCGTAACCACAGGCCCACGGCGTACCAGCGTGACGACGACCCAGCTTGGGCCCCTTGAAGATGGCCAGTACCAGCAGCGGAATGAGGAACAGCCCCAGCAAGGTGATGGCGATAACGGGCGGGGAGAGGATCGCTTGTGAGCTGTCGAGTGGCAGCAGGGTCGCTCCAGTGGCCACGTTCATTTGGCCGCTTACCAAGGCTTGGCCATAGCTGGCGATATGGGGGGCAATCCAGGGGGCGCCCAGACCCAGCACCAGACAGACGGCGGCCAGCAGCAGGGTGCCTGCCACCATGGCGCCCGGCACTTCACGGGCATGGCTCGCATGTTCGCTGCGCGGTGCGCCGCAGAAGCAGATGCCGTACACCTTGACGAAACACATCACCGCCATGGCGCCTGTTACCGCCAGCATCACTACCGCGAGCGGCGCGACGACAGAGGTGCCGAGTTTGGTCATGGAGAGCAGGGATTGATAGATAAACCACTCGCTGACAAAGCCGTTGAGCGGCGGCAGCGCCGAAATGGCCATGGCACCGATGAGGAACGCCAGCGCGGTCCACGGCATCAGTTTGGCCAGCCCCCCCATCTTGTCCATGTCACGGGTGTGCAGGCGGAACATCACAGAGCCGGTGCCCATAAAGAGCAGGCTCTTGAAGATGGCGTGGTTGAGCAGGTGATAGAGGGCGCCGAGCAGCCCCAGCACCACCAGTGCCGGTTGCTGGTTGGCGATGCCGATCATGCCGATGCCCATCCCCATCAGGATGATGCCGATGTTCTCCACCGTGTGGTAGGCGAGCAGCCGCTTGAGATCGTGCTCGGCCAGCGCAAACAGCACCCCGAGCACTGCCGAGCAGGCACCAAAGATCAGCACCACATAGCCCCACCAGAGCTGGCTGGCGCCGAGAAAATCGATACTGACCCGCAAGATGCCAAAGAGACCCAGCTTCACCATCACGCCAGACATCAGCGCCGAGATATGGGAGGGCGCAACGGGCTCGGCCACCGGCAGCCAGCCGTGCAGCGGCACGAAACCGGCGCGCAGGCCAAAGCCGCAGAAGCTGAGCAGGAACACCAGAGAGGCCAGGGCGCCCGCCAGATGGTGCTCGCGTAGCGCAGCGAACTCCAGCGAGCCGCTTTCGCGGCAGAGCAGCCAGAAGGCGATCAGCACCAGTGCCATGCCGATATGGTTCATCACCAGATAGAGACGGCTCTGTTTGGCGGCCTCGGGGTTGGTCTTGACCAGCCAGTAGGTGGTGAGGGTCACCAGCTCGTAGCAGAGCAAGAAACCGAGCGCATTGTCGGCCAGCACCATGCCCACCATGGCAAAGAGGAAGAGGTTCATCAGCGCGCCGATGGCCACATCCCCCTTGCCCTGATATTCGCGGATATAGGCAAAGGAGTAGAGGGCAACGGCGACGCCGACGGTGCTAATCACCAGCAGCATCAGCGCGGCCAGCATGTCGAGGTGCACCGAGCCCAGCAGCCAGAGCTGGCCGTCGACGGGCGCGCCTTTGGCAAAGATCTGGATGGCGGCGACCAGACCCGCGAGCGAGCCCAGCAGGGCAAAGCCGCTATTGAGGCGGTTGGCCAGTGCGGGCAGCTTTTGCAGGAGCAAACCGGCGGCAGCGCCCAGCAAAAAGAGCAGGAGCGTGGCCATTACAAGGGGGGACAACATCAGCGAACTCCCTCTGTGGTGGATAAATCGGATGCAGGGAGCGCCGTGGCGGGCGCCGAGAAGGCAGAGGCCCCTTGCGGGTTGGTGTCGGCTGCTTGCTGGCGACGGATACGGGCGGCGCGTTCGGTGTCGCCGTCATTGACCAGCTTCAGCGCCTGGGAGGGGCAGGCTCCGACACAGGCGGGGCCTTCGGCGCGAAACTCGCACAGGTCACACTTGACCGCGATGCTGCGCACCCCCGGTTCCCAGCTCAGCAGATCCTCGCCAAAGCAACGCAGACCGGCAGAGGTGGAAGGGTTGCTGGAGCGGATAGAGCAGGGGATATAGGTGTCGTAACTGGTGGCCATGGCCACCGGACGGCTGCCGCCGCTCTGGATGGCGCCAAAGGGACAGGCCACGGCGCAGAGATTGCAGCCGATGCAGAGCGACTCGTTGAGTTGCACGCAATCGCCGGTCTGGCGAATGGCCTCGACCGGGCACACCTTGATGCAGGGGGCATCGTCACAGTGACGGCACTGAACCGGCATGGTCGCCTGCTCGTGTCGCATAACGGTTAAACGGGGGGCTTGCTGCAAACCTTGCGCCTTGTGTACCTCGCTGCAGGCCGCCATACAGGTGCCACAGCCGATACAAAGCTTGGGGTCAGCGATAACGAAGCGGTTCATAGCCTACCTTGTCGTGTCGCGAACGGAGAAAGTAGGGGCAGGTTGGCAAGATACGGGCCAGATTGGTTTGTGCCGCGAAATTGGTTTTAAGTGGCTGTTTTTAAATAAATAAAAATCTTCGCGTAGTTGAGTGAATGCGCTGATGTGGCTGTCGAACTGTGACGTTCGTCACTTGTGACGAAGCCGCCAAGAGGGTTCGTCACCTTGGAAAACGCAGCATGGGTAGGGTGCAATGAACGCAGTGAATTGTACCGTTGGCAACATATGGTCGCCGTGGTTTGCTCCCTTCTCCCCTTGCGGGAGAAGGGCCGGGGATGAGGGGGGAGGTCAGCCATATGTTCGCGGTGCACGGCGCTGCGCTTGTTGCACCCTACGGTGGGATGTCTGTGGGGGGCGATGTGGTTTGCCCCCTTCTCCCCTCGCGGGAGAAGGGTTGGGGATGAGGGGGCCGGTAACTGGGTTAACGGAAACAACAGAGGGAGGCCAATGCCTCCCTCTCTATTTGCTGAGGTTTTCTATGCCATCAAGAGGCCATCAACCCGCCATCAGATATCCACCTGCGAGCCCAGCTCGATAACCCGGTTGGGCGGGATCTCGAACTGATCCGGGGCGCGCAGGGCGTTGCGTTGCAGCAGCATAAAGAGCTTGCCGCGCAGATAGAGATACCAGGGGCGGTCTTTCATGATGAGCGACTCGTGCGCCATAAAGAACGAGGTCTCCATCATCCGGCAGCTCAGCCCCTCGGCGTTGCAGCGGTGGAAGATCTCCTCCACGTTCGGGGTCTCGCGCCAGCCGTAGCTTGCCACCACCCGCCAGAAGGTGGGGGAGAGCTGCTCGATGCAGACACGGCGCACATTGTGGACGTAGGGCACATCCTCCACCCGCAGGGTGAGCAGGATGATCCGCTCGTGCAGCACCTTGTTGTGCTTGAGGTTGTGCAGCAGCGCATGGGGGATCACATTGACCACCCGCGACATATAGACAGCAGTACCGGCCACCCGGGTTGGCGGGGATTTTTCCAGCGAGGCGATCATCGGCTCAAGGGAGTTGCCGTGCTCGTTCAGGCGGCGAATAAGCTGGAAACGCTCGCTCTTCCAGCTGGTCATCACGGTGAACATCACCGCGCCCAGAGTGAGTGGCAGCCAGCCGCCGGAGAAGATCTTGGCGAGGTTGGCGGCAAACAGCGGCACGTCGATACAGAGCAGCGCGGCAAACAGGATAGCCACCAGATACTTGTTCCAGTGCCAGCTGTTCTTGGCCACCGAGCAGGAGAGGATGGAGGTGAGCACCATGGTGCCGGTCACCGCAATGCCGTAGGCCGCCGCCAGATTGCTGGAGTGCTCGAAGCTCATGATGACGATCACCACCGAGATATAGAGCATCCAGTTGATGACCGGAATATAGATCTGGCCGGACTCCTGCTCGGAGGTGTGAACGATGCGAATGGGGGAGAGATAACCGAGGCGTACCGCCTGCCGGGTCAGCGAAAAGACCCCGGAGATCACCGCCTGCGAGGCGATCACCGTCGCCATGGTTGCCAGCAGCAGCAGCGGCACCAGCGCCCATTTCGGTGCGAGCAGGAAGAAGGGGTTGGCAATGGCTGCGGGGTTGCTCAGCAGCAGCGCCCCCTGACCGAAGTAGTTGAGCACCAGGGAGGGCAGCACCACGATAAACCAGGCGAGGCGAATTGGATTTTTGCCAAAGTGGCCCATATCCGCGTAGAGCGCCTCCACCCCTGTGATCGCCAGCACCACGGCGCCGAGGGCAAAGAAGGAGGTGGTCTGGTACTGGATAAAGAAGCGCACCGCCCAGATGGGGTTAAGCGCACCCAGCACCTCGGGGTTGTGGATGATGCCGCGCAGCCCCAGCACCGCCAGCGTCATAAACCAGATCAGCATGATGGGGGCAAACAGCTTGCCCACCATGGCGGTGCCATGTTTCTGGATGGCAAACAGCAGGGTCAGCACCAGCACCGAGAGGGTGACGATATAGGGGTCGAGGGCGGGGGTGAGAATGCTCAGACCCTCGATGGCCGACATCACCGACATCGCCGGGGTGATCACCACCTCGCCATAGAAGAAGCTGCCACCAATCAGGCCGAGGATGATCAGCAGCGGCGTCCAGCGGGTGGAAGCGTTGCGGGTCGCCAGCGACATCAGGGTGAGAATGCCCCCCTCGCCGGCGTTGTCGGCCCGCATCACAAAGGAGAGGTACTTGACCGACACAACCAGGATCAGCAGCCAGAAGATCAGCGAGAGAAAGCCGAGAATGGAGGCCGGCTCGACGCCGAACCCGAATTGACCTGACAGGCACTCGCGCAAGGTATAGAGCGGGCTGGTGCCGATATCGCCATAGACTACGCCAATCGCCGCCAGCATGACGCCGGACATGGCTTGTTGTTTATCACAGTTCATGAGTTCATCTTGTCAGTTTGATGTTTACACGTTTGCCACAGCAGATCGCCCCGAACACATCAGGTATGTGTGGATACAACATCGGGGGGAAATCAAAGGATTGCGATGGGAAGGGAGCTAATCGGATATAAAGATGCGTTTCATGGGACACAGTCTGTTCATCTGTCGTTAAGCTTATAATGACACACACTCTGCGGGTTCATGCTCAGGTATAAATAATCAAAACGTCCTTTTGAGTAAGGTTATTAATTGGCCGTTGATTGAAATATTCACCCGCTCTGCGGGCAACCGTTTGTTTTATCTGAGGAAGTGGTTTGGCCACTATTTTTTACCGGATTGAGTGAAAAACAGACGATAAAATAGTGACTAATTAATTGCTGGCAGGATGGCAAAGGGGAGGGGGTTGGGTAGCAATGGAGTCTTTATTTGGAGGAGGAAAATGTAGGGTGCAATAAACGAAGTGAATTGCACCAAATATTGAAAGAAGCAAGAGGTGCAATGCGCTGCGCTTATTGCACCAATAAATGAATGGTGATGTGGTTAATTTATCCTTCTAAGCTAAACTTCCATATATAATCAATTCCAAACAAAAATAAGTTATCTTTACTGCATTTACAATGCTTCTGTATTAAGAGCTAACCTATCCTGATTGATACTGCACTGATATGAATTTATATGGGACAGGTGTTGGTTTTCTTTTATTATCTTTGTTATCTCATTTCTTTTGCTTTCTTCAAAATTAACTCCGTAATATATCGAGCATATGGATTTTGAATTTATTTTTAAGAAAGCATCGAATTTTTTATTAAGTAAAAATAGTTCGGCCTCTTCATTAATAGTAAAGGTACCTCGGTAAGAGTCGTCTTTTTTTGAATCAATGTGCTTTGTTTCAAACCATTGCTTATTTTCAATATATTCCAAGCCCCATAACTGCTCAAAAGATGATATTTGATCGGCATTTAGTTCTTGTATTGATTTAACATAGTTGGCACAGCCAAGTGGTATGATAAATCTACGCTCCTTTTCATATCGCCAGTGATGACTTTTTGTAGTGAGAAGGTATTTGATAATATCGTTTCTAGAAATCTCTGCTCTATTTTTATTTGGTGTACGATCAAATTTTTTATGATTGTAAATAACTTTTTGTGGCGTATTGTGAAAACAGGCATCAATTCCATATGGATTGGTCAAGTGTGATAAAACATCTTTTCTGTACCCTATAACTAAACCCTTGTGGCTATTTGCATAATGTGACCACATAAGCATGTTTTTGGGATTTTCAGTCATAGATATTATACCGGTAGATGATAAGCCACTAATTAACATGGAGTTCATTAACCTTATGTAGTCGATGCGAATCTGGTCTGATATATCGTGTTTTATAAGCATGTCATTAATATGTTTTATTCTTACTTTATAAGGTACGATGCTTTCGAATGGATCATTCAACTTGGATGGAATCGCCAACTTCAATGTTGGATAAAGAAGGTAGTCATTGGGTAAAAAGGAATAATATTTATATATCATATTCTTATTTTCCATGAATTATAAAAGGTTGATGTAATTAAAAGTAATACGTTATTGGTGACAATATAGTTAGTCCATCTATGTTCCAGTACCCAGTCTGAAAATTTTATCTGCAGTGTCGCATTGTTTATCTAAATGGAAATACGCATTGTCAGCTGCATGCTATCCAATCGGATAGGGAGCAAAAAGGACAATCGGTGAAAAATCTGTCGAAGATCAATTAATTATTCATTTATTGTCGAAAGTTTGACCTCAAAGGTAAGGAGGTTGTTAGTGTCGAGTTCGTCACTTTTGTCGTGTCGATCACACTTCCCAGCCCGTCGTCACCCTCGTCAGGGGCGGCAAGTCGCACGTGTTCCTTTCTGATTACTCCTTTATTTTCAGTTGCTTGTGATTTTTTATCGCACCCTTGGCCCGTTTTGGTCTGATAAATGCTTTGTGGGGGGCTGGCCGCCTCTTTGCCTGTCGGCGGGCGGCCCGGTGTAACGAACCATTTAGGATCCCTCTCTATGAACAGCTTCGTGATTGCAGATCCCAGTCTCTGTATTGGGTGTCGTACCTGTGAGGTGGCCTGCGCCGTTTCACACCAGTCAGGGTCTTGCAGCGGGACCCTTGAGCGGGAGGGCGGCCTGCATCTTGCCATCGAGGATGGACATCTGGTCTCCAAGGACAGTTACTTTCAGCCGCGCCTGAAGGTGATCGTGGGCAGCAAGGTGACCACGCCGGTGCTCTGCCGCCAGTGTGAAGACAAGCCGTGCGCCATGGCCTGCCCAAACAATGCCATCGTCAGCGAGGATGGTTGCGTCAAGGTGTTGCAGGAGCGCTGCATCGGCTGCAAGTCCTGCGTGGTGGCCTGTCCTTACGGCGCCATGGCGGTGGTGCTCAAAGAGGTGCCCCCGACTGCCGATTCGCTCTTCAAGCGTCCGCAGACCAAGGCGCAGGCGCTCAAGTGCGATCTCTGCCGTCACCGCGAGGCGGGCCCGGCCTGTGTCGAGGTGTGTCCGACCCAGGCGCTGCGGCTGGTCACGCCGGAGCATCTTGAAAACCTGAACCGGCAGAAACAGCTGGCCAGTGCCGAGGCACTGCTGGCGATGCCGGCGCGGGTGTGAGCGGGCTTGCCGAGCCGTTTTTCGTTAACAAACAAGAGTGTGAGTCATGAAAAAAGTCATTACCGTGTGCCCCTATTGCGGCACCGGTTGCAAAATCAACCTGCTGGTTGAAAACGACAAGGTGGTGGGGGCCGAAGGCGCCAACGGCCGGACCAACGAGGGGCAGCTTTGCCTCAAGGGTTATTACGGTTGGGATTTTTTGAACGACACCAACCTGCTGACCCCCCGTCTCAAGAGCCCGATGATCCGCCGCGAGCGCGGTGGCAAGTTCGAGGCTGTCTCCTGGGATGAAGCGATCGAGTTTGCCAGCAGCCGTCTCTCTGCCATCAAGGCGAAATATGGCCCGGACGCCATCATGACTACCGGCTCTGCCCGTGGCCCGGGCAATGAAGCCAACTATGTGATGCAGAAATTTGCCCGTGCGGTGATTGGGACGAATAACGTCGACCACTGCGCGAGGGTGTGACACGCACCCTCAGTCTCCGGTCTGGAGACAACTGTAGGCAACGGCGCCATGAGCAACGCCATTCCCGAAATTCAAGAGACCAAGTGCCTGCTGGTGTTTGGTTACAACGCTGCTGACTCTCACCCCATCGTCGCCCGCCATATCCTCAAGGCGAAGGCAAACGGGGCCAAGGTGATTGTGTGTGATCCCCGTATGGTGGAGACCGCCCGCATCGCCGATCAGTGGCTGCCGCTCAAAAACGGTTCCAACATGGCGCTGGTTAACGCCTTCGCCAACGTGTTGATCAATGAAGGGCTCTACAACAAGGCCTTTGTCGCCAACTACACCGAAGGGTTCGAGACCTTCAAGGCGACGGTGGCCAAGTACACCCCGGAATATGTCGAGGGGATCACTGGCCTCAAAGCTGCCGATATCCGCGCCGCCATTCGCACCTATGCCGAGTCGCCTGCGTCCATGATCCTGTGGGGCATGGGGGTGACCCAGTACGGTCAGGCGGTGGATGTGGTCAAGGGGCTGGCGGGTCTGGCGCTTCTGACCGGCAACTTTGGTCGCCGTGGCACCGGTTGCGGGCCGGTGCGCGGTCAGAACAACGTGCAGGGCACCTGTGACATGGGGATGCTGCCGCACCAGTTCCCGGGTTATCAGTCGGTGGCCGATCCCGAGATCAGCGCCAAGTTCGCCAAGGCGTGGGGCGTGGCGTCACTCTCCCAGAAACCCGGCTATCGCCTGACGGAGCTTGGCCACAAGGTGGGGGAGGGCAAGTGCAAGGCCTTCTACATCTTCGGTGAAGATCCGGCCCAGACCGAAGCTGACTTGGGTCAGTTCCGCCGCACTCTGGCGGGGATGGAGCTGGTGATCGTGCAGGATATCTTCATGACCCAGACTGCCGAGATGGCCGACGTCATTCTGCCCGCCACCAGCTGGGGCGAGCATGAAGGGGTCTACAGCTCGGCGGATCGCGGCTTCCAGCGCTTCTACAAGGCGGTGACGCCCCCTGAAAACGTGAAACCGGACTGGGCCATCTTCTCGTTGATGGCGACCGCCATGGGGTATCCCATGGAGTACCACAACACCGAAGAGATCTGGGACGAGATGCGTGCGCTCTGCCCGCTCTACGCCGGGGTCAGCTACGACAAGATGGCCGATCTCAAGAGTGTGCAGTGGCCTTGCCCGACCGAGGATCACCCGGGCACCAGCACCCTGTTCGAGGGGAACGTGTTCACCACCCCGAGTGGCAAGGGTCAGCTGATCGCCTCCGAGTGGCGGCCGCCGCTGGAGCAGCCCTGTGCCGAGTACCCGCTGGTGCTCTCCACCGTGCGCGAGGTGGGTCACTACTCCTGCCGCTCCATGACCGGCAACTGCTCGGCGCTGCAGACCCTGGCCGATGAGCCGGGCTATGTGCAGATCCACCCGAGCGATGCCAAAAAGCTCGGGGTGAAGGATCAGGCGCTGGTCTGGATCTCGTCGCGCCGTGGCAAGGTGATCACCCGCGCCAACTACAACGACCGGGTCAACGCCGGGGTGGTCTACATGACCTACCAGTGGTGGATCGGGGCCTGCAACGAGCTCACCATCGAGCACGTCGATCCCGTCTCCCACACGCCGGAGTACAAGTACTGCGCGGTGAAGATCGAGCGCATCGACAATCAGCCTGAGGCGGAAGTGTACGTCCAGACTGAATACAGCGCGCTCAAGGCGAAATTGCGCTGCGCAGCCAAGGGCTGACCGCCCTAAAAAAGAGGTTCTGCACAAATAAGGGAACCCGACTCGGATTTATCGAGTCGGGCACCCTTTTATTACCCAAAAAAAGGGGAGTAAATGATGCAACATGAAATTGGTCGCTTATTCGGACTTTTCTATATTGGCACCTATCTGGCGGCGATATTGCTGGGAATAGGTTGCTATATTTGGCGCGACGAGATGATATTTCTGCTCGGCTTCGGTTTTTTCGGCTGTTTTATGGCGGCACGCCTTGCCATGAGCAGCGTATTTTCTGCCTTGAGTATTTCCAGTGCCTGGCTGATCGGGTTTATCTCCACCACCTTGATCAACGGCCTGCTGCTGGGGGTGATCACCCTGCTGATCTACCTCACTCACCAGAGCGTCACCACCGAGCTTGCCGACAACGCCAGCTGGCTGCTGATGGCCTTCCAGAGCTTGTCGGCCCTCTTTATCTTCGGTGGCCTGAAGTGCTGCCACAGCCGGATCATCACCTCATAAACTGCCGATAAATGGGCTGCAAACGCCATCTTGAAACCCGCAGCCAGCGAAGAGGAAAGGGCAGATCTGACAGTTGACGGCGGCCCACTTTTCGGGCGCCTTAATTGAGATCAAGAACTGATGAAATAACCGGTTAAATATGGCCATCAGATATATTAAATCGGATTGTAATGAAATTTGAGCTCATCTATGATGAGTTGCCATTCCAATATATCCCCCGATAACGATGTTACTTTTTGTTGTCGTTCGTTAATAACAACTCTGGAATTGCAACATGCGACAATTTTCGTCACCGCTTTTCTTATTGGCAGCCGCTTTTACGGGCTGCGGCTATTTATTTTGGTGACGGGTGCTTGTCGTGATGCGATGGCATGGACAGCCTGACTGGTGACTAAATCGATATAACGTGAGGCCGCAATGCTAAATGTGAGTGCCATCCCCCTGGACGAGATCTCTCCCATCTGGGACGACGGTTTCCTCCTGCTCTCCAAATCCCTCCTGTCGGCCGTGACGCTCGATGATTTTATCCACAAACTCAACAAGATAGATGCCAGCTTCGGCGGCGTGACCCGGGTCAACCTGATCCTCAACATGGGTGCGGACGAGGAGGCCATCTTCTACTTCATGGGACATTCCGGCCCAAAGCATCTGGTCTGCCCCAAGGCAGAGCTGCACCTCTCCCCCCGTCCTACCAAAGAGACCCCGGAACAGGCCATCATTCTCGCTGCCGCCCGCTTTGAGAATCGCTGCCCGGCGCTGGATCGCGAAGGGGTCTACGGGGGGCTGCGCTCCTACTGCCAGCTCCCCATCACCACTGCCCGCAGCCACCTTGGCGGGGTCGAGTTTATCAACACCCAGCTCGACAGCTTCACCATGGAGACCCTCGCCAAGCTGACCCAGCTGGCGGCCATTATCGCCATTGCGCTGGAGAACGTGCTCGACAAGGAGCGCACCCTGGAGCAGGCTAACTCCCTGCGCCTTGAGCGCGACAGCTGCAAAATTCTGGTGGATGTGACCAATGCGGTGATCAAACTGGTGCGCATTGCCGAGCTGCCCAAGAGCCTGTTTGCCATCCTGCATCACCACTTTGGCATCAGCAGCTTGTGTCTGGCCGAATACAACGCCACCTCCGACAGCTTCAAAAGCTATCTGGTCAATCAGCACCAGAGCGAGCAGCCGGGCATCATCGATCACTCCTGTTTTGAAAAGAAGTGCCTGCAGGGTGCCCTTGGCCACAGCGAGCCGTTTTTCGTCTATCGCGAACACGGTCACGGCTGCAGCAATCGCTGCCGCTTTACCTCCCAGATCCTGCCGCCAGAGGCCGACAGCTCCTGTATTTTGCCGCTGCGTTATCGGGGCAACCTGCTGGGGGTGTTGATCCTCTCGCACCCCAACGCCGACTTCTTTGCCGATATCGATATCTCCCTGCTGGAGCAGGTGGCGGCGCGCACGGCCATTGCCATGAACAACGTGCAGGCCCAGCAGGAGATCTCCAACACCAACGGCGCCAAAGAGAAGACCATTCGCATCAACGAGCCGCAGATGCAGGGGGAGTTCCCCCACATCATCTACCAGAGCGCCGTGATGGCGAACGTACTGGAGAAGGTGCGGCTGGTGGCCGAGAGCGACAGTACCGTGCTGATCCTCGGCGAGACCGGCACCGGCAAGGAGCTGATCGCCCAAGCCATTCATGCCCTGAGTACCCGCCACAACCACGAGATGGTGAAGGTGAACTGCGCCGCCATCCCCACCGGCCTTATCGAGAGCGATCTCTTTGGCCACGAGAAGGGGGCCTTTACCGGCGCCTTGACCCAGCGGATCGGCCGTTTCGAGCGGGCCCACAAGGGCACCCTGTTCCTCGACGAAGTGGGGGATATGCCGCTGGACTTGCAGCCCAAACTCTTGCGGGTATTGCAGGAGCACGAGCTGGAGCGGGTGGGCAACAGCAACCCCATCGCAGTGGATGTGCGGTTGGTGGCCGCCACCAACTGTGATCTGCTCTCCATGGTCAAGAACAAGCGTTTCAGAAGCGATCTCTACTACCGTCTCAACGTCTTTCCCATCGAGTTGCCGCCCCTGCGGGAGCGGCGCGAGGATATTCCGCTCTTGGTCAATTTCTTTATCAAGAAGATTGCCAAGCGGATGCGCCGCACCATCACCTCGATCCCCGCCGATGCCATGAAGATGCTGGTGTCGCTCCCCTGGTACGGCAATATCCGCGAGCTGGAGAACGTCATCGAGCGCGCCGTGGTGATGACCCGCGGCCATGTGCTCAACCTCTCGCCCGATGAGCTGATGCCGCTCAAGGGCTACCACAAGATTGAGACCCTGGTTTATGACGAACCCGCCACGCCGCTCTTTGCCGAGGAGGGGCCGACCGATGAGCGCGAGGCGATCATCGCTGCCCTGCGTGACTGCAACGGCATCGTCGCTGGCGAACGAGGGGCGGCCAACCGCCTCGGCATGAAGCGCACCACCTTGCTTTCGAAAATGAAGCGGCTCGGCATTTCGGCCAGAGATCCCGAGATCATTGACGGGGTTGCACCATGAGAGAGGCCATAGAGCTTGAGGCGCGAAGCGAGCAGAGCAAACAGAACGAGCTGGCCCGCTGCGCCATCCACCGCGAGGTGGTGCACTACCGCGCTGATACCTTGACCTGCGACAGCGAGATGGAGCTCCCCTCCGAGACGCCGGTGGCGCTGGTCTACAACGGCATCGCCCACAGCGTGATGATGTGCTCGGCCTCTGATCTGGAGGATTTCGCCATCGGGTTTTCGCTATCCGAGGGGATCATCGACAGCCTGCTCGATATCCACGACATCGAGCAGATCGACGGCTGTCAGGGGATTGAGCTGCATATCACCCTGGCCAATCGCTGCGTCCATCGCCTCAAAGAGAAGCGGCGCACCATGGCGGGGCGCACCGGTTGCGGCATCTGTGGCAGCGAGAGTCTGGAGCAGGTGATCCGCACCCAACCAAGCTTGCCCGACAGCCAGCGTCTGGCGGTAGGGCATATCGACAAGGTGCTGAGCGCGCTGCGCCCGCTCCAGCTGCTGGGTCAGCGTACCGGCGCTACCCATGCGGCAGTGCATCTGGATGGTGAGGGCAACATTCTCGCCATCCGTGAGGATGTGGGACGCCATATTGCACTGGACAAGCTGGTAGGCCATCTGTGCCGCGTTGGCCGCCGTGACGGTGCCATTCTGGTGACCAGCCGCGCCAGTTTCGAGATGGTGCAAAAGTGCGCCAGCGCCGGCGTGGAGATCTTGCTCGCCATCTCGGCCGCTACCGAGCTTGCGGTCGAGCGGGCCGAGCAGACCGGCCTGACGCTGGTGGGTTTTTGCCGTCCCGGGCGGGCCGAAATCTACAGCGGCTGCCAGCGTATCCTGCTCAAGTAATGGCAAGGCCGCAAACCCGCTAAACGGGTAACGAAAACAGGCAATGAAAAAGGGCGGGGAGTGTGACTCCCCGCCCTTGTTGTATCTGCTGCTGTGGCGAATTAGCGCGCCAGCAGAATACGCAGCATGCGGCGCAGCGGCTCGGCGGCGCCCCACAGCAGCTGGTCACCCACGGTAAAGGCGGCCAGATACTCAGGGCCCATATTGAGCTTGCGCAGACGGCCCACCGGAATGCTGAGGGTGCCGGTGACGGCCGCCGGAGTCAGCTCGCGGGCGGTGATGTCGCGATCGTTGGGGATCACTTTCACCCAGTCGTTGTGGGCAGCCAGCAGGGCTTCGATCTCCGCCAGCGGCACATCCTTTTTCAGCTTGATGGTGAACGCCTGGCTGTGGCAGCGCAGGGCGCCGATCCGCACACAGAGACCATCCACCGGAATGACGGCATTCTCGATACCCAAAATCTTGTTGGTCTCGGCCTGACCCTTCCACTCTTCACGGCTCTGGCCGTTGTCGAGCTTGGTGTCGATCCAGGGGATAAGGCCACCGGCCAGCGGCACGCCGAAGTTGTCCACCGGCAGGGTGCCGGAGCGGGTCTTCTCGGTGATCTTGCGCTCGATGTCGAGGATGGCGGAGGCAGGGTCGGCCAGCTCGACCGCTACTTCGTCACGCAGCATCCCCATCTGGGTGACCAGCTCGCGCATATGGCGGGCACCGCCACCGGAGGCCGCCTGATAGGTGGCCACGCTCACCCACTCCACCAGGTCGGCCTTGAACAGGCCGCCGAGGGCCAGCAGCATCAGGCTGACGGTGCAGTTGCCGCCGACGAAGGTCTTGATGCCATCGTTCAGGGCCTGCTCGATGACATCGCCGTTGACCGGATCCAGAATGATGACGGCGTCTTTCTCCATCCGCAGGGAGGAGGCGGCGTCAATCCAGTAACCCTGCCAGCCAGCGGCTTTCAGGCGCGGATAGACATCCTTGGTGTAGTCGCCGCCCTGGGCTGTGATGATGATATCCTGCTTGGCCAGCGCCTCGATATCGAAGGCGTCCTGCAGAGTACCGGCATCGACGCCGAAGTTGGGGGCGGCCTCACCGGCCTGGGAGGTGGTGAAGAATGTGGGTTGAATATGGGCGAAATCCTGCTCTTCCTGCATCCGGCTCATCAGAACCGATCCCACCATGCCACGCCAACCGACCAAACCTACTTTTTTCATATTGTCCTACCCTGGATTGCTGCTAAAGAAACTCGCGATGACACCCGTAACCCCTTGTCTGGCGACGCCTGTTTA
Source organism: Aeromonas sp. 600948 (assembly GCF_049174875.1). Lineage (NCBI taxonomy): Bacteria > Pseudomonadati > Pseudomonadota > Gammaproteobacteria > Aeromonadales > Aeromonadaceae > Aeromonas > Aeromonas sp. 600948. The sequence goes on from NZ_JAAKTY010000001.1 coordinate 291,270, forward strand.
CAAGCGGTTTACAGGCCATTTAAAAAATATGCGCTGCGAAAAATGCGTCTATCCACATTACGGATTGTGACGGCTTGCGCAAGTCGAATTGCGCAATATTCTGTGCCGTTTGCTGCATTAACCGGCAGCCAGAGCACCGCTCAGGCAGACGGGGAGGGAGAAGGTCAACATCAGACGAAAAGGCCACCGTTTATGGCGGTGGCCTGTCAATAAAGCGGTCGAGAACGTCCTCTGCTGTTGTCTGGGGGCGCAGTTGGCGAGTGAAACAGCCCGACAGCGTAGGCGCTTAGCCGTAACGGGCCAGGGTCAACCCCTCATCGCTGATGGCAGGTTCGCTGCCGCTGATAAGATCGCACAACAGCTGACCCGAACCGGCCGCCATGGTCCAGCCCAATGTGCCGTGGCCGGTATTGAGCCAGAGGCCGGGAATGGGGCTTGGCCCCACCAGTGGGGTGCCATCCGGCGTCATGGGGCGCAGGCCGGTCCAGAACTCGGCTTGGCTGATATCGCCCCCTTCGGGAAAGAGATCGCCCACCACCATCGCCAGAGTGTCGTGGCGTCTGGGGTTGAGAGCGAGGTTGTAGCCCGACAGCTCCGCCATGCCGCCGACCCGGATCCGCTCGTCAAAGCGGGTGATGGCCACCTTGTAGGTCTCGTCGAGCACGGTGCTGCGCGGTGCGGCCTCGGCATTGATCATCGGCAGGGTGAGGGAGTAGCCCTTGACCGGATAGACAGGTAGCTCCAGCCCGAGCGGGCGCAGCAGCGGCCGCAAAAAGCCGGTGGCATAACTGCCAAGTGCACAGACGATGGCATCGGCGCGATAGCGCTGCTCGCCCGCCCGCACCGCCACGGCGCGGCCGCGGGCTTGCTCAATCTCGTCGATGTCGCAGTTGAAGACGAACTTGACCCCGAGCTTCTCGGCTTCAAAGGCAAGTGCCTTGGTGAAGCGGAAGCAGTCGCCGGTCTCGTCGCCGGGCAGACGCAAGCCGCCGACGATTTTGCCACGCACCCGCGCCAGCGCAGGCTCTGCCGCTTCGCAGCCGCTGGCATCCAGCGACTGGTAGGGGACGCCATACTCCTCCAGCACCTCGATATCGCGTTGACTGGCATCGAGCTGGGACTGGCTGCGAAACAGCTGCAGGGTGCCGAGCTGGCGCCCTTCGTAATCGATGCTCAGCTCGTCGCGCAGCAGCTTCATACAGTCGCGACTGTATTCGGCCAGACGCACCATGCGCCCCTTGTTGGTGGCATAGGCGGTCGGAGTGCAGTTGGCGAGCATTCTGAGCATCCAGCGTAGCTGGAAGGGGTCGGCAGTGGGGCGCACAGTGAAGGGGGCATGCTTTTGCAGCATCCACTTGGCGGCCTTGAGGGGAATGCCGGGGGCCGCCCAGGGGGCCGCATAACCCGGGGATATCTGCCCGGCGTTGGCATGGCTGGTTTCAAGGGCGACGCCACCTTGTCGCTCCAGCAGGGTCACCTTGTGACCCGCTTTGGCCAGATACCAGGCGCTGGTTACCCCTATCACGCCGCCACCGAGAACCACTATCTCCATATCGTCTTTCCTTGACTGATCTCCTGATGTGGCCACCACCATAATCAGCCGCCACAGGATATTCAACCGCTCTGCGCAGGATTGGGATCTCCGTCTGCTTGCCTGTCACAGGCTGGTGTTTGGTGCGATAACGTGCCTGATTTCCAGCGTAAAGCGCTGTGATGTTGTGAGGGGCATGGCCCACTTACAGCTGCTCCAGCTTGATCAGGTACTGCTCCGCCGTCGCCAGAATGGCCTGCTGCTGTTCGGCGGCTTGGCTATCCCAGTTGGCATAGGGGAGGGCGAGGCGGGGATTGCCGCCCAGTTTGTCCCGATTGCGCCAAAGAAAGTGCCAGTAGAGGCTGTTGAAGGGGCAGCTCCCGTCGCCGTGGCGTGCTTTGACCTGATAGTGGCACCCCTTGCAGTAGTGGCCCATCCGCTCGAGATAGGCGCCGCTGCTGGCGTAGGGCTTGCTGCCCATCAGGCCACCGTCGGCAAACTGGCTCATGCCGCGGGTGTTGGGCAGCTCCACCCACTCGATGGCATCCACATAGATGCCGAGATACCACTGATCCACCTCATCGGGGTCGATCCCCGCCAGCAGGGCAAAATTGCCGGTCACCATCAGCCGCTGGATATGGTGGGCGTAGCCGTGCTCAAGGGATTGGTTGATGGCGTGGCGCACGCAGGCCATCTTGGTTTCGCCGCTCCAGAAAAAACCGGGCAGCGGCCGGTTGGCCCCGAGAAAATTGGTCTGCTGGTAGTCGGGCATCTTTTCCCAGTAGAGGGCGCGGACAAACTCGCGCCAGCCGAGGATCTGGCGGATAAAACCCTCTACCTGCGCCAACGTGATAGTGCCCTGATTGGCCTGCCAGTGGGTCTCGGCGGCGCGGATCACCTCAAGCGGATGAAGCATCTTGCTGTTGAGGGAAAACGACAGACGGCTGTGAAACAGGCTCCAGCCCCGCTCGCTCAGGGCATCCTGATAGCGGCCAAAGTGAGGCAGGCAGTGGGTGAGAAAATGGGTCAGCAGATCGCGACTCTGACGCCTTGTGATGGGCCACGGTAGTTGGCTGGCATCTGCCTCGCCGATGGTGCTGACCCCGTGGCGGGTCAGCATGGCATCAATCTCGCTCACCTTGTTGGCAAAGGTGAGGGGTTCCGGGATGGGCTGTCTCGCCGGCAGCTTGGCGCGGTTCTCGTCATCAAAATTCCAGCGCCCGCCAAGGGGTTGGCCGCGCTCATCGAGCAGCACCCTGTATTGCTTGCGCAGGGCGCGGTAGAAGAACTCCATCCGGCTGTGAGGATAGCGCTGCCAGCCATCACGGGGGGTGAGAAAATGTTCGCTATCTACCTCGGTAGCAGGGATGGCAAGGCCCGCCGCCCAGCTTTTCAACTGGCTGGCGAGGCGCCACTCATCCGGGCTCTGCCAGGCAAAGCTGTCGGCCTGATGCGCCGCGATTTGGGCTGCCAGCAGGCTGGGCAAGTCGGGCCAGCGGGCACTCTCATCGAGGGTCAGGTAACAGACGCGGTGGCCCGCTTGGGTGAGGGCTGCCGCGAAGGCGCGCATGGCGGCAAAGAAGGCCAGCACCTTCTGACGATGGTGGCGGCAGTAATCGGTCTCCTGACGCAGCTCCGCCATCAGATAGCAGATTGCCGGATCCGGGGTGCGAAACCAGCTGTGACCGGCATTCAGCTGATCGCCGAGAATCAGGCGCAGCTCCATCACACTGGCTCCCCGTTATGTTGGCAGCAGCAGTGACGAGCGTGTCGACAGCGCTCGCTGCAGTAGCGAACTTCCTCCCAACTGCGCGCCCACTTGCGTCGCCAGCTGAAGGGGCGCTGGCAGACGGGGCAGATCTTCTCGGGCAGATGGGGTTTGCGATGCATGATGGCTTCCGGCCCTGGCTGATGGGGGATGCGGCGTGTGGGTAGGGAGAATAACGAACCGGGGGCGCGGGCGGATCAACTTCACAGCCGGTTTGCCGCGCAGATGCCTACTTTGTGAGCGGGCGCACAGCCCATCGGTGCTCCCCTTGTTTGCAAATTAACCAGCCGTTAACATGGCGAGGCTGCCCGTTGGCAGCATCCATCAACGGATCTTATTGGCCATCGACTGTCTACAACCGATATGGAGGGGAGTGATGCCAATCATGACAGCTACGCCCCGGGCAGCTTGCCTGCTCGCCCACTGGTATACCCGGGATCCCATTCTCACCTTCGACTTTCCTCACCGCTGATTGGCGGCACCCGCCGTTTGAATTTGTCAGCCGGACGACCCTGATCGCCCCGGCCTCTTTGCCAATCCCGATTTCAAACACACTGGCCTTGCGCCGGTGAGGAGTCTTTTATGCGTCGTATACCCGAGCCGTTTCGTATCAAGATGGTCGAGCCCATCAAACAGACCACTGGAGCCGAGCGTCGTGCTGCCCTCGAGGCCGCTGGCTGGAACCCCTTCCTGCTGCTGGCCGAAGATGTCTATATCGATCTGCTGACTGACAGCGGTACCGGTGCCATGTCCGATCGTCAGTGGGCCGGCATCATGATGGGGGATGAGGCCTATGCGGGCAGCCGCAACTTCGTCGAGCTGGAGCGCACGGTGCGCGACATTTTTGGTTACCAGCATGTGATGCCCACCCACCAGGGGCGCGGGGCCGAGCAGATCCTCTTCCCCGAGCTGGTCAAGCGCTGCAAGGGCAAGGCACCTGTCTTTATCTCCAACTATCACTTCGACACCACCAAGGCCCATGTGGAGTTGGCTGGCGCGCGGGCCATCAACCTGCTCACCCCGAAAGCCCTCGATACCACGGCCCCCTACGCCTGGAAGGGGGATTTTGATCTTCCTCGCCTGAGCGACACCATCGAGACTATGGGGGCCGACAACGTGGCCGGTATCATCATCACGGTCACCTGCAACAGCGCCGGTGGCCAGCCGGTTTCCATGGCTAATATGGAGGCGGTCTCGGCGCTGGCCCGTCGTCACCAGATTCCGGTGGTGATCGACGCTGCCCGCTTTGCCGAGAATGCCTGGTTTATCAAGGAGCGGGATCCGGCTTATGCGAAGTGCAGCATCAAGGAAATAGTGCGCCAGATGTTTGCGCTGGGGGACATCTTCACCATGTCGGCCAAGAAGGACGGGTTGGTCAATATCGGCGGGCTCTGCTGCTTTAAAGAGGATCTCGACCTGTTCCGCGCGGTGCAGGTGCGCTGCGTGGCGATGGAGGGGTTTGTCACATACGGGGGCCTTGCCGGGCGGGACATGGCGGCGCTCGCTATCGGCCTGCGGGAGGGGATGGATGAGGAGTATCTCACCTACCGCATCAGTCAGGTGGCTTATCTCGGCGAGCGGCTGGCCGAGGCGGGGATCCCGATCCAGACCCCCACCGGCGGTCATGCAGTGTTTGTGGATGCCAAAAAGCTGCTGCCCCATATTCCGGCCGAGCAGTTCCCCGCCCATGCGCTCGCTTGCGAGCTCTATCTGGAAGGGGGCGTGCGCGGGGTGGAGATTGGCTCCCTGCTGCTGGGGCGCGATCCCGCCACCGGCAAGCAGGAGGCGGCGGACTTTGAACTGTTGCGTCTCACCATTCCGCGCCGGGTCTACACCCGGGATCACATGGACTATGTGGCCGACTGCCTGATCGCGGTGAAAGCGCGGGCCAGCGACATTCGCGGGCTCACCTTTGACTACGAGCCGCCGCTGCTGCGCCACTTCACCGCGCGGCTGAAACCGGTCTGATCAGCAATCGGTTAGACGGGGTGATCAACCACGCCAAGCTGTGAAGACTAAGAGCAGTTCCCGGTTAAACAGCCAAGTAAAAAGCCCCCGCACCAAGGTGCGGGGGCTTTCGTTTATCGAAGCAAACTGGATCAGACCGCCTGATACTCCAGCTCGACCGAGCCCAGCGCCTTGAGGGTGGACTGGGCGGAGTCACGCTGGCTGATCTGGCCGTTTTTATTCTCCAGCAGCACGGCGCGGCGGATGGTGGCGAGATCTTCGCCGTTAAGCACCGCATGGGCGCAGGCCATCTGCATCGGCGGCAGGCTGGGGTTGAAGGCGGCGTTCTCGGCGTAGCGGCCAGAGAAGATGCGGCCATCGGCAAACTGCAGCGCCACCGCGGCATAGCCCTGGCTATAGGGGGCGTAGCTTTGACGGGCGGCGGCCAGCGCGGCCTGCCACAGCGGGTCTTCGCTTTGAAGCTCAAGCTCTGCGTGATCCTGCGGGCTCATCAGCGCATCAGTGATGTCGAGATCCGCTGGGCCAAACGAGTGGGGCAGGAAGGATTGCAGGGCGCTCAGGTCATCGGGCAGAGAGACTTTCAGGATCTTAGCGGTGCTCAGCTCGTTCATGAACTGACGGCAGTGGCCACAAGGGGTGTAGTTGACGGTGATTTCAGAGATCCCGGTCTCGCCACCCAGCCAGGCGTTGGAGATGGCGGACTGCTCGGCGTGGACCGAGTGGAACAGACCTTGCCCCGCAAACTCCATGTTGGCGCCGAAGTACCAAGTGCCGCTCAGGCCACAGGCGATGGCACCGACATAAAACTTGGAGATGGGGGCTACCGAGCAGGCGGCAGCCAGCGGCAACAGGGCGAGGCGCAGGGCGCGATCATCGAGACCTGTGGCGGCTTTCAGGGTGGCGACTTGCTCCGGCGTGAAGCGGGCGTTGAAGTCGGCACTATCCAGCATGGGCTGCACGGCTGCTTTGAGCGGGGCAGAGAGGGTATCGAATGGCTTGGCAAAACGGGGATGCATAGTGTGTCCTCAAAGGCCAATTGGGCGGCCATTGTAGGGAGCAAGCTCGGGTAAATGTGTGAGCAGGCTCACGCCCTGACGGGCAAACGGAGGGGGATGGTAATGGAAACGTTTGTCTTGTGCAAATTGTGCGGCAGGTCGCACCCCGACAGCGCTGCAGAGCTGTCGGGGTGGCTAATCATCGGTCAGGTGAGCCAGTGATAGATGGCAAAGAGGAGGGGAGCGACGGCAGCGGTGAGAATGCCGCACACCACCATGGCGAGCGATGCAAAGGCGCCCTGGGTGATCCCCTTCTCGGCGGAGGTGGCGGTGCCGATGGCGTGGGCACAGGCCCCCATGGCGAGCCCTTGAGCTTCCGGGTCGGTCACTTTCAGCAGTTTGAGCAGCGGGTAGCCGATCAGGGCACCGACAATCCCCACCACCACCACCACGGCGGCCGCGATGGCGGGAATGCCGCCGATGGACTGGCTGACGCTCATGGCGAGCGGGGTGGTAATCGATTTGGTGGCAAGCGAAGCGAGCAGTGCCGGATCTGTGCCCATAAAATGACCGATCAGCAGAGTTGTGCACACCGAGATCAAGACGGAGGCGAGGGTACAGATTAGGATAGGCTTGAGCTTGGCCTGGATCTGGCGCGCCTGCTGATAGAGCGGTAGCGCCAGCGCCACCACGGCGGGCTCCAGCAGCATGGTAATGGGGCTGCTGCCGCGCTCGTACTGCTCAAGGGGCAGATCGAGCCAGAGCAGCAGGCCAATGATCACCGCAGTCGGCACCAGCACCGGATTGATGATGGGCCAGGGCAGGCGTCGATAGAGGGCGCGGGTGGCGAAATAGAGCGCCAGGGTCAGGGGAATTGCGAGCCAGAAGATCATTTGTTCATCCTCTGGTAGAGCCGACCGACGGTGGCGAGGATCAGGACGATCCCGAGCACGATGCAGAGCATGATGACGCCGAAGGATTGGCGCAGGGGCTCAAGCCAGGCCACCAGTCCGACCGCAACCGGCACGAACAGCACACCCATGTGGCGCAGCAGCAAGCCTGCCCCCAGCTCAACCCAGTGCAGCTTGATCAGTTGCAGGGAGAGCAGCACAAACAGCAGCAGCATGCCGATGATGCTGCCGGGAAAGGCGAAAGGCAGGATGGCTGCCACGGCTTTGCCTGCCAGCAGGCAGGCGACGATGACCATAAAGTCACGAAAGTACAGCAAGGCGCGTTGCGCGATCACGTGAACCTCATCGACTGGGAAGAAAAACCGCAGTTTACCAGAGAGGGCGGGTCGCAGCATTAAAACAATAACAACTGAAATCAGTTCATTTGAAGCTGATTTGATTGGCATTTTTTGAAAAGTGCCTGATAGAACCCTTTTCGAACTACAAGGAGTAGTGATGACATCCCTCTTGTCCCGAGTTCGCCAGTTGGCGAACGATACTGCGTTGCCACCCCATCTGCTGCAAACCCGCCAGTGGGAAGGGCCCCTGTGTCGGGTGCGACTCGACAACACTGGCCCTGATGCCACCCCGGTTGAGCGCTGGGTGCTGTTTGACGGCAAGCTTGGCCTGCCGGTGGAGAGTGCCATCTATGGCGAAGGATTCCAGATGCTGGCCCAGACCATGGGTAGCTGGCAATCACCGCAACATGTCGGCCGTTGCCCCGATGCCAGCGTTTATCGCATCACCGATGACAATGGCTATCACACCATTCACAACCTGTTGCTGGTGGAGCATGGCAAGGGGTGGCTGCTGCTCGCCTTTGCCAGCTGCCACCGTTTTGGCGGGGAGTTTCGCCTCTATCCTGATGGTCGCCTGCAGATCCTGATGAACTGCGAAGGGCGAAAACTTGCAGCCGGTGAGCACTGGCAGAGCGAGGCGCTGATCTGCCTCGAAGGGGCGGAGCGCGAGGATTTGCTGGCTGAGTTGGCACGGTTGATCGAGGCTGAGCACGGCTCGCTGATCGGCAAGGTGAGTGATCGCCCGAGCGGTTGGTGCTCCTGGTATCACTACTACGCCGAGGTGAGCGCTGCCGATATTCGCGAGAACCTGCAGGTGCGTGCCGAGCGTTTCCCGGCCCTGCGATATGTGCAGATCGACGACGGCTATCAGGCCAAGATGGGCGACTGGCTTACTCCATCGGCCAAGTTCGAGCAAGGAGTGGCAACACTGGCTGCGGAGATCAAACAGGCTGGCTGCGAGCCCGCCCTCTGGGTCGCTCCCTTTATCGCAGAGCCCGGTTCGCAGGTGTTTCAGGATCACCCCGACTGGTTTGTGAAGGGGGATGACGGCCTGCCGCTCCCCTCCGAGCGTGTCACCTATGGCGGTTGGCGTTGTACTCCCTGGTATGTGCTGGACGGTACCCACCCCGAGGTGCAAGCGCACCTTGAGCAGGTGTTTCGTACCCTGCGCGAGCAGTGGGACATCCACTACTTCAAGCTCGATGCCAACTTCTGGGGCGCCATCCACGGTGGCCGTTTCCACGATCCGGCCGCCACCCGGGTTGAAGCCTATCGACGCGGCATGGCGGCCATTCTGCGTGGTGCTGGTGAAGGGGCCTTCCTGCTCGGTTGCAACGCCCCCATCTGGCCAAGCCTTGGCTTGGTGCACGGCATGCGGGTGAGCGATGACGTGGAGCGCAATGGCCACCGCTATCGCCAGATCGCCCGCGAGGCCTTCTGCCGCGCCTGGCAAAATGACAAGCTCTGGGCCCTCGATCCCGACTGCATCTGTCTGCGCGATCTGCCGACCCAGCAGGCGAGCCAGGCTGAATACAGTTTTCATCTGGCTGCACTGGTGGCGAGCGGCGGCATGATGCTGGCGGGTGATCGGCTGCAAGATCTCGATGAGGAGCAGGCTGCGCAACTGTGCAAGCTGCTGGCGCTCTGCGCCGCCCGGGCACCCTCTGCCCGCTTCGAGTCGATGGATTTTGCCTGCGGCGAAGTGAGCCTGCCCGAGGGCGGCACTCTGCTCTGCCTGTTCAACTGGGAGGGGCAACCACAGGAGTTTCTGCTGCCGGAGGGGGGAACCGATTTTTGGCAGGGACAGGCAGTCGGTACGGCTGTCACCCTGCAAGGGGGCGAGGGGCGGGTGATCCGCTACACCTGATCACAGCGTCACCATAAACAATTCAGGCTCCATCACGGAGCCTGAATTGTTTCAATCAGCGGTTATCAGCCACGTTTTTCAGTAACGCCACTCAAAACCGACGGCGTATTTGGCGGAGCCATAGCCCGGGATGTCACTGCCGGAGGCGATCGCCTTGAGGGTCAGCAACGGGGTGATGGGCACCCCCAGACCAAAACCGATGGCCAGCTGATCATTGGGGTTCCCCATCAGATCGACCCGCATCACCCGATAGAGGGACATATCCTCGCTCAGGTGCATATAGGCTTGCGAAGCGCGGTTATAGACCTGACCAAACACCTCCAGCTGGAAACCTGACTGTGCGCTGATGGCCAGCGGTACCCCGACAAACTTGTAGAGATGGGAACCGTTGAAGTAGCTGTTGGTGATCAGGGGAGTGAAATCAGTCTGCTGATAAAGGGTATTGAAGTTCTGTTCTACGATGCGATAGGTCTGCTCGGGCAGGCGAGCAAGATAATCCGGCACATCGAACCGGTATGCGGCGTTGGCTGCCAGCGGCAGCAGGGCCAGTAATCCGAGCAGTGCGTGGTGACGAGGCATCAGCAAATGGCTTCCGTTCGGCCAAAGAGATCTCTTGCTTGGGAGACATCCGCTCAGGATGCTGCAAGATATTGGTTTTTGGGGAAATCCCCTTCGTCATTATGACCTGAAGAAGGGGACGGGCGGGAAGAATTTATTGTGAAACTACTCACAACTCATAAATCTTCCAGATAGTGGTAGAGACTCTTAAGAATCGCAAAGTTCCGTTCGTTACTCTGGTTCTGCTCGGCCAGTGCCTCGAGACGGGGCACGTAGTCCGGCAGACGACGGCTGAAGTAGTCGCTGCAGTGCAGGCGCCAGCGTTTCTGCTCTGCTTCGCTCAAGGTGTGCGGCCAGTTGCGGGCGCGGTAGCGGAACAGCATCTCCGGCAGCCGGACGTCGGTAAAGGCGAACTCCCGCTCACCCAGCAGATCCGCGGGGGTGGCACGCACCAGATCCATGGTGGACTTGTCGCCATGGCCAAAGAATCCGGCGTAGAGCTGGGTATCGGGATCGCTCTCATTGCTGCCGGCGAACTCCTGATTGAATACTTCCACCAGTTTTTCCCGCACTTCGGGGTGGGCGCGCAGCAGATCCAGGCTCTTGCGGCACTGCTCCCGATTGATGCCGAGCTCGTCGGCGCGCTCCGCCGTCAGGGTGGCGGCCGGCGCCAGTACCGGGCACTTGTTGATGTGTACCAGTTTCACCGGAATGCCCGCCAGATCCCCCAGCTCCTCTTTTTTGGTATAGAGGCGCTCGCGGATCTCCTCGCTGGTGAGCTCGATAAGCGGGGTGGGGTCACGGGTCAGATCCACCATGATCACCGCGTTCTGGTTGGTGGGGTGCCAGGCAAGTGGCGAGACCCAGCTTGCACAACCCTGCCAGGGGGAGAACATGCCGGAGACGTGCACCAGCGGCTTCATGGTCACCACGTCAATCAGCGCCTTCACCTTGTTTTTGTTACGCAGATCAAAGAGATAACCAAACAGCTTGGGTTGGGCTTTTTTCACCAGCTTGGCCATCTCGATGGTGGCCAGCACGTCCGAGAGTGCATCGTGAGCATTGGCGTGGGCGACGCCGTTGGCGACCGTCAGCTTCTCCAGCCGGAAACTCGGCTTGCCCTCATCGTCAAACGCCCACTCGATCCCCTCCGGCCGCAGGGCATAGCAGGCTCGCAGCATGTCGAGAATATCCCAGCGGGAGTTGCCGTTCTGCCAGCTGTAGGCATAGGGGTCATAGAAGTTGCGATAGAGGGTGTAGCGGGTCACCTCATCATCGAAGCGGATGCTGTTGTAGCCAAGCACACAGGTATTCGGCGTGGCGAACTGCTCGTGGATCTGGCGAATGAAATCCGCCTCGCACAGCCCATCCTTCATCGCCTTTTGCGGCGTGATACCGGTAATCAGGCACGCCTCCGGATCCGGCAGGTAGTCTGCCGGAGGCTTGCAATAGATGACCAGCGGCTCGCCAATGATGTTGAAATCCGCATCGGTACGAATACCGGCAAACTGCGACGGCCTGTCCTTGGCGGGGCTGATGCCGAAGGTTTCGTAGTCGTGAAAATAGAAGGTAGGATTTGTCTGCTGGTTCATTACGTGGTTCTGAATTGTGTCTATATGTTTGAAAAACAAGTCGTTATACGAGGTGTTATCTCAGATTGTCTCACTTTGTCCGATCTTGATTCAGTCCGTTCCAGACCAGTTTGGTACATATCTGTGTACACGTTAGGACGCGTTAATGTGTCAGTGAAAAATCAGATAACCAGTCACATGAGAGTCATATGCCACTTACTGATACGAAGCTACGGGCCCTCTATGGTAAGCCCTACTTTGGCAAGACGGAATTGTCAGACCGTGATGGATTGTCAGCTCGGATCACCGAGCGAGGCACCATCTCGTGGCAATATCGCTATCGCTGGCAAGGAAAAGCGGCGAGACTCAAAATTGGACGCTATCCCGACCTTAAACTCGCTGATGCCAGGGCGTTGATCCCTGCTATCCGTGGCGCTCTTGAACGTAATGAACATCCCAGAGTTTTTTGGGATAAACTCCACCAGAAGCATGATGTCACCCTGAAACAGTGCTGCGAGCATTTTCGTGAGCACCATTTGCCCAAGCTGCGGCCTCGTACGGTCATGCTCTATGAGCATACCATGCAGCGCTATTTCGAACCTCTGTTTATTGGTATTCCGGTGGAACAGATCCCGTTTTCGAGCTGGCTGGAGTGGTTTGATAAGATTGGCAAGAAAAAGCCGAAAAACGCAGGGCATTTATTGCGCAGGTTAAAGTCCATTCTGAGTTTTTGTATGCGACGTAATCTCATGGGTGGCTCTCCGAAGTCGAAATTACGTATCGAACATGTTGGCTTTCAACCCGAGAGAGAGCCTCGCGTGCCGACCAAGCGAGAGCTGGCTCACCTGCTGGGTTGATAACGAGGTCATGAACAACTGGTTTTACCACGACCATCATGGGCATCAGTCTCTATTCCTCCTCGTTAAAATACGGGGGTATAGGTAAAGGAGCATACGAGGAATGAGGCGGTGCAAACGGAGAGAGTGGTGCACCGAAAGAAGATATTAGGGAGGGGAAGCACCATCGCCCGTTGGCAGTGACGGTAATTTACCGGTTCAAGCAGTTGCTGGCAGGAAATAGCATTCTCAGGAAATGCAACGGTCAGGTAGGAGAAGTGGTGGCGCATATGAGTGCGATAAACAAACGGAACTCCTTGCTCTGCCTGTAAAGAAGCCCCAAGTGTTGTAGCAGCACATGGGGCTTCGGAAGTCATGACTTGCTGGCTGAGTTAGGCAACAATGCCCTGCTCGACATTTTGTGACTCGCAATCAAAACAGTTGCTCGTCGTCGGCATCCACAAAGAGCTGCAGACGGTCGCGTTCCTCATCCCGATGCAGCCGCAGGTGGATTGGATTGCAACAGGCCATGCAATCTTCGTAAAACTCCTGATCACCCTGGCTGGCATCCAGCTCGACCCGGGTATGGTGACCGCAGTGGGGGCAGACGATGCGCTTGCTGGTGTACTCGATCATGATAACCTCCTCGGGCCCTCAGGCCGCCTATCTACCCTGATTCTAGTCGGGCTGCAGGGGGTTAACCGCGAGCAAACGCACGTTTATGACAGAGATCAAGGCTGAGGGATGGCAAGGTGCAACCGGTTGGACTGGTCGTGTGCGAGAGGAACAATCTGGTTGAGAATGACAGGTGAAAAGAGGGAAATTGCCAACGGTTGTTTGGCAATCACAGGGGGCAGGAGCCCCCTGCGGGTATGAGAACGCGAGCGCAACAAGGCGTCGATAGGCGCTACTTGACCCAGCTGGCCAACATGTCGGCATTGAGCTCGGCCAGCGAGCCGAGCTGGTAGTTGGCGATGGCCAAGCGTGGGTCACCCACTAAAGCGGGATCCGGCACGATCAACGCGGTCATGGAGGCCGCCTTGGCCGCCAGCAGACCGGTAAAGCTATCTTCGATGGCCAGACAGTGTACCGGTTCCACTCCCAGCTTTTCGGCGGCGTGGATGTAGACATCCGGGTGCGGTTTGCCGAAACGCTCTACTTCAGCGGAGTGAACCGCCATAAAGCGATCGCGAATGCCAAGTTTGCCGAGCACCGCTTCTACCATCGCAAAGGGTGATGAGGTAGCCAGACCCACTTTCAGCCCGCGGGCCTCGATAAGGTCGAGCGCTTCCAGCACACCTGCTTTGGCCTGACCTTCGGAGAGGATCAGGGCGTTGACCCGATCCAGAATGCGCTGTACTACCTCTTCCTGAGTTGGGCCGCTCCACGGGCGCAGGCGATACCAGTGGGCAACCAGCTGATCGATGCGCACGCCTATGGTCGATTCACAATCCTCAACGGTGTGGGGGTGACCCAGTTCGGAGAAAACGGCGATTTGGGCCCGTTGCCAAAAGGGTTCCGAGTCGATCAGAACACCATCCATATCGAAGATCACGGCAGCTAACATCTTGTACTCCTGACAAATTTGAAGAGGGGATTATAAGCCTGACGGGGAAATGCAAAAGGGGCATTGCCATGCCCCTTGCGCCCGATCACATCGGCAAACGTTTGTTTTGCTGTGGCAAAAAAGCACTTAGAACAGTACTTCGACCTTGGCGGCCACGGCTTTGGCTTTCTCTACCGCATCCTGGCAATCCTCTGCGCGGGCCAGCGCCACGCCAAGACGGCGGCGACCGGCGATCTCCGGCTTGCCAAACAGCCGCAGCTGGGCACCCGGCACCAGCGCCAATGCCTCACCAATCCCCTGATAGCGGATATTCTGGCTGTGCCCTTCGCGCAGCACCACGGCAGAGGCGCTCGGCCCGTACTGGGTGATGGTGCCGACCGGCAGCCCCAGAATGGCGCGCACGTGCAGGGCGAACTCGGAGAGATCCTGGGAGATCAGGGTCACCATGCCGGTATCGTGGGGACGCGGCGATACCTCGCTGAACCACACTTCATCGCCTTTTATAAAGAGCTCGACTCCGAACAGGCCGTAACCACCGAGGGCCTCGACCACCTTGGCGGCCACCTCTTTGGAGCGGGCCAGCGCCAGCTCGCTCATCACCTGTGGCTGCCAGGATTCGCGGTAGTCGCCATCTTCCTGCCGGTGGCCGATAGGGTCGCAGAAGTGAATGCCATCGACGGCGCGTACCGTGAGCAGGGTGATCTCGTACTCGAAGGGAACGAAGCCCTCGACGATCACCTTGCCACGACCGGCGCGGCCACCCTCCTGGGCGTATGTCCAGCTCTCATCCAGCTTGGCGAGATCGCGCAGTACACTCTGCCCCTTGCCGGACGAACTCATCACAGGTTTCACCACGCAGGGCAGGCCGATAGCCTCGACTGCGGCGACAAACTCCTCCTTGCTCTGGGCAAAGCGGTAGGGGGAGGTGGGCAGACCCAGGGTCTCGGCGGCGAGGCGGCGGATCCCTTCCCGGTTCATGGTGAGCTGGGTAGCGCGGGCGTTGGGCACTACCTTGACCCCTTCTTGCTCAAGGGCAGCAAGGGTATCGGTGGCAATCGCTTCAATCTCGGGGATGATGAGGTCGGGTTTAACCTCGGCAACCAGGGCACGCAGGGCGTTGCCATCGAGCATGTCCAGCACGTGGGCTGCGTGGGCCACCTGCATTGCGGGGGCGTTGGCATAGCGGTCGGCGGCGATCACTTCGATCCCGAACCGTTGCAACTCGATGGCGACCTCTTTGCCAAGTTCGCCGGAGCCCAGCAGCAGGGCACGGGTGGCGCCGGGGCGGGTTGCGGTTCCAAACATACGATCTCTCCTGATGTCGATGGTCATTGTTGATGATCGCTATCGCACGAATAGCGGACAAAAAAAGAGGCACGCATGGCGTACCTCAGGAAACGGGTTTGTGAGCGCGCTGCTCCAGATGGGTCAGCAAGGTAATGGCGCCAATGATGATGGCGGCGCCAAGCCACAGACGGCCTGGGGGCGCCCAGCCAAATACCAGCCAGCCCGCCAGCACGTTCATCGGCAGCTTGGCAAAATCGAAAGGTTGTACGAAGGAGGCCTCCGCCACGCTGTAGGCGCGAGCGATGGACATCTGGGCCAGTGCCGTCAGTACGCCGGAGGCGGCTACCAGCAGCCATTGGCTCTCGCTTGGCCACTGCCACTCCGGCAGGGCCAGCATGACGTTGAACGGGGTACTGAAGATAAGCAGATACACCACTATGGTGTGGGATGATTCGTTGGCTGCCTGATAGCGCACCATCAGGGAGTAACCTGCCCAGAACAGCGCCGCCGCCACCGGCAGCAGGGAGGCCCAGTTGAATTCGTCAGTCCAGGGGGCGAGGATCAGCATGGCGCCGGCAAAGCCCGCCAGGGTGGCCAGAATGCGGGCGCGGCTCACCTGCTCCTTGAGCAGCAGGGCGGAGCCCAGGGTGGCAAACAGCGGTGAGGTCATCAGCAGGGCGATCCCCTGCCAGATGGGGACGGGGTACGCCAGTGCCCAGAGCCAGAGCTGGATGCCGATCACTGCCAGCAATACCCGCAACAGGTGCAACCGGAACTGATTGGTCATCAGGGATTGGCGCAGGCCATGACGAACCAGCCAGGGCAGCAGGCAGATCAGGGCGATCAGGTATTGATGAAAAGCGACTTGGGTCGATGGGAGGCCAAGCTTGAAGCTGACATACTGGCTCAGGCTGTTGACGGCGGCGAAGCAGAGTCCTGCCACCATCATCCAGACTGCACCGGCCAGAGGAGAGTGCCTGCGCGAGGGTATCATGGGATCCGGGTCGCTGGAAAAAAGTGCGGCGGATCATAACGGCAATCGTTTGTTCTGCCAAGGGTTGAGGCGTGGCCGCGTGGCTGGCTGGCGAGGAAGTGGCCTTTCATCAAAAATTTTGAACAAGTTGAGCATCTATTTTCGCTATCAGCAAAGAAGCGCAATGTTTAGAGTGACCTCCATCGACAGCGCAGCTGTTCAACCGACAACCAAATGGAGTTTCACCATGGCCAATATCCTCGTTCTCAAATCCAGCATCCTGGGTCAATATTCCCAATCCAACGCCCTGATCGACGGCTTCCTGGCTGACCATCAGGATGATGTCGTCACCGTACGTGATCTGGCTGCCCTCAACCTGCCGGTGCTGGATGGCGAGCTGGCCTCCGGCCTGCGCGGTGGTGACAACCTCAATGAGCGTCAACTGGCGGTGATCGCCCAGTCCGACGAGCTGATCGCCGAACTCAAAGCGAGCGACTTGGTGGTGATTGCGGCCCCCATGTACAACTTCAACATCCCGACCCAGCTGAAGAACTGGATCGATCTGGTTGCCCGTGCCGGCGTCACCTTCCGCTATACCGAGACCGGTCCGGTCGGTCTGGTTGAAAATACCCGTGCGCTGGTGATCAGCCCTCGCGGCGGCATGCACGTTGGTAGCGCCACCGATCTGGTCACTCCCTACATGCGTACCGTGCTAGGTTTCATCGGTATCAAAGAGGTGGATTTCATCTACGCCGAAGGGATGGGGATGGGCCCGGATGCCCAGAGCAAGGGGATGGAAGCGGCTAAAGCGCAGCTTGAGGCTCTGGCTATCTAAGGGCTCTCTTCTATAAGGGCTATCTATCCCGTCAGGGGTTATCTCTTCAAGGGGTTGCCCTGCGAGATACAAGAACGCAGCCATCAGGCTGCGTTTGTTTTTTTGGCTTGGTGTGATTGCGACAAGACCGTAATGCTACAGAGAGTATCGCGGCAAGCGGTCGGTATAGACGCTCTGGCGGAGTCACTACTCCATCATAAAGCGGCGACAACCACGCACCAGCAGCAATGCCACCATGACCAGCAGGCCAAGCAAGAGGGTGGTCAGCCACTGTTCGGTACTTTGCGGCAAGTGGGGCGTGAAGAGGCTGATCATCAACAGGGTACAGAGCGTGATCAACAGGCTCTGGCGGGTCATCAATATCATGGGGTCATCCTTGGTTTGCTCACCTGAAACGATTTTAATGCCCTCTTGTGACAGGGTGATGTATCCGTGCATCACCCTGTTGGGGCTCTTCAGACCATATCAGGTTTTTACCGCAGAGCCAGCGCCATCACTGGCGCTGTGATCCCGATCCCGCTAGCTCTCTTTATCTGAACTGCTTTTGCTCTGGCTGATAGTGAAAATCGCCGCTGGCGAGCCGCGCTTCCAGTGCCGCCTGATCGATCTCCTGCGCTTTGCAGAGATCATCCAGATCGTCATAGCGATCACGCAGCTGCATATTGACGACGCTCAGCAGCATGTTGATGTCCATGGTGGCAAACTTTTTCAAATCCATGATTATTTCTCCCGATCCAGTGATTGCAGCTGCTCGATGGCGGCGCTGACGCTGTGCAGATGCTGGCGGATCGCCTCGCGGGATTCGCTAGGCAAATAGTCTGTCAGGGTATGTTGCCAGCTGCCCGCTTCACTCTTGAGCTGCAGGAAGAGGGCGAGCCCGGCATTGGTGAGGGAGACCAGGCTGATGCGTTTGTCCTGCTCGCTGCTCTCGGTAAAGATGATCCCTTTTTCGACCAGACGGCGGATCTCGCGGGAGATGCGCACCTTGTCCATGCCGCTCGCCTCGACCAGCTCTTTCTGGCTGATGGGGTAGTTGGGGCCGAGCACCATCATCAGGCGCCATTGCGGCACGGTCAGCTGGTAACGCTGTTCATAAAACTGTTCGAAGGTATCCCGTAGCATCTCGGCGGCATGTACCAACTGATAGGGCGGGTAGTGAGCGAGTAACGCTATGATTTTTGACATATTACACCCTGCTGTGACGGCTGCATCAGATGCAGTTTCTTTTGATACTTTGACATTGATGATACGAAACTCAAGCTGATTTGTCTGACCCGGTTGCGATGAAATGTGCGGTGGCGCACGCCCTCAAGGAAAAACCGGGTCTGACCGACGGGATTTTAAGCCAACGCTGTTCAGCCTTTACGCAACCAGATGAGGGCGTTCTGCTTGAGCCAGGCCTCGCGAGTGTGGATAGCGTAGAGCGCGGCCTCGTCGCGGCTGCCCGCTTGCCAGCTTTGTGGCTCCTGTTTGGGCAGCTTGCGCTGACCCAGCAGGCAGGCCGGAATGTGCGGGTTGGCCTCGATGGCGACCAGCAGATGGGGCTTGGCTGCCTCGGCACCCTCGGTAGCAAAGACCATCAGCGCTTTGTTATAGAGCAACCAGCTGGAGGCTTCATCGAAGCGCACCAGCAGGGCGGCCAGCGCCTGCCAATCCCCTTGCAGTGCATAGAGGGTGGAGAGGTTGTAGCGGCAACCCAGCTCATCGGCCACGCAGATTGTCAGCAGCGCCAGATACTCCGCTTTGGCCTCGCCCAGCTTGCCAAGGCGCAGCAGGCAGTCGGCGCGGCCGGCTCTGGCGGCCAGCAGGGGGCGCAGTTCGGGGGCACTCCAGCCGTGACCGGCGATTTGCTGCCAGAAGGCTTCATCAAAGAGCGGAGTGGCATCAGCGATGATCTTCTCGAACCAGCCGAGGCGGGCCTGATGATCGCGGCAGCTGTCGGCCAGCTCGAACCAGGTCTGCCACTGTTGGGCCTGCTCGCCATTGAGGGCCACATCAGCGCTGGGGGCGGCCTGATACTGGTCGAGGTTGAGC
Source organism: Aeromonas sp. 600948 (assembly GCF_049174875.1). Taxonomy (NCBI): domain Bacteria; kingdom Pseudomonadati; phylum Pseudomonadota; class Gammaproteobacteria; order Aeromonadales; family Aeromonadaceae; genus Aeromonas; species Aeromonas sp. 600948. The sequence continues at coordinate 310,309 of NZ_JAAKTY010000001.1, forward strand.
AACTGGTTGAGGGCGGTTTTCATATTCTGGCGCTGGCGTTTGCAGAACTCGACAAAGGGGAGTTCGCTGGCGGCGGCGCTATAGAGCATCTGGGCCATCTGCTTGTCGCGAAACAGGCTCAGCTCGGCGGCCAGACTGAAGCGGTACTGGGTGGTCGGGTCGTTCAAATCCTTCGGCTTGGGCCAGGTGGCAAAACCCATGCTGAAGCCATAACACCATTGACCGAGGGGGTGGCTCTGTTCGAACACCTGCTCGGGGTTATCGCTGGGCAGGCGGCACTGGCTGGGCAGGGCCAGCTGGGCGTCGTCGGCTTGGGATTCCAGTTCGGCGATCAGGTGGTTGAGGGCTTCTGCGCTTTTTTCATCCAACTCGGCATCCTGTTCCAGCAGACCAGTCAGCGGGCGTTGCCAGTCAGGGGTCTCTGGCCCCACCAGACGGGCACAGAGAAAACCGTGCAGGGCCGGGTAGGTCATGTCCTGATCGCTGTGGCTCTGGATCCATTGATTAAGATGGCGGGTACGAGTGGATGGGTTCATCGACAGTTCCTCTGGATTTGAACAGCCGCGAAGTCTACCTAAAAGTGGGGTTATTTGCAGCAAATGGCCGCCTGTTTGGCGATTTAATCACCATTGGCGGATAAGATAGGGGCGAAAGGGCGGCTCGTGGTGGCTTGGGGACTAGGCCGGATCACCGCTCTTGAGGTAACATGCGCGCCCATAGGGGCCATGTTCAGTTGGCCCATCCGGGTAATGAAAAAAGAGAGCACCATGATACAGATTGGCAAGATGAACACCCTCACCGTTGTTGAACTCGAAGATCGCGGCGCCTGGCTTGCGGCCGATGAGTACGGTGAACTGCTGCTGCCCAAGCGTCAACTGCCGGAAGGGGTGAAAGAGGGGGATAGCGTGCAGGTCTTCCTCTATCTGGATGCCGATTGCGAACCGGTGATCACCACCGACAAGCCATTTGCCATGGTGGACGAATTTGCCGGTCTGAAAGTGGTCAATGCCAACAAGATTGGTGCTTTCCTCGACTGGGGCATGAAAAAGGATCTGTTTGTGCCGAGCCGCGAGCAGAACAAGCCGATGCAGGTGGGCCACGTTTATCTGGTGCGTCTGCAACTGGATAACGAAGGGCGCATGGTCGGCACCAGCCGCATCGAGCGTTTCCTGACCCCGGCCGGCAGTAACTTCAAGGTCGGTGACGAAGTGACCGCGCTGCCGGGCGAGCACTCGCCCCTTGGCATCAAGGTGATCGTCAACGGTCAGTATCCCGGCATGCTGTTCAAGAACGAAGTGTTTGGCCGGGTGATGACCGGTCGGCCGCAAACCGCCTGGGTCAAGCAGGTGCGCGAGGATGGCAAGCTCGATCTGACCCTGCAAAAGCCGGGTCTTGCGCGGGTTGATGACGCCGGTGAACGCATTCTGAGCCGGATGAAAAAGCAGGGCGGCAGTCTGGCGGTGGGTGACAAGAGCGAACCCGAGCTCATCTACAAGCTGTTCAGCATGAGCAAGGGTACCTTCAAGAAGGCGATCGGCGGCCTCTACAAGCAGGGCAAGATTGTCATCGAAGACAATGCCATCACTCTGGTGGCCACAGAGACCGACTCGGCAGTGGATAGCGAATAAGATGCCGAGCCCCTGTGTTGGCCTCTGCAAGGCGAAAGATGGGCTTTGCCTTGGTTGTGGCCGCACCCTGAGCGAGATCGGCCACTGGTCGGCGATGGATAGCAAGGCCCAGCTGGCGGTGATGGCCGAGCTGAATGGCTCGAAAAGCACCCACTGCTGTCCGGGTTGTGGCGAACCGGCCTATTGCGCCGTCTCTGCCGGTCAGACTATTGCGCAGTGCTGGTGCAGCCAGTTGCCGGTATTGCCGATGCAGGAGGCCAGCGCTTGCTGGTGCCGCCGCTGTCTGGCCAAGGCCATCGCGGCGCAGGATTAGCAGAGAACAGAAATAAAAGAGAATACAGAAACAAGAAAGGCGCCGATGGCGCCTTTTTTATGCCTGCTGCTGGCGATGCCAGCGCACATGCACTTGATCTTCGGTCAACAGACGGGGCAGCAGGAAGGTGGCGAAGATCACCTCAAACTCATCCTGATGATCCAGCAAACCGACCCACACTTCGACCCAGCGCTCCATATCGACCGGCTCACCAAGCTCGGTCGACCAGTCGGCATTGGGCAGAGTCGCCTCCACGGCGCCACGCTGCTCAAACTCCAGGGTGATGTCGACTATTTGTTCGGGGGCCAGCATATCGGCGGCCTGCTCAAGAAACTGATCATAGGCCCATTCGACCAGCTGATCCGGGGTACGCTGTTCCATGAAATCACTCCAGATACATCGAGGTTCGCTACTGTAACAATTATTGGCTGTGGCGGCCAGACCAGTGCGCCGGGCGTGCCTGACCTGTCCAAGTTGCCGTTGGGGGAGTATGGTTAAGGCGCGGATCATCTGGCAGGGAGTAAGGGGATGAAGCAGCGGGGACGGCGGCAACAGATCAAGCGACGGCGCGAGGCCTGGTGGTGGCACTATCTGCCGCTTCACCGCGAGACGGTGGGCGGTCATCTGGGTCCACCGGAGAAACCCGATGAGCCCTGAGGATCAGTCTGCCTGATGCACCCGATTGAGGGTGATCTGGCCCAGTTGACCCATTTGGCGGCGGATCCAGACCGAGCGCTTCTGCACATAGAGTGAAGGGGGCTTGACCCGATAACGCCACGGATTGGGCAGGGCGGCGGCCAGCAGGGATGACTCGTAGCGGGTCAAGCGGCTGGCCGGTTTGCCGAAGTAGGTACGGGCCGCGGCTTCGGCGCCATAGATGCCGGGGCCGAACTCCACGATATTGAGATAGACCTCGAGAATGCGGGCCTTGTCCCAACCCAGCTCCATCAGTAGGGTAAACCAGGCCTCCAGCCCCTTGCGCAGGAAGCTGCGATCACTCCACATAAAGAGGTTCTTGGCGGTCTGCTGGCTGAGGGTGCTGGCGCCGCGTACCCGTTCGCTGTGCTGGTTGTGCTTGAGCGCCGCGTTGATGGCATCCATGTCAAAGCCGTTGTGATCGGCAAAGCGCTGATCCTCGGCGGCGATCACCGCCAGTTGCAGCTCTTTGGAGATGGACTCCAGGTCTACCCATTCATGGCGTACCTGGGTGATCTTGGCGGGCGGAAAGAGGGCCCGCTCGATACGCCAGCTCCACATCGGCGGATCGATAAAACGCAGCAAGGCGACCGAGCCGACCGAGCAGAGCAGCCCGGCCAGCGCGATCTTGCCTGCCCACCTCAACACCCGGCGCCCAAGGGATGCAGATGGACGCTCAGGGGCCACAGAGTCAGGGTCAGACTCCCACTGATAATGGCTGGGATCATCGGGATCCGGAATTATTGGGGCAGCCATTCGATGTGGCAGAACTTCTCGTCAACACGGCGGGAGAGCAGCATGCGGGCAAACAGGTGCTCATACTCTTGTTCTTCATTGCCAAGGCCGACCCAGATCTCGGCATAGTCGGTGTCGCTCACCGCAAAACCCACGTCCGCTTCCCAGTCATCGGCCGGGTCGGTTTCGGCCAGCAGGCCGCGGTCGTTGAACTCCTGATTGAAACGGGCGATCTCCTGCTCCGGCAGGTTGTCAGAGGCCAGCTCCATAAAGAGTTCGAGGGCGGTATCGAGCAGTTCCTCGACGCTGTGCATTTCGTCATTCATAGACATAAGCGGTCTGTTCCAGAAAAGAGAAAAGGTGCCGACGCAGATCACAGCCTGCGGGGCGGCGCTATTCTAGCGGTCGGCAGACCCCTTGGCGAGATGATGCGAGCCGCTGTGACCTGTTTTTGTGCCAATAAAAAACCGGATCCAGTGACAGGATCCGGTCTTCATTGGGGGAAGGGGTCACGCATAGGGCGTCAGCTCATCCCTTCTTGTCATCGGCGAAGGTGATGTTGAGCTCCAGTACCGACAGCTCATCACTCTTCTGATCCAGTTGGACGGTTATCTTCTCCGGATCAATGTTGACGTATTTGCGGATCACATCGAGGATGTCCTGCTTGAGCTGGGGCAGGTAATCCGGCCCCCCTCTGGATGAACGCTCGTGAGCAACAATGATCTGCAACCGCTCTTTGGCCAGTTGTGCGGTGTTCTGTTTCTTGTTGGAACGAAAATAATCCAATAATGACATGTTTAACTCCCGAACAGTCGGCTAAAGAAGCCCTTCTTCTCTTCTTCCAGAAAACGAAATTCCTTGGCATCGCCCAGCAGGCGGGACACCGCATCTTCGTAGGCCTGACCTGCATCGGACTCCTTGTCCAGAATGACCGGTTCGCCGGAGTTGGAGGCGCGCAGCACCGCCTGGGACTCCGGGATCACCCCGAGCAGCGGGATGGCCAAGATCTCCTGCACATCCTGCACGCTCAGCATGTCGCCGCGGTTGACGCGGGTCGGGCAGTAGCGGGTCAGCAGCAGGTGCTCCTTGATGGGGTCTTCACCACGCTCGGCGCGGCGGGACTTGGAGGCCAGGATGCCAAGGATGCGGTCGGAGTCACGCACGGAAGAGACTTCCGGGTTGGTGGTGACGATCGCCTCGTCGGCAAAATAGAGCGCCATCAGCGCGCCCGCCTCGATCCCCGCCGGGGAGTCGCAGACGATGTAATCGAACTTCATCTCCGCCAGTTGATCCAGGATCTTCTCGACCCCCTCACGGGTGAGGGCATCTTTGTCCCGGGTCTGGGAGGCGGGCAGGATAAACAGATTTTCCGAGCGTTTGTCCTTGATCAGCGCCTGATTGAGGTTTGCTTCCCCATTGATGACGTTGACGAAGTCATACACCACGCGCCGCTCGCAGCCCATGATGAGATCCAGGTTTCTCAGACCGATGTCAAAGTCAATGACCACTGTCTTGTGACCACGCTGGGCTAAGCCGGTGCTCAGGGCCGCACTGGTTGTGGTCTTGCCAACGCCACCTTTACCCGATGTAACGACTATGATTCGCGCCATTCTCGCTTCCTTGTAACTCTATTTGATACGGTCTATTCGGAGTTGTTCGTTGTCCAGCCGGACGTGTACCGGTTGCTGGATCAGGCCTGCCGGCAGTGCATCGCTCAGCTGGAATGTGCCCGCGATGGAGAGCAGCTCGGCCTGTAATTGCTGGCAATAGATCCGGGCCTGGGTGTTTCCCCGGGCACCGGCAATGGCTCTGCCACGCAGGGTGCCATAAATATGAATGCTGTCGTCGGCGAGCACTTCAGCTCCCGGACTGACGGACCCCAGCACCACCAGCGAGGTGCCGGCGGCATAAATCTGCTGGCCGGAACGAACCGGTCCCACATGTACCTTGCTCGGGATCAAGGGGACGGGTTCGGGCTCGGGAACCACCTCTGGGGCGGCTGGCGCGGGGGCAGGCTCGGGTTCCGGTTCGCTCTTGCGACTCTTGCCCGAGGCCATCACGGCTAGTCCCACCGCCTTGGCGGCTGTCTTCATCTCTTCACTGCGCGCCCCCGTGATGCCGACCAGCACAAACTCTTCGGACTCCACCAGCTCCTTGAGCTGTTCGAAATCGGGAATATGTTCCAGTCGGGAAACATTGATCACCAGCGGTGCGCAATTAAAAAAGTAGGGTGCCTGGGCCACTTTTTCGGCCAACAACTGACGTATCCGCTCAGGCTCGCCATCGCTGATATGCAACACAGAAATAGTGAAGGTGGTCCCTTTCAATTCGTTATCGCGCTCAACCATGAATCTTCCCCGAGGCAGAGATGCTAATCCGTTATTGTTATTCAATTCCTGATGTTATAGTTTGCCCCCATCAGAGGCAATAAACTCGTCGGATTATATCAATTTCCATGTTGTGTGCAGTCTATAAAAGTCGCAAAAAAGCCGAGACCTACCTTTTTGTTGAAAAAAGAGAGGATTTCTCCCGCGTTCCCGAGCCACTGCTGAGCGCATTCGGGCGTCCCGAGCTGGTGTTGATGACCAAGCTGGATCCGGCCAAGCCCTTGGGGCTGGCTGATGTCGGCAAGGTGATGGCCGCGCTGACCAACCAGGGGTTCTACCTGCAGGTGCCGCCGCCTCCCGAGAATTTGCTGGAGCAGCACAAGGCCAGCCTGAAAAAGCCATCCTGAATATCCAGCCCCGTGGTGCGTTCTGCCCAGCGGGGCTAATTCTTTGTGACTCTGCATGACGCATTCCGGCCCCGGAGAGGTGGCCTGCGATAATCCCGTGACAGGATTTGGCCAAATTAAACCCTCCCTTTGGTGATATTCACTTTTCGCTGTTTAAATAGAAAGTCAATCTGCTCCCAACACCATATCGTCAACCTTTGCTGGCGCTCACAAAAATAGCGAGTAGCGCGCACTCATATCCGCCATTCCAACGGCTATTGGCCCATTCATCGATTATTTTCAGCCTCTTCCTTGGGCGCTTTTTTTGTCTCCACTGCGCGATGAGTTATCCATCAAATGGGGCGCAAAGAGGGCGATGATAACTGTGCTAAAACCAGTTTGCGCGATGTGCTGTGGCCAAAATGATGAGCTAACCCACTGTTTGTGTGCTTGATTGTTTGCCCTGATCACGAAAGTGCCACATAGGTGGAAATCAAAGTGGCGGCGTGATATCCGCAGGGTGAGCGGTAACCGCATTTTGCCAGGCAAGGGTATGCCCAAAGGGGAGGATATTGAGCTGAGGGGCCATCTTGATATCAATTAGTTGTGAAAGCGTGGCAGGGGCAGAACGTCGCTTCCAATCCATTGAGACGAGTTAATCAAGGTATGTAATTAGAGAGGCATTTAGACAAGGCAATCCACATTGCGGTGGCGTAGCAGGGGTATATCAGCAACGCCCTACAGTGAAATGGTCGGTATGCCGTTATAAGTGCCCGGCATCCCATTCGGGCAATAAAAAAGGCGGGATATCCCGCCTTTGTTCAGATGAGGGTCGCAACCCTTATTTATTCGCAAGCAACCTGCATCACCTTGATGGCCAGACCACCACGGGAGGTTTCACGGTACTTGGAGTCCATGTCCTTGCCGGTGATGTACATGGTCTCGATCACCTTGTCCAGAGAGACGCGCGGCTTGGAGGTACGACGCAGGGCCATACGGGAGGCGTTGACAGCCTTCATGGCTGCGATGGCGTTACGCTCGATGCAAGGCACCTGTACCTGACCGGCAACCGGATCACAGGTCAGACCCAGGTTGTGTTCCATGCCGATCTCGGCAGCTTCGCAGACGTGCTCCGGGCTACCGCCCATCAGCTCGGTCAGACCGGCAGCGGCCATGGAGCAGGAGACACCCACTTCACCCTGACAGCCTACTTCGGCGCCGGAGATGGAGGCGTTCATCTTGTAGAGGATGCCGACGGCACCGGCAGCCAGATAGAAGCGGGTGTACTCGTCGCGGCCAACCGGCTGGATGAACTTGTCGTAGTAGGCCAGTACGGCCGGGATGATACCGGCAGCGCCGTTGGTCGGGGCAGTGACCACGCGGCCACCGGCAGCGTTCTCTTCACTCACCGCCAGAGCGAACATGTTGACCCAGTCAACGATGTTCATCGGGTCACTCGAGAGGTTCTCGTTGGTGTTGAGCTGACGGTAGAGCGGTGCGGCACGACGGGGTACACGCAGCGGGCCGGAGAGAACGCCTTCGGTACGGCAGCCGCGCTCGATACCTTCGCGCATGGTGTTCCAGATCTTGCCGAACTTCTTGTAGATCTCTTCCGGAGTGTTGAAGCACTTCTCGTTTTCCATCATCAGGGCAGAGATGGAGAGACCGGTCTGGCTGCAATGGGCAACCAGCTCGGCGGCGCTCTTGAACGGATAGCGTACGGACATGTCGCCGCTGTCAGCCTTGCCGAAGTTCTCTTCGTCAACGATGAAACCACCACCGATGGAGTAGTAGGTCTTGCTGTAAACCACTTCATCTTCAATCAGGGCGGTCAGCTTCATGCCGTTTTCGTGCAGCGGCAGGGCTTCGTCGTGGAATACCATGGCGTCGCGCGGGAAGCTGACGGTGTGGCAGTGCAGGCCGATCGGCAGGCGCTCGGTCTGTTCAACACGGGAGATAAACTCGGGGATGGCATCGATATCGACATTTTCCGGCAGGTTGCCAGCCAGGCCCATGATGATGGCAGTGTCGGTATGGTGGCCTTTGCCAGTCCAGGAGAGGGAGCCGTAGACGTCGACATTGATCCGGGTTACATCGCGGATCTTGCCGCCCGCGCGCAGCTCGTCAACAAACTGTTTGGCCGCTTTCATCGGGCCAACAGTGTGGGAAGAAGAGGGGCCTACACCGATTTTGAAGATATCAAAAACGCTGATCATGTCACTATTACCTCAGGGTAGAAGGGGGCGGCATGCCCACTCACAGAAATTTGGGAGATCCATGGAACGCGCTTGTCAGCGCAGGTCACAGAACCAGATAACCGTAGTGTAACGGCTCCAGACCTAAAAAAAGTTGAAATAGATCTATTTTTGTTGAATCTGAGGCGCGAGTATAAAATTTATTTTTGTGCTTATCCATTTTGTTAAGCGTTTGCCCATAAAAATACCCGGCGATGCCGGGCATTTCGGAACCAAATGGAGTCATTTGCCGTTTTTTAACATTCGGTAATGTTAACGGCGAGGCCGCCACGGGCCGTCTCCTTGTATTTGGTCTTCATGTCGTTGCCGGTCTCCCACATGGTCTTGATCACCTTGTCGAGCGACACCTTGTGCTCACCGGTGCCGCGCAGGGCGAGGCGGGCGGCATTGATCGCCTTGACCGCCCCCATGGCGTTGCGCTCGATGCAGGGCACCTGCACCAGTCCGCCGATGGGATCGCAGGTGAGGCCGAGATTGTGCTCCATGCCTATTTCGGCGGCGTTCTCCACCATGGCCGGACTACCCCCCAGCAGTTCGGTCAGCGCGCCAGCCGCCATGGAGCAGGCAACCCCAACTTCACCCTGACAGCCCACTTCGGCCCCGGAGAGGGAGGCGTTCTTCTTATATAAGATGCCGATGGCAGCCGCGGTGAGGAAGTAGCGGATCAGCGTCTCGTCATCCACCTTGTGAACGAAGCGATCGTAGTAGTGCAGCACGGCGGGAATGATGCCCGCGGCGCCATTGGTGGGGGCGGTCACCACCCGGCCACCGGCGGCGTTCTCTTCGTTGACCGCCAGCGCAAAGAGATCGACCCACTCCATCACCATCAGCGGATCCTTGTTGAAGTTGGTCTCGCAGCTTAACTGGCGGAACAGCCCCGGGGCGCGGCGCCGAACCTTGAGGCCGCCCGGCAGCACCCCTTCGCTTTTGCAGCCTCGCTCGACGCAGCCCTGCATCGCCTGCCAGATCTTGCGCAGCCCCGCTTTTATCTGCTCATCGCTGCGAAAGACCCGCTCGTTGGCCAGGATCAGCCCCGAGATGGAGAGGCCGCTCTCCTGACAGTGGGCCAGCAGTTGGGCGCCGCTGTCGAACGGGTAGGGGACAGGATGTTCGGCATCGGACTTGGCGGCCTCTTCTTTGGCGGTGGCAAAGTGGCTCTCTTCAATGATGAAGCCTCCCCCGATGGAGTAGTAGGTCTGGCTGAAGCGCAGGTTTTCCTCTTTATCAAAGGCCCGCAGAGTCATGCCGTTGGTGTGGGCCGGCAGGGTCTTGCGGCGGTTGAAGATGATGGCACCGGTGCGCGGAAAATGGCTTGGTTGCTCGCCTGCCAGCGGCAGGCTCTGCTCCTTTTCCACTCGAGCCAGAATGGCGGGAATCGCATCGATATCGACCGATTCCGGTTCAAAGCCCGATAACCCTAGAATGATTGCCTTGCCGGTACCGTGCCCTTTGCCGGTCTGGCCCAGCGAGCCGTAACACTCCACTTCGACCCGCGTGACCTGTGGCAGATGGCCTTGCAGCTTGAGCTGCTGGACGAAGGCATAAGAGGCACGCATGGGGCCGACGGTATGGGAAGAGGAGGGGCCAATTCCGATGGAAAACAGGTCAAACACGCTGATCATGACATCAATCCGGTGATGGTTTATGTCTGTTTATTCTAGGATTTTTGCCATGGATAGGAAGCGGGGATGTGCGGTGCTGTGACATGGACACAGATAATGGGGCTGGGGTGGCCAATAAGGTTGAAGGGGGGGGCCCCTTCAACCGGCCTGATCAGTCGAGAAATTCGCACAGGTAGGCGGTGGGGGTTTTCACTTCCAGTTTGAAGGAAGAGTGACCGGCCACCAGGAAGGATTCACCCTGGCTGTAGGTGTGCCACTCATCTTCATCAGCCAGCTGGATGGTGAGGGCGCCCTTGATCACTGTCATCCGTTCGGGGGCGGCGGTGTTGAACAGGTAGTCACCGGCGTTCATCACCCCGACGGTTGATTTCTCGCCTTTTTGTTCGAAACCGATGGATTTTACATTTCCGTCGAAATACTCGTTAACTTTCAGCATCTTTACATCCCTGTGTGTACGTTTGTGCAGCCAAACTAGCACAATCTTTTGCCAGTTGTCATGGGGAATGAGGTAAAAATCGCCGAGACCGCTTTGAATCTTCACTTTTTCGCAAACTTATTAATAGCCAAGGTTAATGATTTGCTGATTTAAAACAGCAATTAAATGTGAGATAACACGCGCAAACAGGGGAATGGGCAGCCGCTCATTCCCCTGTTTGGTTAATTGCACTGGGAAAAGTGTGAATTTTGCTACATAAAGGAACATATTGTGTTAACTAAAGGACTCATTAAAAACATCGGCTTCCAGGTTGTGGTCGCCATGGTACTGGGCGCAGTGGTCGGCGCGTTCATGGGTGAACAAGCCACCGTGTTTGCACCGCTCGGTACCCTGTTTATCCAGCTGATCAAGATGCTGGTGATCCCGCTGGTGGCGGTTGCCATCCTCTCCGGCGCCGCCAATCTGGGCGCCAGCCCGGCTGCGGGCAAGATCGGTGCGGCTACGCTGGCCTTCTTCCTCGTGACCTCAGCGTTGGCCGTGTTGCTGGCACTGGTGATGGGGCAGATCTTCAAACCGGGTGTCGGGGTCGATTTCGCTTCCGTCGCCTCCATGTTTGGTGGTGACTACGCCGATAAAGGGGCGTTGCCGGATGCAGTCGCCACCTTGCTTGGCATGATCCCCACCAACGTCTTCAACTCCCTCAACGAAGCGAACATCCTGCAGATCCTGGTGTTCTGCATGTTCCTCGGCATTGCGCTGGCCAAACAGCCGCGCGAGCGGGCCAAGCCACTGGTCGATGGGCTCAATACCCTGGTGGATGCCTTCGTCTGGATGATCAACAAGGTGATGATCATCGCGCCGCTCGGGGTGTTCGGTCTGATGGCGGAAGCCATCGGTACCTATGGCTTCGATGTGCTGACCCTGGTACTCAAGCTATTCGTGGTCTATGTGGCTGCCATCCTCATCTTCGGCTTCGTGGTCTATCCGCTGCTGGTGATGATGTTCTCCAACACGCCGGTGATGAAGTACCTCTCTGCCATGAAGAAGCCGCAGATCGTGGCCTTCTCCACCGCCTCTTCCATGGCGACCCTGCCGGTCAATATGGAGACCTGCGAGCATGATCTGAAAGTGACCAACGCGACCGCCTCCTTCGTGTTGCCGTTGGGTGCCACTATCAATATGAGCGGCAACGCCATCTATTACGGTCTGGTCGCCATCTTCTTCGCGCAGGTTTACAACATCGATCTGAGCGTCGGTGCCTGGGCGGCCATCATTGTGACCTCCACTCTGGGGGCGATCGGTCAGGCCGGTGTGCCGGGCCCAAGCTTCCTGGTGGTTGCCGTGCTGCTGGCGGCCGGGATCCCCATCGAAGGGTTGCCGCTGCTGTTCGCGCTGGACCGTCTGTTCGACATGATCCGCACCTCCCTCAATATCACCGGCGATGCGGCCTGTGCTGTCATTGTTGACCGCTTCAGCCCGGAATATGACCCGCAGCGCTGGAACAAGGCATAACGGCTTTGAGCTGGACTGAGATATAACAGCCCTAAGCTGACACTGAGAAACGCGAGCCCCTGCCATGATGGCGGGGGCTTTTTTATATCTGCCGGACAAGTATCAGAGCAAAGGTGTGCACAAGAGATTGCTGACGGATGTAGCTGTGTTGAATGGAGAGCACGGGAGGGAAAACATCAGTTGTGGGCATGGGCCTTGTGACGGATGGCTGCCTGTGTGGCCGCCGGGGCAATGGGGTTGTCAAAGACAGGTAACAAAAAGGGGAGCCTCGCTCCCCTCGGATATGATTTGCTGCTGGTTCTACTCCATCAGGCCATATGGTTAAACCATCCTGGTTACACCCTTGTGGCGAAAGAAACAGCGTCAACGTGATGAAATCATATCTATGTTGACCATCTCGGCATTGTCACTGAAAAGCGCCAGTTGGTGGCGATTAAACAGACATGGCAAAGAGGGTCGGTCCGGATTGATGCCTCTCTATCCGGCTCAGAACTGTGACAGTGAGGGCAGAGAGACAGCAACCAGGGTGAAAAACACCGTGAAAACGGCAGTAACGACAAACTCTTTCATTTTTCTCTCCCTAAGTTGTTGGTTGATGTAGTCAAGATACCATAACAAGGGGGTAAAACAAGGTGTAAATTGATAAAATAGCTTCTTTGTGTGCGTGGTTGGTTGAGATGTCTATTTTTGTCATATTGAGCTTATTTTATCACCTTATCTGGCAGGGGAGGCATTCAAGACGCTGTCCTTATGATTATTTCATTTAAATTCAATTGGTTGGTGAGCTGCTGGTTGGCTTGGTAATGGGTTTTGCATGGGGCTTCAATGGGGTTTTATAAGTTTTCACCCTCGTAATGGCGTCATTAAGGCCATAAAAAGTGTGCGAGGCAATGATTTGACGATTCATGACGTAGATAGTCCATCCAAAAGAAGTCTATGGAGAGAGTCTGGTTGCCAGCCCTTGTCGTACCATGACTTTATCAGGCCGGAGTCTCAGCACTTTTACAGCAATACACTGGGTTCATAGGGAGGATAGCCGTACATCGGGGGGATACAGAGTGGCAACTGGCTGTTTTATAACCGCCAATTTTCCCGTCGGCCTCGGAATAGACATGGCCGCAGCAAGAGTGAGGTGCGCAATAGGCCCGAGGCGTATTCTCTGGCTGGGCTGGGCTGGGCTGGGCTGGGCTGGGCGCGAGTAGCGATCTGTGTGGGCGATGCATCTGCGTGAGTCATGTGAGTGCAATACGAGAGCTGCGCCGGAGCATGGTTGGGGAAGATATCTGAATCCCTTCAACAAGATTGAGATATAAAAAGCGGCATATGACGAGGAGGCTGAACAAGCTCGCTTCAGGGTCGACAGAGCACAGGTCAACGCAATCCGGTTCGCAGTGATAAAACATCCACGACAATACCGGAACGGTATCTTGGCTGATATCGGTTGGTGCGAGGAGGTGGACGTTAACGATCCGTCAGACGGAGCAAGGGTTGGGGATCAGGCAACCCATATGGTGAGGGGCACACAGCGTGCCGATGCCCCCGTTTTTGTAAGATATTAAAAAACCCTCCGATGGAGGGTTTTTGTCATCAACAGCCGGTTAAAAGCCGCGAGGCTTAGAACAGGGTGGTGGAGAGGTTGTAAAGCTCCTGATCGAACGGACGCTTCATGTTCTCGATGCAGTCGATGATGTCGTGGTGTACCAGCTCGTTGCGCTGGATACCGACGCAGCGACCACCGTGACCAGCCAGCAGCTGCTCAACGGCATAAGCACCCATACGGCTGGACATGATGCGGTCACGAGCAGTCGGGGCTCCGCCACGCTGGATATGACCCAGGATGGTGGCGCGGGTTTCACGACCGGTCAGGGCTTCGATGTCTTTCGCTAGGGCGTTCACGTCGGTAACGTGCTCGCAGATGGTGATGATGGCGTGCTTCTTGCCCTTGGCTTCGCCTTCCTTGATCTGCTTGAGCAGCTTCTCTTTGTCGAAGGCTACTTCCGGCACGATCACATACTCGGCACCACCGGCAACGGCGGCAGACATGGCCAGATCGCCACAGTGGCGACCCATGATCTCGACCACGGAGATACGGTGGTGGGAGCTGCAGGTGTCGCGCAGGCGGTCGATGGCGTCAACAACCACGTTCAGGGCAGTATCAAAGCCGATGGTGAAGTCGGTACCGGCGATGTCGTTGTCGATGGTGCCCGGCAGGCCGATGCAGGGGAAACCCTCTTCGGTCAGCTTCTTGGCACCCATGTAGGAGCCGTCACCACCGATGACGACCAGCGCATCGATACCGTGCTTTTTCAGGTTTTCGATCGCTTCGGCACGCACCGCGGGGTCTTTGAAGGCAGGGAAACGGGCGGAGCCGAGGAAAGTACCACCACGGTTCACCACGTCGGAGACGCTGTGACGCTCCAGCTTGACGATGCGATCCTGGTGCAGGCCGAGGTAGCCATCATAAATACCGTAAACTTCCAGGCCATGATGCAAACCGGCGCGAACCACGGCGCGAATGGCTGCGTTCATACCCGGTGCGTCGCCACCACTGGTCAAAACACCAATACGTTTGATTTGTTTGGTCATGAGTGCCTCTGGATCTGAGTTGTCAAATACGAATGTTTAAATAGACAAGCCACTTTTACTATATCGGCTTTCATATGGGATGCGGGGGCCACCATAGGAAAAGCGATACAAGAGAGGGGACGAGCCCCTCTCTTTGCCGTAATCAGCGATTACTTGGCAGCGCCAGCGATGATCTGGGAGAAGTCGTCCACTTTCAGGGACGCACCACCGACCAGGCCACCGTCGATGTCCGGCTGACCGAACAGGTCGGCAGCAGTGGCGCCAGTGACGGAACCGCCGTACAGGATTTGTACTTTGGCAGCAACGGCGGCATCAAAACCGGCCAGGTACTGACGGATGTGGGCGTGAACGGACTGAGCGATCTCCGGAGTGGCAGTCTTGCCAGTACCGATGGCCCATACCGGCTCGTAAGCGATAACGGCGTTGTTGAAGGAGGCGATGCCGCAACGGTCGATAACGGCTTTCAGCTGGGTCTCAACCACGTTCTTGGTCACGCCGGCTTCGAACTGCTCCAGAGTTTCACCGATGCACAGAACCGGGATCAGGCCGCCTTTCTGGATCGCTTCGTACTTGGCAGCAACCACGTCGTCAGTCTCTGCGTGCAGGGTACGACGCTCGCTGTGGCCGACCAGAGAGTAGGTGCAACCAAAGGCTTTCAGCATGGAGGGGGCGTTTTCGCCGGTGAAGGCACCAGACTCGTGAACGTCAGCGTTCTGGGCACCGTAGGCAATCTTGCTGCCAGCGGTCAGTTGCTCAACCAGACCCAAAAAGATAACCGGCGGGCAGACGGCGACTTGTACAGAAGGATGAGCGGCAGCAGCCGGGGTCAGTCCTTTGATCAGAGCTTCTACAGAAGCCTTGGTGCCGTTCAGTTTCCAGTTACCCATTACCAGGTGCTGTCTCATCTTGTATATCTCCTAGGCATTTGATTGCGCGACATTATATGAATTGAACCGAGCCCAAGATAGCTGACCCGGCGGCAAATGACGTAATTTTTTTTCGCTTTCCTGATCCAAATCAGGAATGAAACGCTTGATCGCTCATTCGTTAACCTGCCCCCGCAAGCGAGCCCACCATACCCCAATCCATTCGTGGATGGCAGCTTCGGAATACATCAGATAGCGCCCTTTGGGCAAATAACTGTAGAGCGGCTGGGGTACCTGGCTCTGCTTGGCGGTGTAATCGGTGGGGGCCGGCACGGCCTTGAGTCCCTGACCCTGATAGAGGGCCATGGCGCGCGGCAGGTGGGTGGCCGAACTGACCAGCGCCACCTCTTTTCCTTTCAGATGTTGGCTGATACTGACCGCCTCATCATGAGTGTCTTTGTTGTTTTCAAACAACGTCATCCGCGAACGGGGAATACCAAGGCTCTCGGCCATCCGGGCATTGACCTCGGCATTGGAGAGGGTATCCCCCGACACATAGCCGGAGAAAACCAGCTCGGCTTCGGGATAGGCCTGGGCGAGGCGAATCCCCTCCAGAGTGCGAGCCAGCGAGATATTGTTCTGCCAACTGCGCATCGGCAGCGCCGGATCGCTGACATGGCCATTGCCAAGCACCACGATGGCGTCGATGTTGGGATGCTGGCTCACCTCGAACGGCGGGAAGGTCTGCTCCAGCCCGCGGGCCAGTTCGTAGCTCACCGGCCGCATTCCCAGCAGGGCGACCAGCAGCAGCGAGAGAGTCGCCAGCAGCTTGCCGGTTTTCTGAAATCGGGTGAACCAGAGCAGCAGCAGGGCGACCAGCAGCAGGGAGAGGGAGAAGGGGAGCGGCATCAACAGTTGACCCAGCCACTTTTTGAGCACAAACACGGCAGACACTTCCTTGAGTTTTCAGCAAATTCGGGATGTGACAGAATACCTCTCTTTTTTGGGATGGCCACAACCCTGTGGCGCTAATGTTGAGTTTCTCCTTGAAGCACGATCAGAGTTTTGACGGGCGCGCCGACAAGTTCGCCCGCAACATTTACGACTCCACCAAGGGGCGCATCCGCACCACCATTGTCTGGAGCGACATCGAAGCCTGCTTGGCCCGCCTTGGCAACCGACCGCTGCGCATCCTCGATGCGGGGGGCGGTTTTGGCTATTTCGCCCAGAAGTTGGCGGCCATGGGCCATCAGGTGGAGCTGTGCGATCTGTCAGCAGAAATGCTGGAACTGGCCCGCAGCCAGATCGCTGAGAAGGGGCTGGAAGACAAAATCCGTCTCATCCATTGCCCCATCCAGGATCTGAAGCAACACGTGACCGGGACCTTTGATCTGGTGCTCTGCCATGCGGTGCTGGAGTGGCTTGCCGAGCCGCGCCAGACCTTGCTGGGTCTGTTCCCTTTCGTCAATGCCGGGGGCATACTGTCGCTGCTTTTCTACAACCGTCATGGTTTGCTGTTCCAGAGCCTGGTGGTGGGCAATTTTGACTATGTGCGCCTTGGCCTTCGCAAGAAGCGCCAGACAGCGCTTACGCCCACCAATCCCCAATTGCCGGAGCAGGTCTATGACTGGATTGGTCGCGGGGGGCTGCGCATCATCGGCAAGACCGGGGTGCGGGTGATCCACGACTATATGCGTCACAAGCAGGATCAGGTGGAGAAGTTCGACGATCTGCTGGCCATGGAGCAGCAATATTGCCGTCAGGAGCCTTTTGTCTCCCTCGGTCGCTATATCCATGTGATGGCCCAGAAGCCGGCCAGCTGATTGCTCGCGGTTCACGTCGATGTGAACCATGTTTTCGATGCTACCGGATGTAGCCGCGCGCACGATTTTGCGCCCAATACAACAACGAGATGACAACATCATGATGAGTACATCCCGTACCCTGCCAGAGCGTTCTTTGCCGGAGCTAGTAGGGTGGGTCAGGCAGGAGGGGTTGGCGTTGAGCCTGCCGACCGACCGGCTGGCCTTTCTGATTGCAATCAAGACGCTATCCGAAGATGAGTCGGACCTGTCGGAAGCGGCGCTGCACGATGCCTTTGGCTATGTCAGCAGCGCCTTCGGCCAGATGGACGAGACCCTCACCGGTCGCGCCAACAACGCCATCAACGATCTCATTCGCCAGCAGCTGCTGTCGCGTTTCAACACCGACATGGTGGCGGGGGAGAGCCTCTACCGCCTGTCTCGCCTGGGTGTGAGCATCGTCGACTTCTTTATGGATCAGCGTCAGGTTGACTCCATCAAGCTCTCCATTCTGCTAGAACACCTGGCTGCCGAGCTCGACACCGCCCGCAAGGCAGCGCTTGAGACCAACACCCGTGAACAGTGGGATGCCGAGGTGCTGCCGCGCCTCACCTTCTCGCTGGAAGAGACCTTGGGGCGGATCGATCTCACCCAGCGCGCCATGGATGAGCAGCAGAATCAGGTCAAAAGCGAGATCGCGGCCCTGCTGACCCAGAACTGGGTCGATGCCATTCACAGCTGCGAAAAACTGCTGCACGAGACCGGCCAGACCCTGCGCGAGCTGCAGGATACCCTGGACGCTGCCGGCCACCGCTTGCAGGCGGGGCTGCTCAACATTCAGGAAGCTGCGCAAGGGCGCGATGACCTGTTTCACGTCGAGGAGCTGACTCACGCCTTGCAAGGTCGTCTTGATGTGATTACCAGCTGGGGTCAGCAGTGCATCGAGCTCTGGTCTCGCTACGACAGACACGTCCACAAATTTATCCGCAACGCTATCGACATGGACAAGAACCGCGCCTTCAGCCAGCGGCTGCGCGAGTCCATCCGCAATTTCGAGCAGCACAACTGGCAGTTGCGGGTGGCCGAAGAGCCCCGTCTGCTGGAGCTGCGCGATGAAACCATCGCCATCCACGACGAGGAGGTGACCGGCGAGGTGCCCCTCGAGATGGAGTACGTCGAGATGGTGGATATCAACCAGGAGCTGGCCGAGCGCATCGAGCGCTATCTGGCCCGCTACCCCGAGCAGGGGCAGCAGCTGGACTTGGCCGATGTGCTGCGGGAATACCTGCTGGACTACCCGGCTCATGCCCACTTCGATGTGGCGCGTCTTCTGATCGACCAGGCCGTGCGCCTGGGCCATGCCAGCGGCGAGCGCGAACTGCATCGCCAACCCGCATGGAAACCCATTAACCAAGCTGGATCCAAGGTTCAGGCCTATGTCATTGATCAATACTGAGTTTCCCTTGCCGCTGCGGCTTGCAGAGGCGATTGCCAACCCCTTGTTTCCGCGCATCGACACCGCCTTGCGCTCCGGTCGCCACATCAGTGCCGACGAGTTCGAGCAGCATTCGGCGCTGGTCGAATATCACAGCGAGCTGGAGATCTTCTACGGCCGCTATCAGGTGGAGCTGATCAAGGCGCCGGAAGGCTTCTTCTACCTGCGTCCGCGCCCGAGCTCCGACATCGGCACCACTGTGCTCTCCGAGCTCGATATGCTGGTGGGCAAGGTGCTCTGCTACCTCTACCTGAGCCCGGATCGTCTGGCTTCGGAAGGGGTATTCGCCATGGCCGAGCTGCAGGAGGAGGTGCTGAGCCTCGCCGACGAGAAGCAGCTGCTGCGGATGGTCAACAGTCGCTCCGGCGGTACCGATCTCGACAAGAAGAAGTTGCTCGAAAAGATCCGTACCTCCATGCGCCGTCTGCGCCGTCTTGGCATGATCACCGCCCTTGGCAACGGGGATAAGTTCCGGGTTAACGAATCGGTGTTCCGTTTCGCCGCCGATGTGCGTTCCGATGAAGATCCGCGCGCCGTCCAGCTGCGGATGATCCAGGAGGGGGAAGCCATCTTCCACGACGACGAAATGCCGAGCAGCGACTCGCTCTTTGATGACATCGAGGCGGATCTCGATGAAGAACAACTGGATCTGGAGGTATAACCGGTGCGAGGCAAGTTCAAATCCCTGACTATGGTCAACTGGAACGGCTTCTTTGCCCGGACCTTCGATCTCGATCAGCTGGTCACTACCCTTTCTGGCGGCAACGGCGCGGGCAAGTCCACCACCATGGCGGCCTTTATCGCGGCGCTCATCCCCGACCAGTCACTGCTTCACTTCCGCAATACCACGGAAGCGGGTTCCAGCAGTGCATCCCGTGACAAGGGGCTCTACGGCAAGCTGCAGCGAGGTCACTGCTATTCCCTGCTGGAAGTGATGAACAGCCGCGAACAGCGGATCTGGGTCGGCGTGCACCTCGAGCAGGTGGCCAACCGTGACAACAAGGTCAACATCACCCCGTTCGCGCTGGTGGATGTGCCGGAGAATCTGGCACCGACCGATCTGCTGCTGGAGAAGCTTGATGGCGGCAAGGGACGGGTACGCGCCTTTACCGACCTGAAAGGGGCGGCCGCCGAGCTGGGTGCGCTGAAAGTCGCCAAATTCAATACGGTGACCGACTATCACAACTTCATGTTCGAGTTCGGCATCACCCCGAAGAAGTTGCGCGATCAAAAAGATCGCGGCAAGTTCTATCGACTGATCGAAGCCTCCCTCTACGGCGGCATCTCCTCATCCATCAGCCGTTCCCTGCGTGAATACCTGCTGCCGGAGAACTCCGGGGTGCGCAAGGCGTTTGCAGACATGGAGGCGGCCATCTATGAAAACCGCCGCACGTTGGAAGCGATCAAGGAGACGCAAGGTCAGCGGGATCTGTTCAAGAACCTGATCACCGAGACCACCCACTATGTGGCCGCGGACTATGTACGCAACGCCGCCGAGAAGAGCCGCCTCTCCGAGCTGGCCCTCAAGGCGCGTCAGGAGCTGGCCGACAAGCGCCGCATTCTGGCCGAAGAGAAGCAGCGCGCTATCTATCTGGCCGACGAGGTGGAGCAGCTCACCAACCGCGAGAAACTGCTGACCGACGAGCTGGAGTCTGCCTCCGAGCATCTGGCCAAGGTGATGGCGGCGGTTTCTCTGCAGAAGAAGATCGAGATGTACCGCGCCGATCTGGCGGATCTCTCTGACAAACTCGAGCAGCAGCAGGCGGTGGTGGAGGAGATCCACAGCCAGCTGCTGGAAGTGGAAGAGCGCAAGGAGTTGGCGCAGGCAGAAGTCGACAGCCTCAAGACCCAGCTGGCCGACTACCAGCAGGCGCTCGATATTCAGCAGACCCGCGCCATCCAGTACCGTCAGGCGGTGCAGGCCCTCGATGCTGCCCGCGAGCAGTGCGAGCTGCCGGGGCTGACCGCCGAACAGGCGAGCGACACCCTGCACCAGTTCCGCGCCGCCGAGCAGAGCCTCACCAGCCGGGTGCTGGGGGCCGAACAGCAATTGGCGCTGGCCAAGGCGGCAGTGGCCGAGCACGAAGCGGCGCTGGCGCTGCTTTTGAGCATCGCCCCCGAGACAGTGCGCGAGGCCGCCTGGCCCACCGCGCAGGCGCTGCTCAAGCGTCATATCGAAGACAAGGCCCGTATTGCCCAGGGGCAGGGGCTGCGCGCCGCGCTGGTTCGCCTCGAGAAAGAGAGCGAAAGCCAGAAGAGTCTCTTCAAGCTGCGCGACGAGCTGCAGCAGGCCTCTGGCCAGCTGATTGCCAGCAGCGATGAGTTGGAGATCTTCCTCGAAGCCCAGCGCACCCGTCAGGAGGAGCTCTCCGAGCAGCAGGCGGAGGTGAACCAGCGCCGCGCCAGCCTCGAGCATCAGGGCACCCAGCTCGGCCGTGATATTGCGGAGCTCACCAAACTGGCGCCGCGCTGGCTGAAATCCTTTGAAAAACTCGAGCAACTGCGTGAGCAGAGCGGTTTACCGCTCGCCACTGCTGAAGAGCTTTCGGCCGGTATGCAGACAGTGCTCGACAAGGAGCGCGAGTTCGAGCAGGAGAGCAACCGCATCGCGGCGCAGAAACAGGCGCTGGAGCTGCAAATTCGCAACCTGCAGCTGGGGGCTGGCGAGGCGGATCCCCGTCTTGCCCGCATTGCCGAGCAGGTGGGGGGTGTGCTGCTCTCCGATGTCTACGACGACATCTCCATCGACGATGCCCCTTACTACTCGGCGCTCTACGGCCCGGCTCGCAGCGCTTTGGTGGTGCTCGACCTTGAGGGTGCCATCGAGCGGCTGAAAAAGCTGGAAGATTGCCCAGAGGATATCTACCTCATCCAGGGCAACCCCGACTCCTTTGACGAGGATCTGGTGGAAGCGGACGAGCTGGGGGACGCCGTGCTGGTGCGCACCAGCAAGCGTCAGGTGCGCTTCTCCCGCTACCCCGAGCTGCCGCTGTTTGGCCGCGCCGCCCGGGAAAAACGGATCGAGCAGCTCGACCTTGAACGCGAAGGGCTGATCGAGGGCTACGCCAAGGCCGCTTTCGAGCAGCAGAAGTACCACCGTCTCTACGGTCACTTCCGCGACTTTATCGGCCAGCATCTGGATATCGCCTTCCGCCCCGACCCCGAAGCCGAAGTGCAAGCCAAACAGGCCGAACTGCGCGCGCTGCAAGGTGCCATCGGTGAGTGTGACAAGCAGCTGAGTGATGCCAAAGCGGCCGCCGCCCAGCTGACTCGCCATATCCAGCTGGTGCAGGGGATGCTGCCCTTTGCTCACCTGTTTGCCGAGACAGAGCTGGCAGCCCGCCTCGAGGCGGCTCACGCCGATGTGGAAGCGCTGAAACAGGCCGAAGCCTTTATCGCCAAACACGGCAAGTCGCTGGAAAAACTGGAAACCATGGTACAGGTGCTGCGTCAGGATCCGCAGGATCTGGCCGCGCTGCAGGCAGCTTACGATGAGGTGAGTGACCTGCTGGCCGAGCAGAAACGCCGTTGCTACGCCCTCGATCAGCTGGTGGCCCGTCTGCCGCACTTTGCCTATCAGGATGCGCAAGACCTGCTGGGCAAGGCCTCCGAGATGAGCGAGCGACTCAAAGAGAAGCTGAAAGCGGCTGAGCTGGCTGCCCGCACCGCTGGCGAGCAGCACAAGCAGATTGCCCAGCGCCACACCGAGGCGTTGCAGTTGCGCACTGCGCTGAACTCTAGCGTCGAGGCCAAGCGCCAGACCCTGACCGAGTTCGAGCAGGAGCTGGCGGCCATGGGGCTGACCCTCTCTGACGATATGGAAGAGAAGGCGCGCGCCCACAAGAAAGAGATTGAAGAGCTGCTGATCCGCACCCGTTCCCGTCGCACCAGCGCCGAGGCCCAGTTGCAGGTCACCAAGCGCGAGATCGAATCCCTTGGCGGCCGTCTCAAGCTGGAAGGCAAGGATTACTACAGCGCCCGTAAATCTCTGGTGGGTCACAAGGCGAGCTGGTCACGGGTGGTACGATTGGCGCGGGAGACCGACGTCGAGAAGCGCCTCAACAAGCGCGAGCTGGCCTACCTTGACAGCGACGAGCTGCGTTCCATGTCGGACAAGGCCCTTGGCGCCCTGCGGGTGGCGGTGGCCCACGACGAGGCCCTGCGCGATGCGCTGCGTCTCTCCGAGGGCAACCGCAGCACCGAGCAGAAGGTGGCCTTTTACGTGCAGGTCTACCGTTACCTCAAGGATCGCATTCGCAACGACATCATCCGCTCCGATGATCCGGTCGAAGCGATCGAAGAGATGGAGATCGAGCTGGCCCGTCTGGCTGACGAGCTCAAGCAGCGGGAAACCCATCTGTCGCTCTCCTCCCACGAGGTGGCGGCCAAGATCACCAACATCATCCGCCGCGAGCAGAACCGCATCCGGGTGCTCAACCAGGGCTTGCAGAACATCGCCTTCGGTCTGGTGCGCGGGGTGCGCCTCAACGTCAATATCCGCGAGGCCCACACCCGTCTGCTGACGGCGCTTGCCGATCAAACTGCCATGCACAACGATCTGTTCGCCGACAAGGAGCTCAGCTTCTCCGAGGCGATGGCCAAGCTGTTCCAGCGTCTCAATCCGCAGATCGAGCAGGGGGATCGCAGCTATCAGGTGATGGGCGACGTGCTGCTCGACTATCGCAACTATCTGGAGCTGGAGATCGAGGTGCAGCGCGGGGCTGATGGCTGGCTGCGTGCCGAGAGCGGTGCGCTCTCCACCGGCGAGGCGATCGGTACCGGTCAGGCCATTCTGCTGATGGTGCTGATCAGCTGGGAGGAGGAGTCCCGCCGTCTGCGCGGCAAGGATATCGCCCCCTGCCGTCTGTTGTTCCTCGACGAAGCGGCCCGTCTGGATGGCAAATCTATCGCCACCCTGTTCGAGCTGTGCGAGCGGCAGGATATGCAACTGCTTATCGCGGCACCCGAGAACATCAGCCCCGAGAAGGGAACTACCTACAAGCTCATCCGCAAGGTGCAGGGCAAGCACGAGCATGTGCATGTGGTGGGTCTGCGTGGCTTTGGCTTTAGCGATGACAAGCTGATTGCCTAAGAAGTCTCTGGCCCATCCCGACAAGGGATGACCGGTAACTAGTTGAAAGGGAGGCATTTGCCTCCCTTTTTGCATGGAAGATATGGCAAAGTAGCCGCGCGGTCGCTGTTGCCTGACAACAAGGCGAGTAACATGATGAGTGCCTTGGAGCTATGGCAAGGTGAGAGCTCCCGCCTGCAAACGTGTCGCCAGCGTCACCGGCCGCATCGAAGATGCAAAAATAGCGCAGAGTGTAAAGAAGAAGAGAGGAGAGGGGAAAGGTGCAACATATCCAGAAAGGGCTGCTGTTATCTCTTTGCCTGCTGCTGGCGGCCTGTAGCAGCCGTTATGACGAGAGTCACGGCGGCAGCTGGCGCGGCTATAGCGAAACCGGCTATGCCAGCTATTATGCCGACCGCTATCACGGCAAAAAGACTGCTAGCGGCGAGATCTATCGCAACAACCTCAATAGCGCCGCCCATATGGAATTGCCCTTTGGCGCCATGGTGCGGGTGACCAACCTCGCCAACGGCAAGAGCGTAGTGGTCAAGGTCAATGACCGCGGCGCCTTTAAAAAAGGGCGTATTATCGATCTCTCCAAATCGGCTTTTAGCGCCATCGGCAATATTCGTGATGGCATTATCAAGGTAAAGGTTGAGGTTCTTTAATATCGAACAACTGGAAGTGGATAACTTCAGATGATATAAAATCGATAAACCTTCATAAATATTTGCATAACTTGACATTAACTATTTAATCTGAGGCCATCATATGGAAGTGAGAAAAGTTAGTGTATCTGATGCGCATAATATATTGGCGTTAATGAACCGACTCGACAGTGAAACAACCTTTATGCTCTATGAACCGGGAGAGCGAACTACGACAGAAGTTGAGCAAGCTCAAATATTGGCTTCGTTTGTCGATGCAAACAACAAAGTCATGCTGGTACTGGCAGAGCACGATGAGATTGCAGGCTTTATTGTCGGCATTGGTCAACCAGCAAATCGCAATAAACATGTCTTGTATTGTGTTATCGGTATTCAACAATCTACAACCGGACAGGGATTTGGTAAAAAGTTGTTTTCTGCGCTGGAAGAGTGGGCAACAGCGCGGACTTTTACCCGTATGGAGTTAAATGTCATGTGTCATAATGTCCGAGCTTGTGCTCTTTATCACGCTTGTGGTTTTGAGGTCGAGGGAATAAAGCGAAACTCGATGAAAGTTGATGGTGAATATGTTGATGAATACTTAATGGCTAAGCTGATTTAAGTTATGTCACAATTTAGAGTTTTGATTACCTTTCTTCGTGAAAAATTAGCATGGTATATTACCATGCAACGGTTATTAAAGTGTTTTGTGGTAAATGTTAGTTCATGTTGATTACAGGATGGATAGAGTGAACTCAGAAAGGAAGCGAAATTCAAAAGTAATTCTATTTTTGTGTAATGGGGTTGAAGAGTATGAGGCATCAGTATTTACAGATGCCTTTGGTTGGACGACAACTTATGGCCTTGAGCCCATACAGTTAACTACAGTTGGTTTTCACCAACGAGTTAAATGTGCATGGAATTTTACGATCGAACCGGAATGTCTGTTTGATGAAATAGATATCGAAGAGTTTGATGCCCTAGTAATACCGGGAGGTATGAGCCGTGCAGGCTTTTATAATGATGCGTATGATCCAAGGCTATTGGCATGGATTAAAGATTTTGATGCCAAGGGAAAAGTTGTTGCTTCGGTGTGCGTGGGGGCATTGCCTATTGCCAAAAGTGGTGTGCTAAGTGGTCGCAATGGTACGACTTATCATCTGAGTCAGAAACGGCAACTGCAGATGCAAGAGTATGGTGTACAGGTACTGAATCAACCTATCGTTATCGATGGGAATATTATCACTTCACGTAGCCCGTCCACTGCAATGGACGTTGCGTTTCTTGTCGTGGAGATGCTTACCTCAAAAGCCAATCTGGAGAGAATTAAAGAGGGGATGGGGTTTCTCGAAGATGGTATCTGCTAAATATACGTATTTTTGTTGAAGTAATACAAAATAGCTTGGTGTTTTATATAGGGTGTTCAGGGTAGAGCTTTGTGGCTATCAGTATGTTTTAATCATTTATCTGTTGGTTTATTTTTCAATATGGCTTGAGCAGGGAAAGAGATGGATATTGAGCTGATTAATGTGCCGCAAAGTGAATTTGAGCTGGTCTTTACTGCCGTGAAACAGGGGATTTTTCCCTATGTTGAGTCGCTCTTTGGCTGGGATGACCAATTTCAACGCGAGCGACTAACCAGCTCATATCGGCCGCAATGGTTTTCGTGGATCCTGCATGGGGGAGAACGCATTGGTCTGTTATGTAGCAAGCCATATGAGGATGCCCAGCATGTTCATCTGCTGATCATTTTCCCTCAGTATCAGGGGTGGCAGCTTGGCGCTGCCGTGATGGAACGGCTGCATCAGGAGGCTGAGCGTGAGGGGAAATGCCGGGTCACCTTGTCCAGCTTCACAGAGAACCATGGGGCGATACGGTTTTATGAGCGCCTTGGTTACAACGTGGTCGAAGAGGATCAGGCGTTTGTCTCCATGTCCCGGCCGTTGGGCTGTGACCTCGGATTGAAAAAAGTGGTTAATGGAGAGTTGTGATGGCGATTTTGAATATCTTGACGGCTCCCGATCCCAGGTTGAGGATAAAGGCCGAGCGAGTTGAGGATATCGCTGCCGTACAGGGGCTGATCGATGACATGCTGGAGACCCTGTATGCGACGGAAAACGGGATTGGTTTGGCCGCGACCCAAGTCGGGCGTAAAGAGGCCGTCGTTATTATCGACTTGTCCGAGAGCAGGGATCAGCCGCTGGTTTTGATTAATCCACAAGTGATAAGCGGTACTGAAAAGGTGCTTGGACAAGAGGGCTGTCTCTCCGTGCCGTATTACTACGCGGATGTCGAGCGTTACAGCTCGGTGGTGGTATCTGCTCTGGATCGAAAAGGCAATCCGATCACCATCGAGAGCTGCGATTTTTTGGCCATTGTCATGCAGCATGAAATTGATCATCTGGATGGCAACTTGTTCATTGATTACCTGTCACCGCTCAAGCGGCAGATGGCACTCAAACGAGTTAAAAAATCTCTGAAGTCCGCCAGCTAATGTCTGCGGATAGTGGCTGGCCGTTTTAGTTATGTGGAGAGCAGGCAGAATGAAAGTGGCAAGATGGAATGTCAGGGCACTGTTTGGCCGCAATAGCAATGAGGTGCGGGGACGTTATGGGCTGAAGGCCCTGCTGTTGCTGGGAACATTGTGGGCCGCACTCCCCGTATCAGCCGATGAAGAGCAGCTGCCGGCCGAATATCGCCCCTTTGTGCAGCAGTTGGTCGATGCGGCAGAAGCCCGGGATCATCAGGCCCTTGCCAACCAGATGAAGTACCCCTTCAAGCAGGAGTATCCCATTCCCGCCATCAAAACCCCGGCGGAGATGATGAACCGATTTGGCGAGGTATTTGATGACGCCATATTAAAAAGCATCGCTACCTCCCGGGTCGGGCAGGATTGGCAGACCATGGGCTGGCGCGGCATCATGCTGGGCAGTGGCGAGGTCTGGATGGATTTTGATGGCAAGGTGATCGGTATCAATCATCAGACGGCGCAGGCAGCCAAATTGAAAGCCGAGCTTATCGCCAGGGAGAAGAGCGGTCTGCATCCCAGTGTGCGGGAGTACAAGAGCCCCGAGCTGATGTGGCAGACCGAGAAATTTACCATCCGCATCGACGAGTTGGATGATGGCCACTATCGCTACGCCTCCTGGGCCAAGGGCAAGACGCTCGCCGACAAGCCGGATCTGGTGCTAAAAAATGGCACCGTCAGGGTGGAGGGGACGGGGGGCAATCATACCTATCTGTTCACGAGCGGCCCCTATCGCTACGAGTGCGTTGTCACCGTATTGGGTGAGCGAGGAGTGCCACCGGGTGAGCTGGTGGTCTATAAAGACGACGTCGAGATAGTGCACCAACCGGTGATCAAGGTGCTGTGACAGCAAATCCATATAAAGAGAGATCAAGGAGCGGCCAGGTGCCGCTCTTCTGCTTTCGCGAACTGAGGGATGAGCTGCGCTAGCTTTGCGGCACCCTGACCCCTTTATCGAGATAGAGGCTGCTGTAGTGGGCGCGGTGGGTGACAAACATCACCTGATGGCGGCTGCCGTCGGAGAGGATAATAAAATCCCCCGCCTGAGCGGGGCTCTGCAAGGTGATCTCTTGCTCGGGGGCAGTCAGGCGATCGACATCTTCCTTGAAGGTGAGGGTGTAAGAGTACATATGGCGCTCCACTGCTGGCTCATATCAAACACTCCGTTGAAGGTAGTTGCTGGCATGGGCGCGCGCGGCGCCCGATTGGCGCTGTTAGACCAAATATCAGCGATGAGAACGTGCGTGGCTTCAGTCGGGTTGTTCTGCTGAGGTGCGCTTGAGGCGTTTACATCAAGGCCATTGGTATCAAAACGATGGTAAAGGGGCGAAAGGGGGATGAAAAAACCGCCTTTTGGCGGTTTCTCTTATGCGATGGGCTCTACTTCAGGGCCTTCTTCAGCTTCTTGATCTTGCCTTCATGCTTGGCAATTTTCTCAAGACGAGCGGCGATCTTCTTCTTGATCTCTTTCTTGCTTGCTTTGGCCATCGGTGGCGCTCCTTTGCAGTGGGGACACATGAGGTGTCAGTGTGGGTCTTCCCTTTGACGTCCCAGAGTGCCACAGGGATACCTTGTGAACCAGCACTCTGTTGCTTTAATAGCCTGTGTTATGGCTGCAAGTGGTCGAGCCAGCGCAGCAGTTGCTGGCCAACCTGCGGGTTGGCCAGCAGGGCCATATGGCTGGAGCGATAGACAATCAGGGTATGGGCGGGGAGGAAGGCAAGCTGATGGCGCGCTTCGTTGTGCTGGCCGAGGGCGCTGCGTAGCGGCACCAGTCCATCGCCAATCAGCCGGTCGGCAAGCAGGCTGCGCTTGGCGGCAGTGGTCGCGGCAATGGCATAGCAGTTGACACCACAGGGAAGGGGAAGCTGCTCGCGGGGATCGCGCAAGGGCGCGGCGGGGTCGGGTGCGGCAACGGCATCGATCACCTTGCCGTGGCGTAAATCCTTGATGCCAGCACTGCGCAGCCGCGCCAGCCTGACGAAGGGCTCGCTGTAGGCGGTAGCGGGCAACAACTGTTCCAGCCAGTGACCTGCATGTTCGAGCGGTGCGCCGTGGTGTGGTGTGCCGAGAAATATCAGGTTGGCAAGGTGCGCAGGCCAGGTGAGCCCGGCCACGCCGGCATGGTGGCAGGCGCTGCGGGCAACCAGTCCCCCCATGCTGTAGCCCATTATCGTTATCTCTTTGAGCTCTCCCGGCCAGTGGGCGAGCAACTGCTCCAGCAACAGGGCAAGTTGCTGCCCGTTTTGTGCGATGGGCAGGCCCGAGTTGTAGCGCAAATAAAGAGGCTGATAGCCAAGCGCGTTGGCAAGTTGCTCCCCGTGATTGACCGGCTTGCCTTGGTGCTCGGTCTGCCACTGCAGATCGTTCATGCAGAGGCCATGGATCATCAGCAGCACCCGTCCCTCGCGGGGTAGATCCTCCGGCATTGCTTGCCAATCGAGGGGCTTGCCCTGATAGCGCAGGGTCATGGGGGTGGCGAGAGCATTGTGGCGCTCGACCAGCTTGTCCCCCAACACGCCGTTGAGCGTGGCGATCAGGGCCGCACGTTTGGGCGTCTCGGGAATATGGTGGAGTGGCGGGGTCGGCGGCAGCCGGGTCAGCAACCCGTTTATGCCGCTGCCGAGGGTATTGGCCGCGCCGTGAACCCCCTTGTAGACCAGCCCGGTGATCCCGGCTGTTTTTCCCTCATCCCGTCCCTTGAACCCCATACCGCTAAGTACCGCCTGATGTACCGCTTCGGTGATCTCTACCGCGGCGGGCAGCGCCAGAGTCAGCAGGTGCGCCAGCTCGCGGATATCCGAAAGATGCCAGGAAGAGGATGGCGAGGGGTCTGTGGCGTCGGTCATGGCAAGCCCTTGTGAAAGCGGGTATCGCGTTGTCGTGCCGCGAAGAGCGCAGCGTATCTCTATATCAAACCAGCTTGCGCCCTTTGTGGTGGGTTTACCAGTAACGGGCCATGCATGGCGGGGTTGATAAGAACCGCTCGTGAAGCCGGTCACGGTAATGACAGGGAAAATCACCTCTACTTCGTCATATGAAGCCACATGGAGAGGTGAGGATGTCGCTGTTTGATGAGGTGCGGGTACAGGATTTGTGTGCACGGTTGCTCGATAGCCAGAACGAGAAGGGCTGCTCCCTTGAGAGTCGGCATGGCCGCGAGTTGAAGCATCTGTTGCAGGCAGTGGCCGGGATCAAGCCGGTTGGCCGAGGTGCTCATTATGCGTTGACCGACGCGGGGCGGACTTATCTGACCGGACAACTGGCACGGGCAGCGCCCCCCGAACCGGACAAGGGTGAGCTGCTGCAACGTTTGGGAGTGAGTTTGCCTGCACGGCTCAATCAGGCCTGCTTTTATGCCCTCTGGCATGGGGACAGCAAGCATTCGCGGTCAGCATCCCTTGCAGCGCCAATGCTTGCGGACTTGACGCTCACGCAAGATGAGGTGATCCGCATCCGCACCCTCGAACTGCTCTCGCTGGTCGATCGGCAGGGTCAGCAGCACGATATGACGGCAATGATGGCACTGCTGGGGGAGTTGGCGTTGCCGGAGCGGACTCTGGGCACGCTGGCGGCCATCGGCTGGCAGGGGGAGCGGGTCATTACGGTGGAGAACAAGGGGGCTTTTGTCGACTACCCGTTGCAACCCGGGCAACTGCTGCTCTTTGCTCCCGGTCGCAATACCACCCTGGCCAAACAGCTGATCCCGCTGCTGCCTGCGGGCGTGCAGTGGGCCCATTTTGGCGATCTCGATCAACGGGGTATCGATATTGCCATCGAGCTGGCGCGTGAGCTACAGCGTCCTGCCATGCTCTGGCTTCCCTGTGAGCTGCGGCCTTATCTGGAGCACTATGCCCGTCCGGTGCGCACCTTTGCGACGGACAGTGGCAAGGTGCCCTGGCGTGTGACGACGCAGGCTGATCAGGTTGATGGTCATGGCACGCCGGTAGGCGTTCCCTGGCTCGATAAACTGATCACAGACGGGACTTGGCTGGAGCAGGAGGTATTGATTCTGGCCCCTCATTGGCGGAGCTGGTCATTGGAAGAGATGGGCAATCAGGTGTGAAACGGGGTGCCCGCGCTCCCCGTCATTTCGTGGTCAGCTGCTTACTTGGCGTTGATGGGCCCCTTGGTGCCGGCATCATTATCGACCCAGCCGTCTTCACCCTTGATGCGGCGATCACCCTGAATGGTGTAGATGACCATGCCATCCTTGAACACCAGCGCGCCATCGGATTTCTTGGCATTGACCTTCTTGTCGTTGACCCACACCTGATCCTTGCCATCGATGCGGATATTGGCCACGGTGGCGCCGGTTTGGGGGAAGGTGGCGATCCAGTTGCCCGCATAGGGGCTGGCGCTGGTTGCCGCGGCCGGAGCATTGCCAACACTGGCAGCCGCGTTCTCAGCCTTGGTTTTGTTGATATCGCAGCCATTGAGCTCGCTCACCTGAGTGCAGCCCGAGCGCTCCAGCTTCTGCTCATAGCTCAGATTCAGACCGCCCTCCGCCGCAGGGGCGGCCGTGCCAAATCCCGCCTTGGCATTTTCCGCTTTGGTTTTGTGAATGTCACAGCCCTGCGCCTCGGTGACCTGGGTGCAGCCGGATCGCTCCAGTTGCTCGGCATATTTGGCACTAATGGCGTGGGCAGGGGTGATACCGAGCAGGGTCAGGGTGATGAGCAGAGCAGCATTCCTGGACATAGATAATCCCTCAAAGATGTAAGTCATGCAGGTTCTTCCGCGCAGTTGCGGCAGTAAACGTCGGCCTCTCCTGAGCATCCGAGACAGATGCACAGCTGGCGTATTCACGTTAGCACCTTGGGCCAACCGCGCCCAGCAATGTGGCCGAGACATTTCTGCAGAAGAGGTGGTAACAAAAGAGCAAGTCACTGCACGGCATTATCATAATGATAACGGCAACCCCGCTGATATCATTTCAGCCCCTGAAACTGACCTTTGATGATAATTCTCACCGATACCGAGATATTGCCTCTAGTTATTATCAATCGGCTATTTTATGGCTTGGCTGATCCGCTCACCTTTTTATTGAATAAACCGCTTAAATAGCCGCTGATTTTGTGGGTGGCATCACACACTTTCGCCATTTATTAATATCTGCCTGCATTTTATTGGTTTGGCACGGTTATTGATTGCCTCATATCGACGCTAACCGACGCGCTCACCCACAACCGGGATGCTGGTGACATCGTGAGTGAAAGGGGAGCTATCCATATCTCATCCAATGATTGGGGCGAACGATGAAAGCAGTTAACGAATTAATCAAAGAGATCAGAGCACTCAAATCCAACCTGCATGAAAAAGATTTTCTGCTGACCTGGGAGCAAACCCCTCAGGAGCTGGAGCTGGTATTGAAACTGGCCGAATCCCTCAAGACCCTGCGCGCCGAAAATATCTGCACCAAACTGTTTAACAGCGGGCTCGGTATCTCGGTTTTCCGCGATAACTCCACCCGAACCCGCTTCTCTTACGCCTCTGCCCTGAACCTGCTCGGTCTGGCCCAGCAGGATCTGGATGAGGGCAAATCCCAGATCGCCCACGGCGAGACCGTCCGTGAAACCGCCAACATGATCTCCTTCTGCGCCGATGCCATCGGGATCCGTGACGACATGTTCCTCGGTGCTGGCAACGCCTATATGCGCGAAGTGGGCGCCGCGCTGGATGAAGGGTTCGAGAAGGGGGTGCTGCCCCAGCGTCCGGCACTGGTCAACCTGCAGTGCGACATTGATCACCCGACCCAGTCGATGGCTGATCTCGCCTGGTTGCAGGAGCACTTCGGCAGTCTGGAGAGCCTCAAGGGCAAGAAGATTGCCATGACCTGGGCTTACTCCCCCAGCTACGGCAAGCCGCTCTCCGTGCCCCAGGGCATCATCGGCTTGATGACCCGTTTCGGTATGGATGTGACCCTGGCCCATCCGGAAGGGTATGACCTGATCCCGGACGTGATCGAAGTAGCCAAGGAGAATGCCAAGGCCTCCGGTGGCAGCTTCCGTCAGGTCACCTCCATGGAAGAGGCGTTCAAGGATGCAGATATCGTCTATCCCAAGTCCTGGGCCCCCTACAAGGTGATGGAGCAGCGCACCGAGCTGCTGCGTGCCAATGACCACGCCGGCCTCAAGGAGCTGGAGAAACATTGTCTGGAGCAGAACGCCAAGCACAAGGATTGGCACTGCACCGAGGAGATGATGAAGCTCACCAAGGGGGGCGAGGCGCTCTATATGCACTGCCTGCCCGCCGATATTTCCGGCGTCTCCTGCAAGGAAGGGGAAGTAACCGAAGGGGTATTCGAGAAATACCGTATCGCCACTTACAAAGAGGCGAGCTGGAAGCCCTATATTATCGCCGCCATGATCATGGCCCGTAAATTCTCAGCCCCGGCAGAAACCCTGGAAAATCTGATTAAAGAGGCGCAAAAGCGGGTGAAATAAATAACGGCAGGGCAGGGTGAATATTCATCCTGCCCACACTGTCGAACCCATTATTTCGAGTTTTCTCCCCGTGGTATCTGAATAACGGATCTCCCGGCGAGGCAGCTCTTTGTCAGGTAACGCCTAGTGAGGTAAGCATGTCCCAATTTTCGCTGAAGATGGATATTGCCGATAACCGCTTTTTTACCGCTGAGTCATCTCCGCTGTTTTCTCGCGCCGAAGCACAAAAAGCTCGCGCTTTTCATAAAAAACTGGCCGGTTATGAGCCGACCCCATTGTGCAACCTGAAAGATCTGGCCGCCTATATCGGGGTGAAAAATATATTGGTCAAGGACGAGTCAAAGCGCTTTGGTCTCAACGCTTTCAAAATGCTGGGTGGCGTTTATGCCATCGCCAACCTGCTCTGTGAAAAGTACGGGGTGGCCATCGAGGATTTCTCCTTCGATCTCATCAAACGCACCATCAAGGAGCCGATGACCTTCGCCACCACCACAGATGGCAACCACGGTCGTGGCGTCGCCTGGGCCGCCAAGCAGGTGGGCCAGCATGCGGTGGTCTACATGCCCAAGGGCTCCGCCCAGGAGCGGGTTGACCACATTCTCAATCTCGGTGCCGAGTGCATCGTCACCGACATGAACTACGACGACACCGTGCGTCTCACCATGAAGATGGCCGAAGAGCGCGGCTGGCACATAGTGCAAGACACCGCCTGGGAGGGCTACACCAAGATCCCGACCTGGATCATGCAGGGTTACTCCACTCTGGCCGACGAAGCGGTCGAGCAGATGCAGGCCATGGGCATCAAGCAACCGACCCACGTGCTGCTGCAGGCCGGGGTCGGGGCGCTGGCGGGCGGCGTGCTCGGTTATCTGGTGGACTGCTTCGGGGCGAAAAACCTGCACAGCATCGTGGTCGAGCCGGATCAGGCCGACTGCATCTACCGCTCCGGCGTGGCGGGGGAGATGGTCAACGTGGGGGGCGACATGCGCACCATCATGGCCGGTCTCGCCTGCGGCGAACCCAACCCCCTAGGTTGGCCACTGCTCAGAAGCTGCACCACCCAGTTCATCTCCTGCCACGACAAGGTGTCGGCATTGGGAATGAGAGTGCTCGGCAACCCTCTTGGCAATGATCCGCGCATCATCTCCGGCGAATCCGGCTCGGTCGGCACCGGCGTGTTGGCGGCGGTGCGTCACCACCCGGATCGTGAGGCGCTGATGGATCGTCTCGGGCTGGATAGCAACTCGGTCGTACTCATCATCAACACCGAAGGTGACACCGATGTGACCCACTACCGGGAAGTGGTGTGGGAAGGCAAACATCCTGCCTGCGACTAACTCTCCCGTCAGAGCAGAGACACGAATTGAAGCATTGATCGCGCCTCGCCAACGGGGTGCGGTAACGGGCACAGGGCGCTGCCGACGAACAGGCCGCGCACTCTCAGTTGTTATGGAGAATCACAATGAGCAAGCAAATTCCGTTTGAAATGGTGTTGGAGAAGGCCTACCAGTACAAGGCCGAGATGACTCAGTTCCTGCGCGACATGATCGCCATCCCGAGCGAGAGCTGCGATGAAGAGCGGGTGGTGCTGCGCATCAAGCAGGAGATGGAAAAAGTCGGCTTCGACAAGGTGGAGATCGACCCCATGGGCAACGTGCTGGGCTATATCGGTCACGGCCCGCACCTGATCGCCATGGATGCCCACATCGATACCGTGGGGGTCGGCAACATGGCCAACTGGACCTTCGACCCTTATGAGGGGATGGAAGATCACGAGATCATCGGTGGCCGCGGCGCCTCCGATCAGGAAGGGGGCATGGCCTCCATGGTCTACGCCGGCAAGATCATCAAGGATCTGGGGCTGGAAGACGAGTATACCCTGCTGGTGACCGGCACCGTGCAGGAGGAGGACTGCGACGGCCTCTGCTGGCAGTACATCATCGAGCAGAGCAAGATCCGTCCCGAGTTCGTGGTCAGTACCGAACCGACCGACTGCCAGATCTACCGTGGCCAGCGTGGCCGCATGGAGATCCGCGTGGAGGTGCAGGGGGTCAGCTGCCACGGCTCCGCGCCGGAGCGCGGTGACAACGCCATCTTCAAGATGGGCCCGATCCTGGGCGAATTGCAGGAGCTGAGTCACAACCTCGGCAACGACGACTTCCTCGGCAAGGGCACCCTGACCGTCTCCGAGATCTTCTTCACTTCGCCAAGCCGCTGCGCCGTGGCGGACAGCTGCGCCGTCTCCATCGACCGTCGTCTCACCTGGGGCGAGACCTGGCAAGGTGCACTGGACGAGATCCGCGCCCTGCCTGCGGTGAAAGCCGCCGGTGCCGAGGTCTCCATGTATCAGTACGACCGTCCGGCCTACACCGGCCTGGTCTATCCGACCGAGTGCTACTTCCCGACCTGGAAGGTGGAAGAGGATCACATCACCGTTAAAACCCTCTCCAAGGCTTATCGCGAGCTGTTCAACAAGGCGCCGGTGGTGGACAAGTGGACCTTCTCGACCAACGGGGTCTCCATCATGGGTCGCCACGGTATCCCGGTGATCGGTTTTGGCCCGGGTAAAGAGCCGGAGGCCCACGCCCCGAACGAGAAGACCTGGAAGGAGCATCTGGTCAAGTGCGCCGCCATGTACGCCGTGATCCCCATGCTCTATCTGGCCGAGCTGGACAAGTAAGGGGGCTGCCGGGTGGTGACTCTCATCACCGCCCGGTGTTGCCTGTGTGGCCAGTGCCCCGTCTTTAGCAGGCGGGGCCTTGCTGTTTGACGCGATCGGATGTGCGAGGGGGTGGGGATGAAACGGCTGATCAAACACGGTGTGCTGGTCGATGCGCAGGGTGAATATCGTCAGGATCTGCTGATCGAGAACGGGGTGATCCTTGAGCGCGCCGCCGCTATCGAGCCCGATGGCGAGACCGAGCTGATCGATGCCAGTGGCTGCTACGTGATGCCGGGTGGTATCGACGTCCATACCCACTTCAACATCGATGTCGGGATTGCCCGCAGTTGCGATGATTTCTTCAGCGGAACCCGTGCCGCCGCCTGTGGTGGGACCACCACCATCGTCGATCACATGGGATTTGGCCCGGCGGGCTGCAACCTGCATCACCAGCTGGCTCGCTATCACGACTACGCTGCCGATCAGGCAGTGGTCGATTACAGCTTTCATGGCGTTGTTCAGCATGTGGATGACGCCATCCTCCACGAAATGGCCGCCATGGTGCAGGAGGAGGGGATCAGCAGCTTCAAGCTCTATCTCACCTACCAGTACAAGCTGGGGGACCACGACGTGCTGCGTGCGCTGGTTCGCCTCAAAGAGGTGGGGGCGCTCGCCACCGTCCACCCCGAGAACGATGCCGCCATCGCGGCGCGCCGGGCGGCCCTGCTGGCCGCCGGCCACTGTGAGCCCTGGTATCACCCGCAAAGCCGCCCGCTGGAGTGCGAGGCGGAGGCGATCGCCAGGATGATCAATCTGGCGGGTCTCGCGGGCAATGCGCCGCTCTATATCGTCCACCTCTCCAACGGCTTGGGGCTGGAGTATCTGAAACTGGCGCGCCGGCAGGGGCAGCCGGTCTGGGTGGAGACCTGCCCGCAATACCTGCTGCTCGATGAGCAGTGTTATTACAAGGAGAACGGGGTCGACTATCTGCTGAGCCCGCCGCTGCGCTCGCGCCGCGAGCAGGACAAGCTGTGGGTCGGTATCGCTGCGGGTGACATCGACACGGTGGCGACCGATCACTGCAACTTCTCCCACGCCCAGCGCATGACCCTCTCGGGGGGCGATTTCAGCCGCTGCCCCAACGGCTTGCCCGGGGTCGAAAACCGGATGCTGCTGCTGTTTGCCTACGGGGTATTGGGGGGGCGCATCTCGCCGTCCCGCTTCGTGGCGCTCACCTGCGCCAACCCGGCGCGCCTGTTTGGCCTCTGGCCGCGCAAGGGCAACCTGCAACTTGGATCTGACGCCGATCTGGTGTTGATGGATCCCCGCGGTGACACCCTGATTTCTCACCCACTGCTGCACGACAACGGCGACTACAGCCCCTACGAGGGGATGCGTTGTCCCGGCCAGATCAGGCTGACCCTGAGTCGCGGCGAGACAGTCGCGCGCGACGGCGAGTTTCTGGGGCGCCGTGGTCACGGCCGTTTTCTGGCCAGAGCGCCGTTTGATCCGGCGTTGGTGCCGGAGCTGCACTCGCCTTGCCCCGTGGTGGCAGGCTAACAATCCGTTCAAAACACGCAGAGCAGCAAGGTTATGTGAACAACGAAAGGTGGGCCGGTATCGCGCTGGCTTGTCCCATCACTGGAGATAACAAGATGAAACAGAGAATCGTACTGGCCCTGGGGGGCAATGCGCTGGGCAATAACCTGCCCGAGCAGATGAAGGCGGTGCAGAGCACGGCGCACACCATCGCCGACCTGATCGCCCGGGGGCATGAGGTGGTGGTGACCCACGGCAACGGGCCGCAGGTGGGGATGATCCAGCAGGCGTTCGAAGTTGCGGCCCGCCACGAGCCAAAATCCCCCCATCTGCCGATGTCGGTCTGCGTGGCCCTGAGTCAGGGGTATATCGGCTATGACCTGCAAAATGCCCTGCGCGAAGCCCTGCTGGAACTCGGCATCCACAAGCCGGTCGCCACTCTGGTGACCCAGGTTGAGGTGGATAAAAACGATCCCGCCTTCCTTGACCCGAGCAAGCCCATCGGCGGCTTCTTCAGCAAGGAGGAGGCCGAGGCATTGATGGCCAAGGGCGAGCGGCTCAAAGAGGATGCCGGCCGTGGCTATCGCCGGGTGGTCGCATCCCCCAAACCCGTCGATATCATCGAGAAAGAGACCGTCTCTGCCATGCTGGCCGCCGGTCAGGTGGTGATCACCGTCGGGGGCGGCGGTATTCCGGTGCTGCGCGAGGGCAATCACCTGCGCGGTGCCAGCGCGGTGATCGACAAGGATTGGGCCAGTGCCAAGCTGGCGGAACTGATTGACGCCGACATGCTGATCATCCTTACCGCGGTAGAGAAAGTGGCCATCAACTTCGGCAAGCCCGAGGTGCAGTGGCTCGATCAGCTGAGCGTGGGTGATGCCCAGTGTTTTATCGAGCAGGGGCAGTTTGCCAAGGGATCCATGCT
Source organism: Aeromonas sp. 600948 (assembly GCF_049174875.1). Classification (NCBI taxonomy): domain Bacteria; kingdom Pseudomonadati; phylum Pseudomonadota; class Gammaproteobacteria; order Aeromonadales; family Aeromonadaceae; genus Aeromonas; species Aeromonas sp. 600948. The sequence goes on from NZ_JAAKTY010000001.1 coordinate 348,785, forward strand.
GCCCAAGGTGGAGGCGGCGCTCTCGTTCGCTACATCCTTGCCCGGGCGAAAATCCCTGATCACCCTGCTGGAAAAGGCAGCCGAGGGCATTGCCGGCAAGACGGGAACCCTTATCAGCCGCTAGGCGTTCCAGCTCGGGTTGAGTGTGATTGCGGGGGCCGTCGGCCCCCTTGTTCATTTCGGGGCGGCCATGGTCAGCAGAGGATGGGAGGCGTAAGATGGCCGCCTTCAAGCGCGGGCAAGACGCCGAGAGCAGACCCGGCGCAATGAGTGACAAGAGGTGAGTAACAAGCAAATGAGCGGAAAGATCAATATGGCGGCGTTGGTGGGATTGATCCTGCTCACCACCATCTGGAGTTACAGCTGGATCGTGATGAAGCAGGTGATGCTCTACGCGGGGGCCTTCGAGTTCACCGCCCTGCGCTGCCTGTGCGGGTCTCTGGTTCTGCTGCTGGTACTGGCCCTGCGCGGGCGGCGTTATCTCAAACCCACCCCGTTTCGCTATACCCTCGCCATCGCCCTGTTCCAGACCTGCGGCATGGTGGGGTTGGCCCAGTGGGCGCTGATCAGCGGCGGGGCGGGCAAGGTGGCTATTCTGAGCTACACCATGCCGTTCTGGGTGGTGATCTTCGCGGCGCTCTTTCTCGGCGAGCGGATGCGCAAGCTACATTATCTGGCGGTCGGGGTGGCCGCCTGCGGCCTGCTGCTGGTGATCGAGCCCTGGCAATTGCATCTGGATTCCATGAAGAGTGCGCTGCTGGGGATTGCCTCCGGCATCTGCTGGGGGATCAGCGCCATCATCGCCAAGCGGATGTATGCCCGCCATCCCGCGGTGGATCTGATGTCCCTCACCACCTGGCAGATGATCTACGCCACCATGGTGATGGCCGTGGTGGCGGCGTTGGTGCCGGAGCGCCCCATCGACTGGCAGCCCTACGTGATGGGGGCGCTGGCCTATAGCGCTATTTTTGCCACCGCCATTGCCTGGAGTCTCTGGCAGTTTGTGTTGAAAAAACTGCCGGCGGGTATCGCCAGTCTCAGTACCCTGGCGGTGCCGGTGAGCGGCGTGCTGCTCTCCTGGTGGCTGCTGGGCGAAAATCCGGGGCCGGTGGAGGGGAGCGGCATTGCCCTTATCGTGCTGGCGCTTCTCGTCATCAGCCGCAAGGGCAAGCGCTCTGTGGTGTCGGTGGCGGGGGAAACCCGTATCAAGCACGGTTGAGTGGTGACTGAGCTGCCAGTGCTACGATAAACGGCACTCAAAAGAGCCCGCGACAGGGGACCAGCCCCTAGTTACAATGGCGTGGTCTGACTGTGCTGGAGCACAGGTATCTGATTTATTGTGATTATTTCAACGAACCTAACGGCAAGGATGAGACCGTATGATGACGCTGGTGTGGTTGGCTGTAGGCCTGGTGTGTCTGGTTGTGGGGGCCGAATCTCTGGTGCGGGGCGCATCTCGCCTCGCCACCATGATGGGGATATCGCCACTGGTGGTGGGATTGACCATAGTGGCCTTTGGGACCAGTGCTCCCGAGCTGGCTGTGAGCATCCAGTCTGGCCTCGAGGGTCAGGCAGGGATAGCGGTGGGGAACGTGGTTGGCAGCAATATCTTCAACGTGCTGTTTATTTTAGGTATTTCGGCACTGATCGTACCGTTGACCGTCTCCCAGCAACTGGTACGTCTCGACGTTCCCTTGATGATAGTGGTCTCTTTTCTGGTGTTGTTGCTGGGCTACGATGGCCGTATTGCGCCACTGGAAGGGGCGCTGCTGTTTGCCGGCATCATCGCCTACACCGTGTTTCTCTTTGTCCAAAGTCGACGGGAAAATAAAGCGGTGCAGGCGGAGTACGAGCAGGAGTTTGGTACCCGTGAAGCGAGTACGGCGGGCAACTGGTTGCGCAATCTGCTCTTTATTGCCGCAGGTCTGGGTCTGCTGATCCTCGGCTCCCGTCTGCTGGTTGGCAGTGCGGTTGAGATTGCCCACTACTTCGGGGTGAGCGATCTGATCATCGGCTTGACCATAGTGGCGGCCGGTACCTCCTTGCCCGAAGTGGTGACCTCCATCGTCGCAGCCCTGCGCGGGGAGCGGGATATCGCTGTGGGGAACGTGGTGGGCAGCAATATCTTCAATATCCTCTGCGTGCTGGGGCTCACCTCCATCGTCACTCCCGGTGGGCTTGAAGTGTCGGCCACCGCCCTTCAGTTCGATATTCCGGTAATGATTGCGGTGGCGCTTGCCTGCCTGCCCATCTTCTTTACCGGTTACACCATCGCCCGCTGGGAAGGGGCGCTGTTTCTGGCCTACTACATCGGCTACACCTGCTGGCTGATCCTCCACGCCACGTCCAGTCCGCTGCAAGGTCAGTTCAGTGCAGCGCTAACCGGTTTTGTGTTGCCGCTCACCGCCATCACTCTGGTTGTGCTGGCGGTGCGAGCCTGGCGATTGCAACGAACCCGGTCGTGATGCAGGTTCTCCTGATGTAAAGGAGCTGCATCAACCGACAGGCCGAAAAAAGCCCCACCATCATGGTGGGGCTTTTGCTAGGTGAGGGGGACGCGAAGAGCCGTTATCGGCGCTGGGCCAGATGCATCATGGCTTCGAGTACGGCGCCACCGATAGCGCGCGCCTTGTCCGATACCGTAGTGGCGTCGGCCCGCTCGCCTCTGGGGTCGATGTCACCGATCTTGAAGCCGACGGTGACCTCGATGCCATCGCTGAGCAGACCTCGCACCATGCCGGAGAGCGGCGCGATAATGGGAGCGTCCCCTACATGGGCAATCACATCCCCCTCCTGCACCAGATCACCGAGCTTGATAAAGCTCTTCATCACTCCGGCGACGGGCGCGCGCACCACCCGGCGGGCGGAGTGCCCCTCGATCACCCCGGGAATACCGGTATTGGGCTGGGCAGGGCCCTGATAGATGACCCGGCCCAGATGATGACCGCGGTTGGTCTCAATGACCGCATCGCAGTCGCGCCCCGCCTCAAACCCCGGGCCAAGGGCCACCGTAATGGGGGCCATCTCCTTGTGGGTGCCGAGATTCTGCTTGGCGAGGATGGCATCCACCAGATAGCGGGGCTTGAGCTCGGCGAGGGTGGCACAGTCAGGGTCAACCAGTAGCGGAATGACGCCCCGATCCAGCTGCTCGAACGCCTGTTCGACGCTCTCGACCCGCTTGGCACGCACTCCCTCGACCCTTGTTTCACCGTCGAACATCCCCTGGGCGAAGGCGACAGTGCGGCGGATCACGGTGGGCTTGTCGAGATCCAGCATTACCACCTTGAAGCCGGCATTGTGCAGGCGCAGCGCCACGCCGGTGGCGATATCGCCGGAGCCACGCATCACCACCAGCTGATCCCGCTTGAGGCGCACATCATCCTGCATCAGTCCACCCGCTTTGCCGTTTTTCACCTGCAGCAGCTCGGCGAGAATGCTGATGGCGATCTCCTCGGGGGTTTCGGCACCTATGTTGTAGCCGATGGGGGCGTGCAGCTGCTGCAGTTGATCCTGGCTCACCCCTTGCTGGCGCAGCGCCTGGGTGAAGGTCTGCACCTTGCGCTTGCTAGCGAGCAGCCCCAGATAGGCGAGGGGACGGCTGATGAGCCGATCCAGCGCCTCCTTGTCCTGATGGTTGGTGGCGATGATGACGAAGTTGGCGGGCTCGATGGCCAGTTTCTCGATCACCGCGCTGATGGTATCGGCCTGCACCAGATGGGTACCGGCGGGGAAGAGATCAGGGTTGAGGCTCCCCTCGAAGCAATCCCCTACATGGACATCAAAGCCGAGCGGCGCCGCAGCATGGGCCACAGCCCGGTTGACGTGACCGGCACCAATGAGCACCAGCCGTGGCCGCAGACCATAGACATCGATATAGACCGACATGGCACCACCGCAATCCGACCCGACCGCATGCTCACCGTTGCGTGCCATCCGGCCGTGGAAGATACGGGGCTTGCGTTCGGCAATGGCGGCCATCGCTTCCTCGATCACCAGCCGCTCGATCATGCCGCCGCCGATGGTACCGAGGATCTGGCCATCGGCCATCACCAGCATCTGGGCCTGATGGCGCGGGGTGGAGCCCCGGCTCTCGATGATCTGGGCCATGGCAAACGGCGTGTTCTCCTGTTCCAGTCGGGCTGCGTGTGCAAACAGATTCATAAGGTACCTCTTTTCATCCTTAAAACGTCAGGGGTGAGGCTAAAGCGCCTCCCCGTGCGGAGCTGTGCAGATCAGGTGACGGATGGGGGGGGATTCGCGCACGGCCCCCTGCCAGATGGCGTGGATCTCGGGGTGGCGGCTCTGCAGCTTTATCAATTCCGCCAGCCACGACGCCTCATTTTGATAATCGCCATTGATAAACCAGATCCGGCGCGCCCCGGGCGGGGTGCCCTTGAACACCCCCTCGGGGTGGGAGAGCAGCCTGTCAAACAGTGCCCAATCCAGTGGCTCACCGGCCGCAATCTCGCACAGGGCCTGAAGCTCTGCCCAGCGGTGGATCTGCTGCGGGTCGGCCTTGGCCCCCACCATGGCGCCGCCCGTCAGGGCGATCACCCAATCACTGCTTTGGGGAATGCAAGGTTCGTGCAAAGCGGGCACTTTCAATAACTTGTGATGGGCGCCATCTGCTTCGACCAGGATCAGATCGAAGCGCTGCTGTCCTTTGAGCAGGTCGATTTGGCGCAGATCCGGCCCTGCAACCTTGCCGGTGCGCTCGTCGAGATGGCTGAACAGGGCAACCAGGGTCGGGCCATCCGGCAGCGCCTGACAGCGAGTAAGTTGACGAACGGGATCCGTCTCGATAATCAATTCCCGATAGTGTGATGGGGCTGGCAGAAACATCCGGGTGGTGGTGGTAATTAGCACCCTTTTGCCCTGTTGATAAAAATATTCCGCCAACCAGAACAGGGTGCTGGTTTTTCCACCGGCCCCGCAGAGGCTAATTAAGGTAGTATGGCTATCAATATTTTTGGTGAGCGGGTTTAATAGCGGATCTATATCTGGAAATGCGACAGCAACAACGTGTGGGTGCGACATAATGACGACCAAAATAAATATCGAAGGGAGTGGAAAACAACGTTGCCAGGAACAAGTGCAGTGTGACTGTATAATAACGGCGGCGGGTTTATCTTCCCGAATGGGGGCCTGGAAAATGATGCTACCTTATTGCCAGGGGACAATGCTTGATGCAAGTCTCAAAAATGCCCTGGCCTTTTGTCAGCGGGTTATTCTGGTGGTGGGCCATCGTGGCGAGGAGCTTGAAGCGCGCTACGGATCACGGCCGGATATTGTTGTCGTCCACAACCTCTACTATCTACAGGGGCTGGGCAGCTCCATCCGCAGCGCGCTGGCGGCCAGTGACGCTGACTACCTCTTTATCAGCCACGGGGATCTCCCCTGTATCCCGCGCGAGGTCTATCAACAGCTCTGGCTGGCACGGGGCAGGGAGGCGCTCTTTCCCACCTGGCAGGGAGAGGCGGGCCATCCGGTGTTGCTGCCCAAATCCCTTGCCCGCGAGCTGGCTGCGGCCCCGGTGCAGCCGTCGGTACGGCGCTGGTTGCAAGGGCATCCCCACCGCCTGGTGCCCGTCGACAGCCCCGCCATCCTGTTTGATGTGGATACCCCGGAGCGCTATCAGGCGCTGCTGGGTGGCATTCTTGAAAATGAGAGTTAGCCCACGAAATAACCCAGTTTAAAAAGATAACGGGGAGATAAATGGCGTATCAAAGTGATATTTCTCGCACTTGATCTGATAGGGCGAGTTCTTTTTGAACTGCTCATTAAGTAAATTCCAGAGTGATTGATAACTACTCGCAATACCCATAATGGTGGTATCGTAAATTCTCTCCATTAATTGGAGCTGTCTCACGCTTTTACCGTAAAAAATAGTTTTGTAACTGTAGTGGCCTGATTGTTGCTCTTCTCCTTGCCAAGGGGGAACACCCGTGCGGGATACCCCATTTATTCATGCTGCCAATGGGCAGAACAGCTGCAAGGAGATAGCCATGGGCGATATTATGCGACCCGTTCCGTTCAAGAACCTGCTGACCCGTATTTTTGCGGAATATAAAGAGAGTCAGAGCATTTTCGGTATTCCCGCCGCGCAATTCTATCGCAAGCAGGACGAGCGCAAGATCAAGGTGTTCGGTGAAACCTGCGAGACCCCCATTGGCCCGGCAGCCGGCCCCCATACCCAGTTGGCCCAGAACATCGTCACCTCCTGGCTGACTGGCGGGCGCTTTATCGAGCTCAAGACGGTGCAGATCCTGGACCGTCTCGAACTGGAAAAGCCCTGCATCGATGCCGAAGACGAGTGCTTCAACACCGAGTGGTCTACCGAGTTCACCCTGCCCAAGGCGTTTGATGAGTATCTGAAAGCCTGGTTTGCCCTCTACCTGCTGGAGGAGGTGTTCGACCCGCGCCTCGACGGAGAGGCCAAGTCCTTTATCTTCAACATGAGCGTGGGTTACAACCTCGATGGCATCAAACAGCCACCGATGCAGCAGTTCATCCACAGCCTGATGGATGCCAGCAGCAATCCGAAATTTGCCGAGTACCAGCAGGTGGTACGTGAGCTGTTGGCCGACGAGCAGTTTATCGCCGAGCTGGGACTGGGGGCGCGCCGCGATCGCCTGCAACAGCTGGTAGATCGTATCCCGGCCAATCTGGTGCACGGCGTTACCCTCTCTACCATGCATGGCTGCCCGCCCAACGAGATTGAGGCCATCTGCCGCTACATGCTGGAAGAGAAGGGGCTCAACACCTTCGTCAAGCTGAACCCGACTCTGCTGGGCTACCCGCGGGTGCGCGAGATCCTCGATACCTGCGGCTTTGATTACATTGGTCTGAGCGAAGAGTCGTTCGATCACGACCTCAAGCTGGATCAGGCCAAGGCGATGCTGACCCGCTTGATGGCGCTGGGGGCCGAGAAGGGGCTCACCTTCGGGGTCAAGCTGACCAATACCCTTGGCACCATCAACCGCAAGGGGGCGCTGCCCGGCGATGAGATGTATATGTCCGGCCGGGCGCTGTTCCCGCTCTCCATCAACGTGGCCGCCGTGCTGTCCCGCGCCTTCGAGGGCAAGCTGCCCATCTCCTACTCGGGCGGTGCCAGCAAGTTCAACATCGCCGAGATCTTCGAGACCGGTATCCGTCCCATCACCATGGCCACCGACCTGCTGAAACCGGGCGGCTACCTGCGTCAGATCGAGTGCCTCAAAGAGATCGACGCCTCTGACAGCTGGGGCATGAGTCAGGTGGATGTGGCCAAGCTGGAAGCGCTTGCCGCCAAGGCGCTCACCATGGATTACACCCAGAAGGAGTGGAAGTCCGAGGATCGGATCGAAGTGGGTGGTGGCCTGCCGCTGACCGACTGCTACGTGGCGCCCTGCGTCACCGCCTGCGCCGTGCATCAGGATATCCCCGAGTACATTCGTCTGATGGGCGAGGGAGAGTATGTGGCAGCCCTTGAGCTGATTTATCAGCGCAACGCCTTGCCCGCCATCACCAGCCACATCTGCGATCACCAGTGTCAGTACAACTGCACCCGTCTCGACTACGACAGCGCGCTCAATATCCGCGAGCTGAAAAAAGTGGCGCTGGAGCGCGGCTGGGAAGGGTACAAGGCCCGCTGGCACAAACCGGCCGGCAGTGGTGACAAGCACCCGGTGGCGGTGATTGGCGCAGGCCCGGCCGGTCTCTCCGCCGGTTACTTCCTGGCCCGTGCCGGCCATCCGGTCACCGTGTTCGAGCGCGAAGCGGATGCCGGTGGCGTGGTCAAGCACATCATCCCCGAGTTCCGCATTCCGGCCGAGCTTATCCAGCACGATATCGACTTTGTCGCCGCCCACGGGGTCAAGTTCGAGTTTGGCTGTGATCCGGCGCTCACCGTCGACAAGCTGCACGCCCAGGGCTTTACCTATGTATTCGTCGGCATCGGCGCCGACAAGAATGGCGGCATGCGCCTCGAGGGGGGTCACGAGCGGATTTACAAATCCTTCCACTTCCTGCGCAGCTTCAATCAGGGCAAACCGCTGCCACTCGGCCGCCATGTGGCGGTGATCGGCGCCGGTAACACCGCCATGGACTGCGCCCGCGCCGCCCTCAAGGTGCCGGGTGTCAGCGATGTGACTGTTATCTACCGTCGCAGCGAAAAAGAGATGCCCGCCTATCGCGAGGAGTATCTGGAAGCGGTGGAGGATGGGGTACGTTTCTGCTTCCTCACCAATCCGGAGCGTTTTGACAAAGATGGCAAGCTTGTCGTGCGGATGATGGCACTGGGGGAACCTGACGAGCAGGGCCGCCGCCGTCCGGTGCCCACCGAGCAGACCGAAGTGATGCAGATGGATGCCCTGATCACCGCCATCGGCGAGCAGCCTGACTGCGAGGTGCTCAAAGCCATGGGCATTCCTCTTGGCAGCGATGGCTGGCCCGAGGTGGACAGCCAGACCGGCGAAACCAGCCGTCGCAACGTCTTCCTCATCGGTGACGTGCAGAGTGGCCCATCCTCCATCGTCGGAGCCATCGGTGGTGCCCGCCGCGCCGCGGATCTGGTGCTCTCTCGCGAGCATATCGCTGGCAGTCAGGCCGAGGTCTCAATCCAGCCGTCGGGCAAGGACGAGATCTACCGTCGCAAGGGGAGCATCGCCGTCACTATGGTAGACAAGAGCGAGCGCGATGCCTTCGTGGCGCAAGAGGCGCACCGTTGCCTCGAGTGCAACTACCTCTGCAGCAAGTGCGTGGATGTCTGCCCCAACCGGGCCAACGTCGCCATCGCGGTGCAGGGCTTCAAAGACCAGTTCCAGACCCTGCACCTGGATGCCTACTGCAACGAATGTGGCAACTGCGCCCAGTTCTGCCCGTGGCAGGGCAAGCCCTATCAGGACAAGGTCACCATCTTCAGCCTGCCCGAGGATTTCGACAACAGCCGCAACCCCGGTTTCTATCTGGCGGATAGTGGCGAACTGCGGGTGCGTCAGGATGGCGAGACCTATCGCCTGACCATAGACGCCCAGAGCCGGATCAAGGATGCGCCTGCGGCCCTTGGCGATATGTGCCGGATCATCAGCCATGTCCATGCTCATCACCACTACCTGCTGGGGGCCGTCGAGGCCTGAGCGAACCACGAATAAGCGAAGGAGCACACCATGTTTATTCTGAAGAACGTCATCGCTGTCCAGCTGGAGCCGACCCGGGTGCTGGAAGGGGTGGATATCGCCATCGAAGGATCGCTTATCAAAGCGGTGGGGCCCAATCTGCGGGCCCTCTACCCGCAGGCCAACTATCGGGAGATGGGCGGCAAGCTGGTGATGCCGGGCATCGTCTGTGCCCACAACCACTTCTACTCCGGCCTGTCGCGGGGGATCATGGCCAATATCGCCCCTTGCCCGGATTTTATCTCCACCCTGAAAAACCTCTGGTGGCGCCTCGATCGGGCGCTTGATGAAGAGTCCCTCTACTACAGCGGTCTCATCTGCTCGCTGGAAGCGATCAAGAGCGGCTGCAGCGCGGTGATCGACCACCACGCTTCGCCCAACTTCATCAAGGGCTCCCTGAATGTGCTGCGCAAAGGGTTTATGGAGGCGGGGCTGCGCGGCATGACCTGCTTCGAGACCACGGATCGCAACGGCGGCCTCGCCGAATTGCAGGCCGGGGTGGAGGAGAACATCCTGTTCGCGCAGGCCATTGATGCCGCCAAGGCCAAGGGCAGCGAACCCTATCTGGTGGAGGCTCATATCGGTGCCCATGCCCCCTTCACCGTGCCCGACGAGGGGCTGGCCATGTTGCGCGAAGCGGTGCAGGTCACCGGTCGCGGTCTGCATATCCATGTGGCGGAAGACCGCTACGACATGGCCCACGGTCACCACCACTATGGCAAGGAGCCCATCGCCCGGCTGGACGAGTTTGGCCTTATCGACAGCAAGACTCTGATCGCCCACGGCATCTACCTGAGCCCGGCTGACATCGAGCTGCTCAACAGCCGCGATGCCTTCCTGGTGCACAACGCCCGCTCCAACATGAACAACCACGTGGGCTACAACATGCACCTGCCGGAGTATCGCAATCTGGCGCTCGGCACCGACGGCATCGGCTCCGACATGCTCGAAGAGCTCAAGTTTGCCTACTTCAAGCACAAGGATGCCGGTGGTGCCCTGTGGCCCGACAGCTTTGCCCGGTTCCTGTGGAACGGCAACACCCTGCTGGAGCGCAACTTCGGCGCCAAATTTGGCCGCCTGGAGCCCGGCTACAAGGCCGACCTCACCATTTGCGACTACGACGCACCGACCCCGCTGGCGCCGCGCAACCTCGGTGGCCATCTCGCCTTTGGTATGGGATCGAACAGCGTCAACAGCGTGATGGTGGAGGGGCGCATGGTCTATCAGGATCGCGAGTTCCCGTTCGATGTCGAGCCCATTTATGAGCAGGCCAGCAAGGTGGCGAGCCGCCTGTGGCAACGGATGGATCAGCTGGCTTAAGGCCACCTTCCACAGTTTTGGACCGGATTGCCCGCCCTGTGGATTTTCCCGGCGGCGGGCAGCAAGAGTAAGGACGACACATGATTGAGCAATTCTTCCGACCCGAGCAACTGGGTCAGGCTTTGGAACTCAAGGCCAGTTTCGGCAACGACGCCGTCTACATGGGGGGCGGCAGCAAGCTTAACGCCGCCCCGACCCGCACCGACAAGAAGGTCGCTATCTCGCTGGATAGGCTGGGACTGAACCAGATTGAGCAGCAGCACGGCCAGCTCCATATCGGCGCCACCGTCACCCTGCAGACCCTGAAAGATGATCCCCGTACCCCGGTCGCCCTGTGCGACGCGCTGGGGTTTGTCTACTCCCGCCATTTGCGCAATCAGGCCACCATTGGCGGCGAAATTGCCTGCCAGCAGCAGGACTCCCCGCTGCTGCCGGTACTGCTGGTACTCGAAGCCGTGGTGGTGCTGGAGAACAACCTGCTGCAACCCATCGACGCCTATCTGGCGGGCCAGCGCAATGCCCTGGTGCTCGGGGTTGTGCTGCCGGAGCCCGAACTGCGCTGCGCCACCCGCCGCATCAGCCGCAACGCCGACGGTCTGGCGGTAATGACCGCCGCGGTAGCCCTCGACAGCATTGGCGAAATGCGGGTCGCCGTCGCTGGCGTTACCCCGCAGCCGATGCGCCTGCGGGATCTGGAGCGCCGCGATCTGCACGATGCCGCGCTGGAGGCGGCAGTGAGCGAACTGGTTGCACCCCGTGAGGATCTCGGCGGCAGCGTGACCTACAAGCGCTATATCAGCGGCGTGGTGGTGGCAGATCTGCTGGTAGAGTGCCAGCAGCAGGAGGTACAGGCATGATGGAACTCAACTTCACACTGAACGGCGCCTTGCGCACCGTCATCACTCCGGCTGGCGAGAATGCCCAGCGGGTGCTGTTCAACCAGTGCCGGATGCACTCGGTGCGCAACAGCGACGACGGCTTTGGCTTTGCCGGCTCCGATGCCATCCTCTTCAACGGCAAGGTGATCAACGCCTCTCTGCTGATCGCCGCCCAGCTGGATGGATCAGAGGTGCGCACCGCCGAGTCGCTCGGCAGCTGGAACCAGCTCAGCCTGGTACAGCAGGCGATGGTAGATGTGGGCGTGGTGCAGTCCGGCTACAACGATCCGGCTGCGGCACTCATCGTCACCGACCTGCTTGATCGCCACCCCGAGCCTACCCGTGATCAAATCGACGATGCCCTCTCGGGCCTCTTTCACCGGGACGGCGGTTATCAGCAGTTTTATCAGGCCATCGAGCTTGCCTGTTCACGGATGAAGGATCCCGATTATCTGTGCCAGATTGCCCCGGAGTTTCGCGACGATCTGCGCCATATCGGCAAGAGCTGCCCGAAAGTGGACGCCGCCAAGATGGTGCAGGCCAAGCCCTGCTACGTGGAGGACAGGGTCAGCGAGGATGCGCTGGTCATCAAGATGCTGCGCAGTCCCCATCCTCATGCGGTGATCACCAAACTCGACGTGAGCCGCGCCGAAGCCATGCCGGGCATTGTGCATGTCATCACCCACCTCAACTGCCCGGATATCTACTACACCCCGGGTGGCCAGAGTGCCCCCGAGCCGTCACCCCTCGATCGCCGCATGTTTGGCCGCAAGCTGCGTCACGTCGGTGACAGGGTGGCCGCCGTGGTGGCCGAGAGCGAAGCCATCGCATTGGCCGCGCTCAAACTCATCGAGGTCGAGTACCAGGTGCTGCCAGCAGTCATGAATATCGATGAGGCGATGGCCCCCAACGCACCGCTGGTGCACGACGAACCCATCGTCTACATGGCTGGTGCCCCTGCGGATCTCGAGCAGCAGAACGCCTGCTCGGTGCGCCGCGGCAACGAGCACATGATCATCAACTTCCCCATCGGTTCCCGCCCGCACGAGAACCTGGCCGCCAGCGTTCATGGCCAGATCGGTGACGTGGCAAAAGGGTTTGCCGAGGCGGACGAGATTGTCGAGCGCACCTACGAATCGACCCAGGCCCAGCAGTGCCCGACCGAGCCGCACATCTGCTTCACCTACATGGATGGGGATCGTCTGGTCATCCATGCATCCACCCAGGTGCCGTGGCATGTGCGCCGTCAGGTGGCGCGCATCGTCGGCATGAAGCAGCATCAGGTGCATGTGATCAAGGAGCGGGTAGGGGGCGGCTTTGGCTCCAAGCAGGACATCCTGCTGGAAGAGGTGTGCGCCTGGGCGACCAAGGTTACCGGCCGTCCCGTCACCTTCCGCTACACCCGTGAAGAGGAGTTCATCAGCAACACCTCCCGCCATGTAGCCAAGGTGAAAGTGAAAGTGGGGGCCAAGAAAGATGGCACCATCACCGCCATCGACATGGATTTTCGTGCCAACACCGGCCCTTACGGCAACCACTCTCTGACGGTGCCGAGCAACGGCCCGGCGCTCTCCCTGCCGCTCTATCCGTGCGACAACGTGCGCTTTACCGTCAACACCTACTACAGCAACATCTGCCCGACCGGCGCCTATCAGGGTTACGGCGCACCCAAGGGCAACTTCGCGCTGACCATGGCCATTGCGGAACTTGCCGAGAAACTCGGCATCGATCAGCTCGACATGGTGGAGCACAACCGGGTGCATGAAGGAGACATCCTCAAGGTGCTGGGTGCCATCGGCGAGGGCAAGATGCCTACCTCGGTGCCCCACGCGGCCAGCTGCGCCCTTGAGCCCATCCTCAAGCAGGGCCGCGAACTGATCGCCTGGGATAGCCCCAAACCCGCCGACGGGGATTGGCGCATCGGTCGTGGCGTCGCCATCATCATGCAAAAATCGGGGATCCCGGATATCGATCAGGCCAACTGCATGGTCAAGCTGGAATCGGACGGCACCTTTATCGTCCACTCCGGTGGCGCCGATATCGGCACCGGCCTCGATACAGTGGTCGCCAAGCTGACCGCCGAGGTGCTCGGTTGCCCGCTCAGCGATGTGCATGTGATCTCCGGCGACACCGACCACGCCCTGTTCGACAAGGGGGCCTACGCCTCGTCAGGTACCTGCTTCTCCGGCAACGCGGCCAAGATGGCGGCCGAGAACCTCAAGGCGAAGATCCTGTTCCACGGCGCCGCCATGCTGGGCGAGCCGGTGGAGGATGTGGAGCTAGTTCACCCGGGCATAGTACGCGGCAAGCAGGGGGAGGTGAGCCTCGCCAAGCTGGCCCACAAGGCGGAGACCGGTACCGGCTTCGGCATTCTGGTGGGCACTGCCAGCTACATCACTTCGGAGCTTGCCTTCCCATACGGGGCCAACTTCGCCGAGGTGGCGGTCAACGTCAGAACCGGCGAGATCCGGCTCGACAAGTTCTACGCCCTGCTCGACTGCGGTACCCCCATCAACCCGGAGCTGGCCCTCGGCCAGATCTACGGGGCGACCATGCGGGCCATCGGCCACACCATGACCGAAGAGATCTGCTACGACAGCAAGGGCATCCCGCTCACCCGGGATCTCAAGAGTTATGGCGCGCCCAAGATTGGCGACATTCCGCGCGACTTCCGGGCCTTCCTGGTACCGAGTGATGACAAGGTTGGCCCTTACGGCGCCAAGTCCATCTCGGAGATCGGGGTGAACGGCGCGGCGCCTGCCATCGCCACCGCCATCCATGACGCCTGCGGTGTCTGGCTGCGCAAGTGGCACTTCACGCCGGAGCAGATCCTGCGCGAACTGGGCAAGCTGGAGCAAAAAGTGTCGGCATAACAAAAGAAAAGGTGAGGGGCGGGCGCCAGCTCGCCCCCAACGCCTGACGGCGGAATGAGTACTCCGCCTACCTTCTGTGTGATGGGACAAACACGATGTCTAAAACAACACGCAAGCACTCGGATCTCATTTACGAGCTGGAAGACAAACCCCCGTTTTATCAAACCCTGATGGGTGCAGTGACCCATCTGCTGGCCATTTTTGTTCCCATGGTAACCCCGGCGCTGATCGTCGGCGGCGCCCTGGGCCTATCCACCGAGACCACCGCCTATCTGGTCTCCATGGCGATGATCGCCTCCGGTATCGGCACCTGGCTGCAGGTGAACCGCTATGGCCCCATCGGTTCGGGGCTGCTCTCCATCCAGTCGGTCAACTTCTCCTTCGTGACCGTGATGATCGCGCTCGGCGGCGCCATGAAAAAAGATGGCATCCACGAGGAGCTGATCGTCTCGACCCTGCTCGGGGTCTCCTTCGTCGGTGCCTTTCTGGTGATGGGCTCCTCCTTCGTGCTGCCCTACCTCAAGCGGGTGATCACCCCGACCGTGAGCGGAGTAGTGGTGCTGATGATTGGTCTGAGCCTTATCAAGGTGGGGATCATCGACTTTGGCGGCGGCTTCTCAGCCATGAGCAGCGGCACCTTCGGCAAATACGAGCACATCGGGCTGGGGCTCTTGGTGCTCTGCGTCATCGTCGCCTTCAACTGCAGCCGAAGCCCGCTGCTGCGGATGAGCGGCATTGCCATCGGCCTGATGGTGGGTTATGCGGTGGCCCTGATGCTCGGTATGGTGGATTTCTCTGCCCTTGAGGACCTGCCGCTTATTACGGTGCCGATCCCGTTCAAGTACGGTTTCTCCTTCGATTTTCACGCCTTTATGCTGGCGGGCACCATCTATCTGTTGAGCGTGCTGGAGGCGGTGGGGGACATCACCGCCACCGCCATGGTCTCCCACCGGGATATTCAGGGGCCTGAATTTCAAAAGCGGCTCTCCGGCGGCGTGCTGGCGGATGGGTTGGTCTCGGTCATTGCCTCGGCCCTCGGCTCTTTGCCGCTCACCACCTTTGCCCAGAACAACGGCGTCATCCAGATGACCGGGGTGGCGTCACGCCATGTGGGCAAGTTTATTGCCGTCATCCTGGTGCTGCTGGGGCTTTTCCCCGTAGTGGGACGTTTCTTTACCACCATACCGTCACCTGTGATGGGGGGCGCCATGGTCATCATGTTCTCCATGATCGCCATCGCCGGTGGTCGCATCATCATCAGCCACGGTTTCGATCGGCGGGAGACTCTGATTGTCGCCACTTCGCTGGGTCTTGGGCTCGGCGTCTCCTATGACCCGAACGTCTTCAAGGTGCTGCCGGCGGGTATCTACATGCTGGTGGAGAACCCCATCTGCGCCGGCGGCATCACCGCCATCATCATGAATCTGGTGCTGCCGCAAAGCCGCAAGCGCAAGGCAGCCGTCAGGGATGCCGAGGCGGTGGAGGTGATCCAGCTGAGCGACAAGCCGGATGTGATCTTTACCGCCCGCAGTGCGGGCCAGCCATCGGCCAGCAAGGGTGAGGGGTCACCAGAGCCAGTGCCCGGGCAGGCGGTGGCGCCACAAGTGGAACGGATCTGACGGTTAAACCGGCAAAAAACGTTAACAGAACAAGAAAAACAGGGAAACGGTTATGAAAAACGACAACTCTGTCAAAGCGGTACGCGGCAGCTTCTTCGATATCACCCGGGTGGTGGATCAGCCCGAGGAGATTGAGTCCAACGCGCGCCTTATCGAGGATGGTCTGCTGATCATTCGCAACGGCAGCATCGACTGGTTCGGTGAGTGGGAGGAGGGCAAGGATCGCATTCCGGCCGAGGTGCGGGTGCGCGATTACCGCGGCAAGATGATAGTGCCGGGCTTTGTCGATACCCACATTCACTATCCCCAGAGCGAGATGGTGGGCGCCTATGGCGAGCAGCTGCTGGAGTGGCTCAACCGCCACACCTTCCCGGCCGAGCGGCGCTACAACGATCTCGAGTATGCCCGCGAGATGTCCACCTTCTTTATCAAGCAGTTGCTGCGTAACGGCACTACCACGGCGCTGGTGTTCGGCACCGTTCACCCCGAGTCGGTGGATGCCCTGTTCGAGGCGGCCAGTCGCATCAATATGCGGATGATCGCGGGCAAGGTAATGATGGATCGCAATGCGCCCGATTATCTGCTCGATACCGCCGAGAGCAGCTATGTGCAGAGCAAGCAGCTTATCGAGCGCTGGCACGGCAATGGTCGCCTGCTCTATGCCATCACACCACGATTTGCACCCACCTCGACACCCGAGCAGCTGGCGATGGCGCGGCGACTGCGCGAAGAGTTTCCCACCACCTATCTGCACACCCATCTGTGCGAGAACAAGGACGAGATCGCCTGGGTCAAATCCCTCTTCCCGGCGCACAAGGGTTATCTCGATGTCTATCACCAGCACGGCCTCACCGGCCACAACTGCGTGTTTGCCCACTGCGTCCATCTGGAAGAGCAGGAGTGGGATTGCCTGAAGGAGACCGGCTCCACCATCGCGTTTTGTCCCACCTCGAATCTTTATCTGGGCAGCGGTCTCTTCAAGCTGCACAAGGCGTGGTGCAAGCAGGTGAAGGTGGGGATGGGCACCGACATCGGCGCCGGCACCACCTTCAACATGCTGCAGACCCTCAACGAGGCCTACAAGGTGATGCAGTTGCAGGGTGAGCGGCTCTCGGCCTATCAGGCTTTCTATCTGGCCACCCTGGGCGGCGCCCATTCGCTGGGGCTGGACGAGAAGATCGGCAGCTTTGCGGTGGGCAAGGAGGCGGACTTCGTGGTGCTCGACCCGGTCGCCACCCCGCTGCAGCAGCTGCGTTATGACAACTCTACCACCCTGCGGGACAAGCTCTTTGTGCTGTTGACTCTGGGGGATGACAGATCCATCTACCGCACCTATGTGGATGGCCAACTGGTGCATGAACGGGGGTAGGGGCTGGAATGGGCTGCCGCGGCGCAGCCCCAACGAATACGGCGGCTGGCGTACCCAACAGGAGGCCAGTCTTGCCGCACCACAGGGGATCTCCCCGCATAGAACGTGAAATGGCCCGGTTTTTTTGATCAGCAAGGCAAACGTTTGAGTCAAGGCTGCCTGCCCTGGTCTGTCTGTCGCATCCTCTGCCACCATCGCCTGTTTCTCATCAGACTGGCGTTCGGCAGACCCGCAGATCCTGTCGCCATTTCGTCATGGAACATTCAGGCGCGTGTGAAGGAGTTGGGTATGACCCAAGCAAACAGCAGGACAAACAGCGTGGAACAGCTGGCCAATGATGACGCCAGCCAGAGCGCACCAAAGCAACAGCCGCTCACGGCTCTTGATCGCTACTTTATGATCAGCGAGCGGGGCAGCAACGTCAGACAGGAGGTGCTGGCGGGCCTCACCACCTTCCTTGCCATGGTCTACTCGGTGATCGTGGTGCCAAGCATGCTCGGCAAGGCGGGCTTTCCCCCCGGCGCCGTGTTTGTCGCCACCTGTCTGGTGGCGGGGTTCGGTTCGCTCTTGATGGGGCTCTGGGCCAAGTTGCCGATGGCCATCGGCTGCGCTATTTCCCTCACGGCGTTTACTGCATTCAGTCTGGTGCTGGGGCAGCAGATCCCCATTCCGGTGGCGTTGGGCGCCGTCTTCCTGATGGGGGTGCTGTTTACCGCCATCTCGGTGACCGGGGTGCGTAGCTGGATCCTCGACAACCTGCCGATGGGGATTGCCCACGGCACCGGCATCGGGATCGGCCTCTTCCTGCTGCTTATCGCCGCCAACGGGGTGGGGCTGGTGATCAAGAACCCGCTGGAGGGGCTGCCGGTGGCGCTGGGGGCCTTCACCTCCATGCCGGTCATCATGTCCCTGATCGGCCTTGCGGTGATCTTCGGGCTGGAGAAGCTGAGAGTACCGGGGGGGATCCTGCTGGTGATTATCGCCATCTCCATCTTCGGCCTTATCTTCGATCCGGCGGTGAAATATCAGGGGCTGTTCGCCCTGCCGAGCCTGTCGGACGATCAGGGCAAGTCCCTCATCTTCAGTCTGGATATCATGGGGGCCCTCTCGCCGCTGGTGTTGCCCAGCGTGCTGGCGCTAGTGATGACGGCGGTATTCGATGCCACCGGCACCATCCGCGCCGTGGCGGGGCAGGCCAACCTGCTCGATAAGGATGGTCACATCATCAACAGCGGCAAGGCACTCAGTGCCGACTCGGTCAGCAGCATCTTCTCCAGTCTGGTGGGGGCGGCGCCCGCTGCCGTCTATATCGAATCGGCGGCGGGCACGGCGGCGGGGGGAAAAACCGGCCTCACCGCGACTGTGGTGGGCGGTCTTTTCCTGCTGATGCTGTTCCTCTCGCCGCTCTCCTATCTGGTGCCCGCCTATGCCACGGCGCCGGCACTGATGTATGTGGGGCTCTTGATGCTGAGCAACGTCACCAAGCTCGATTTCAACGATTCGGTCGGTGCCATGTCCGGGTTGGTGTGCGCGGTCTTTATCGTGCTCACCTGCAACATCGTCACCGGCATCATGCTCGGCTTCAGCTCGCTGGTGATCGGCCGCATCTGTTCGAAGGAGTGGCACAAGCTCAACGTCGGCACCGTGGTCATCGCCCTGGCGCTGGTGCTCTTTTATGCTGGGGGGTGGGCTATTTAGGGATAACCCTCCCGTTTGGGGTCGCTCTGGCGGCCCCATTTTTATATCTGCGGCGCTCTGACCGTCAACGCTGGTTACCATGCCTTAGCCGCTAGTGCCATCGCGATACCATTTTGATAAATCCCCCTACCAGATTGATAGGCTCCCACCCTTGCTCTCCTCGCTCTGCCGATTTTTTCACCGCTGATGTGCCCCATTTGCTCAGGGGCTGCCCTTGGCTTGTCGCTTCGGGCCAACAAAAGCGGGCTAGATGGGATCCCCTTCACACTTCTCCCCATTCTCCTGACGATGGCGGGAAACAGGCGCATATCTTGCTGTTTTTTATGCCGGTTCCAGATTTTTCCATTCGAAAAAGGACTTGCATATGTCCATAGGATTACCGCTCAAGCGGGTGGATGCCGAGGCCAAGGTGACCGGCAGCGCCCGCTATACCGATGACAACATCATGCTCGGGATGCGCCACGCCAAGTATGTGCGCAGCAATATTGCCCACGGCAAGGTGCTCGCCATCGACGCGACCGAGGCGCTGGCCCTGCACGGGGTTGAAGCCGTGTTTACCCATGAAGATGTCCCTACCACCTGTTTTCGCACCGCCGGTCACGCCTGGTCCCTTGATGAGGAGAAACGGGATGTGAAAGACCGCCGTTTGCTCACCGACCATGTGCGTCACTTTGGTGATGGGGTCGCCATCGTGGTGGCGCGCGATCCGCTGGTCGCCGAGAAGGCTGCCGCCCTGGTCAAGGTGACTTACGAGCCGCTACCGGTGATGACGGATGCCGAAAGTGCGCTGGCCGACGATGCCTATCCCATCCACCCGAGCGGAAATCTGCTGCGCCAAAGCCAGCTTCGTGCCAATGACCCGGAGCAGGCCATCGCAGCGGCCGATCTGCAGTTTCAGGGGCACTACCGGACGCCGGTGGTGCAGCACTGCCATCTGGAGACGGTGACCTGCTACGCCTATATGGATCAGCCGGACCACATCATCGTGGTCAGCAGTACCCAGATCCCCCAGATAGTGCGCAGCCGGGTGGCCAAATCTCTCGGCCTGCCCTGGTCGAGCGTGCGGGTGATCAAACCCTATATGGGCGGCGGCTTTGGCAACAAGCAGGATGTGCTGGAAGAGCCGATGGCGGCGTTTCTGAGCTACAAGCTTGGCGGTGTGCCGGTCAAGGTGACCCTGAGCCGGGAAGAGTGCTTTTTTGCCTCCCGCACCCGCCACGGCTTTGCCATCGACGGCAAGATGGGTCTCAACCGCGACGGCACCCTCAAGGGCTATCAGCTCGACGTGCTCTCCAACACCGGCGGCTATGCCTCCCATGGCCACTCCATCGCCAGCGCCGGTGGCAACAAGATCAGCTACCTCTATCCGCGCAGCGCCTTCGGTTATGACGCCAAGACCTTCTACAGCAACCTGCCCACCGCCGGTGCAATGCGCGGTTACGGCGCGCCGCAGGCGATTTTTGCCCTCGAGTGCATGCTGGACGATGCCTGCGCCGAACTGGGGCTGGATCCGCTTGATGTGCGCATCGCCAACGTGGCGCGCGAGGGGGATGTCAATCAGGTCAACCAGAAGACCATCTACAGCGCCGGGTTGCCGGACTGCCTGCTGCGTGGTCGCGAGATGTTCGAGTGGGATCGGCTCAAGGCCGAGTGCTTGGGGCAGGATCCTGCCAGTCGGGCTCGCCGTGGCATCGGGGTGGCCTGTTTCAGCTACGGCTCCAACACCTATCCGGTGGGGGTCGAAATTGCCGGCGCCCGCATGCTGCTCAATCAGGATGGCACCGTCAATCTGCAGATCGGCGCCACCGAGATAGGGCAGGGGTCGGACACCGTCTTTGCCCAGATGGCGGCCCAGACGTTGGGCATTCCGTTTGAGCAGATCCGGGTCATCTCGACCCAGGATACCGACATTACTGCCTATGATCCTGGCTCGTTCGCCTCGCGTCAGAGCTATGTGGCGGCCCCCGCCATCCATCAGGCGGCGCTGCAGTTGCGGGCCCGCATTTTGTCGCTGGCGGCCCAACTCTGCCATCAGGATGTAGGATCGCTGACCCTGATCGACGGCTACGTGGTGCTGGCCGGTGCGCCGGACAAGGTGCTGATCAGCGTCGCCGAGGTGTCGGTCAACGCCTACTACCACCTCACCATCGGTGGCCAGATCACCTCCGAGGTCTCCCACAAGACCACCACCAACCCGCCCAGTTTCGGCTGTACCTTTGTCGATCTCAGCGTCGATATCGATCTCTGCAAGGTGACCATCAATCGCATCATCAACCTGCACGATGCGGGCAAGATCCTCAACCCGCAGCTGGCGGAGGGACAGGTGCATGGCGGCATGGGGATGGGGATCGGCTGGTCCCTGTTCGAGGAGATGATCATCGACGCCAAGAGCGGCGTGGTGCGCAACCCCAACCTGCTCGACTACAAGTTTCCCACCATGCTGGATTTGCCAGAGCTTGAGTGCGACTTCGTGCAGACCTACGAGCCCCAGTCGGTCTATGGCCACAAATCCCTGGGGGAACCGCCCATCATCTCGCCGGGCCCTGCTATTCGTAACGCCATTCGCATGGCGACCGGGGTGGCCATCAACGAGCTGCCCATCACCCCCAAAACCCTGTTTCGGGAGTTTGTCGCGGCGGGTCTGATTGGCGAGGGAGCAGGGGAGGAGCAACACCATGTTTGATATTGCCCGTTACTACAAGGCGCACAGTGTGGCCGAGGCGGTCGCCCTGCGTCAGGCTGACCCCGAGGCGCGCCTTCTGGCCGGTGGCACCGATGTGATGATCCAGCTCCATCACCTCAACGCCGCCTATCGCCATATCGTCGATATTCACGACTTGCCCGAGCTCAAAGGGGTGAGCGAGCTGCCTGATGGGTCGATCCGTATCGGCTCCGGCACCACCTTTACCGAGCTGATTGAAAACGAGCTGGTGCAGCGCCGCCTGCCGATGCTGGCCGAGGCGGCCGCCACCATCGCCGGCCCGCAGATCCGCAACGTCGCCACCTATGGCGGCAATATTTGCAACGGCGCCACCAGTGCTGACTCGGCGGCGCCGACCGTCGCGCTCGAGGCCGAGCTTGAGATTGCTGGCCCTAACGGTACGCGCCGCATCCCCATCGCCGGTTTTCACACCGGCCCCGGCAAGGTGGCGCTGCAACCGGCGGAAATTCTGGTGGCGTTTCACTTTGCGCCGGATTCTCACCCCCATGTGGGCTCCCACTACTTCAAATACGCCATGCGCGATGCCATGGATATCGCCACCATCGGCTGCGCCGCCTACTGTCAGATTGAGGATGGTCACTTCAAGCGCCTGCGGCTGGCCTATGGCGTGGCGGCCCCGACGCCGGTGCGTACCCCGCACGCAGAAGCTGCGGCCGAAGGGCAACCGCTGACTCGCGCCACACTGGCCGCCATTGCCGAGGCGGTGGTGGCCGATGTGGCGCCACGATCCTCCTGGCGGGCAGAAAAGGAGTTTCGCCTACACCTCATCAAAACCCTGGCGCAGCGGGTGGTCGCCTGCGCAGTCGAACGTGCCGGAGGCAAGATCCTATGATGCAACCGCAAAGCTGTCCCGCCGTAGAGATCCAGTGCGAGATCAACGGCAAGCCTTACTCCTATGCAGTGCCGCCCACCATGTCGTTGCTCCGCTTCCTGCGCGGGCAGGGGCTTATCAGTGTGAAAGAGGGGTGCAGTGTCGGTGAGTGCGGCGCCTGTACCGTGCGGGTGGATGGCACTGCTATCGACAGCTGCCTCTATCTGGCGGTGTGGGCCGATGGCAAATCCATTCGTACCGTGGAGGGGGAGCGTAAGGGGAATGAGCTCTCCGATGTGCAGCAGGCCTTTATCGACGAGGGGGCGGTGCAGTGCGGTTTTTGCACCCCGGGCCTCGTGATGGCGAGCGCCGCTCTGCTCGACAAGACCGCACGTCGTCCGCTGACCGATGCGGAGATCCGCCGCGGGCTGTCGGGCAACCTCTGCCGCTGTACCGGTTATCAGAACGTGGTACGGGCGGTGAAGAAGTGCTGCAAAGGGTGATAGTTCGGGTGCCGTGAGTGGTGCGTGCTGTTGTGTGAGAAAGGAAATCAAGCCGCCCAAAAACACAGGCCCGCCTCGAAAGAGGCGGGCCTGCTGCTGAGTGGGGTCAGGATAAATCACACTTTTGGCTGGTCGATCACCAATTTGCCATCTTTGACCGGAATGGTGGCGCCCGGGGCTTGCTTCATGCGGATCACCCCCTCCTGACCGGCGAGGCGATAGGTCACGTCATAACCAATGGTGTTGACGCTCGTATCCTGTACGGTTTTGCAGCGCTGCTCGGTGGTGGTGTAGGTATCGCCCGCCTGCATATTGCCCTGCACCTGATTACCGGCATAACCCCCCGCGACGGCCCCGGCTGCGGTGGCCACCTTCTTGCCGCTGCCGCCGCCAAACTGGTGGCCAACCACGCCACCCAGCGCCGCACCCACCACTGTGCCGAGGATCTTGTGCTCATCCTGTACCGGCTTGCGGTGGGTCACGGTGACGTTGCGACACTCCTGGCGGGGGGTCTTGATGGTCTCGGTGATCGGCTTGCTGGCGATCACCTCGGCAAAGGTGGGCTGGGGTGTAAAGAGGGAGCCGCTGGCCGCCGCCGAGAGTGCCAGGGCCGAGGCGATGCCAATACCGATACCTGCCATCATGGATCTGTTCATCTTATGGTTCTCCTGCATACCCATCCGGGCTGTTCCAATCTGGCGCCATCTTGTCATAACCGGTTGGCCGGACAAGGCGCGGGGGATGGGCCTGCGACAGGCGCTGGCAAGGTCAAAAAACAGCCACCATGAAAAACTGTCTGGCTTTGGCGACAACGGACTAAAAGTGACCAGTTTCCGGCGCATGGCGGGCTTTGCCAGTGTGATAAGGAGCAATTCGAGTCGCAATTTGCAAGGCGGGCGGTGAGCAGAATGCCAGAGTGCTGACGGGTGCAGGTCAAGGGAGGTCTTGAACAAGGGCTCTGTTCGTTGAGATGGCCACGCAAGTGGTTGATAAATGGCTCCAGCCCCATCGGATGTTGGCCGATAAGAGATCACGGCAAGCATTTTGCCTTGATTGGGTGAAGCAGAGGGTGAACGGGTCGGCAGACAACTGCGTAAGACCTGATATGAAGATGTTCACCCGAGATCACCGGATCAACGAGGTGGAGATATGTCAATGTTACCCAGCTGGATCACCCCGGCCATCCAGGCCAACATCATTACGGTGCAGCAGGCCGAACGTCTGCTCTCATCCCTCTACCGGCCCTTGGCCGAGCAGGGAGAGGAGCTTCCCGCCGATATCGCCGACATCAGCCTAAAGCTCTACTGCTTCCGCCAGCAGGGGCGGGTGCGCCACTAAGGCTGACAAAAGAACACCCCGCGCCAGGCACGGGGTGTTGTCACTCATGTATCACAGGCCCATCAGGCCAACATCACTTGCGTCACCAGCATCAGGGCGCCAAATCCCAGCACAAAGCCCACCATGGGCAGCACGAACTTGACCCACTTGTTGAACTGGATGCCGAGCATCTGCAGAGTGACCAGCACCAGTCCGGTGGGGGCCAGGAACAGCATGGCGTATTGGCCCCAGTTGTAGGCCGACACCACGATATAGCGGGGGATCATCACAGTATCCGCCAGCGGCGCCATGATGGGCATGGAGAGCACCGCGAGCCCCGAGGAGGAGGGCACCACCAGCCCCAGCAGGGTGAACACCAGCATCTGCGCCACTGCGAACACGGCGCCGTGCATGCCGGAGACCAGATCGGAGGCGTAGGCCAGAATAGTGTCCGAGATCATCCCCTGATCCAGCACCAGATTGACCCCCCGTGCCAGCCCGATGATGAGCGAAACGGCCACCAGCTCCGACGCCCCCTGAGTAAAGGCCTCGACAGCCTCTTTCTCTTTGAGACCCGAGATAAAAATGATGATGATGGCGATGGTCAGGAAGGAGGCCGCCATCTGCGGGAACCACCAACCGGCCATGGAGACGCCCCACACCATCAGCGGGAAGGCGAGGATAAACAGGGTCAGAATAATCTTGCGGCGCAGGGTGAAGGGCACCCCTTCGTCCATAGAGCCCTCTTTGAGAAAACGGGCGCGAAAACTCTCTCTGTCCTCATAGGTGTAGGAGAAGGCTGGATTGGCCTTGATCTTCTTGCAGTACCAGTAGAGATAACCGATCACCACCAAGGTGCCCACCAGACAGCCAATGGCGCGAAAGATCAGCCCCTCGGTAAAGGGAATGCCGGCGGCATTGGAGGCGATCACCACCGAGAAGGGATTGATGGTGGAGAAGGTGGTTCCCATGGAGGCGGCGAGGAAGATGGCCCCTACGCAGACGATGGAGTCATAGCCGAGCGCCAGAAAGATGGGTACCAGTATGGGGTAGAAGGCGACCGCTTCTTCCTCCAGTCCGCAGGTGGTGCCTCCCAGCGCCATCACGAAGCAGACCAGCGCCACAAACAGGAACTCGTTGCCCCGGGTCTTGTGTGAGAGGGCGACCAGCCCCGCACTGAATGCGCCTGTCTTGTTGATGACGCCGATCAGCCCCCCGAGCACCAGAATAAAGACGATGATATCCGCCCCCTCGATGGTGCCCTTGACCATGCTGACTGCCACGTCACTGAGCCCCTTGGGTGCTTGCTCCAG
The DNA here is from genome assembly GCF_049174875.1 of Aeromonas sp. 600948. Lineage (NCBI taxonomy): Bacteria > Pseudomonadati > Pseudomonadota > Gammaproteobacteria > Aeromonadales > Aeromonadaceae > Aeromonas > Aeromonas sp. 600948. Next base: position 374,363 of record NZ_JAAKTY010000001.1, read on the forward strand.
CCGTGCATAGGTGCCGGGAATGGCGATGGGCTTGCGGATGGTGCCGTTGGTAAATTGCTCCACCGCAATATTGATATTGAGTTTTGCCAAGGCATCCTGGGTTGCGGGAAGTCGGCTTATTTCCCCCTGTGGGCTATTGACCATCAGGCTTTCACTGGCTGTATTATAAGAGAGCTTGGCATAGGCGCCCGCCGGAATTATCCAGGTCAGTGCAATGGCCAGTAACATAATAAGAAACAGAATGGTAAATGCAGTAGGGAATTGTCTGCGTGGTGTGGTATTCGGCACGGCACACATAAAATGCTCCTTGATAAAGCAGGTTTGGGCTCGGCGGAATATCGGGTCGATAGGGTTTCTGCGTCATACATCCAAGGTACGCAAAATCACTGTAGATTGCGTAGTGATTGGCGAGAAATCTGGCCTGATATTGAACATCCGGTGGATTGTTTCACGTTGTAACCGTAACCCGTGTGCGGCTGGATGAACATGGTGCCATGCTCGCTTTATGGGATGGCTCACAGAATTTATTTGTCATGTATTTAATGACTGGGGTGAAATAAATGGCGTTATGCAATAACTATTTCAGCTTTCATTTAACGTGCTTTGCCTTAAATAAACGGCATGAAAATAGTGCGTGCCGAGATGAATGAAATGACACATAAAGCAGCTTTGACGGAATAATATTCCACTATCGTCATTTTTTTTTCGCCAAAAACAGCCTGTGAAAAAAATGGCACGCTTTCCAGTAACGAAATATTTTTTGCAACGAAAACAGGGGTCCCCTATTGGCAGCAGGCTGCCCCTGTCTAAGACGTTTTGCTAATACCTGCCGCCACAGGCTCACTGTTAGGCTGTCATCCCCATAAGAGACCAGTGACGGGCAGGATGCCCATGTCGCTTGCTGATCTCTGAATCATCCCGAAACTGCCCGTTTTGTGCCACTTGTGAGGAAGGAATCCGATGACAGTGCAGAACATCTATGAGCGCAACCTTGCCAAAACCGCCGCCAATTTTGAGGCCCTGACCCCCATCAGCTTTTTGGGGCGGGCGGAGCGGGTCTATCCCGACTATCCGGCGCTGATCCACGGCTCGCTACGCCAGAGCTGGGGCGATACCGCCCGCCGTTGCCGCCAGCTGGCCTCGGCCCTGCGGCTTAGCGGTATCGGGGAGGGGGATACCGTCTCCATCGTTGCGCCCAATATCCCGGCGATGTTTGAAGCGCACTTCGGGGTGCCCATGAGCGGCGCTGTGCTCAACACCATCAATACCCGGCTCGATGCCGAGTCGATGGCTTTTATCTTTCAGCATGCCCAGAGCAAGGTGGTGCTGGTGGACAGGGAGTTTGGCGCCGTGGTGCGCAAGGCGCTGGATCTGCTGGAGCGCCAACCGCTGGTCATCGCCATCGACGATCCCCTCTACCGGGAAGGGGCGCTTGTCAGTGACCTCGACTATGAGACCTTTATTGCCACTGGTAACGGCGATGAACCCGGCTGGTTGCCAGAGGATGAGTGGCAGGCCATCTCCCTTAACTACACCTCCGGCACTACCGGCAACCCCAAGGGGGTGGTCTATCACCATCGCGGCGCCCACCTCAACGCCATCAATAACGTACTCTCCTGGGAGCTACCCAAACATCCCGTCTACCTCTGGACCTTGCCGATGTTTCACTGTAACGGCTGGTGCTTCCCCTGGACGCTGGCTGCGACCGCCGGGGTGAGCGTCTGCTTGCGCCATGTGCAGGCCGCCGCCATTTATGAGGCGCTGCACGAGCACAAGGTGAGCCACTTCTGCGCGGCGCCCATCGTGCTCAATATGCTCAACAATGCCGATCAGGCGCTCAAGCGGGGGCTGGATCACCCCATCAAGGTGATGACCGCTGGCGCTGCGCCCCCCGCCACCGTGATCGCTGGGATGGAGGCGATGGGGATTGCCGTGACCCACGTCTATGGCCTCACCGAAACCTATGGCCCCTGCGTGTTGTGCGAGCCGCAAAGAAGCTGGCAAGGTCAGGATGCCACTGCGCTCTCCCGCCTCAAGGCGCGGCAGGGGGTTGCGTCGCCTCTGCAGGGGGAGATGCGGGTCATCAATCCGGTCAGTGGCGAGCCGGTGGCCAAAGATGGCAAAACCATGGGGGAGATAGTGCTGCGGGGCAATGTGGTGATGAAAGGCTATCTCAAGAACCCGGCGGCCAGCGCCGAGGCGATGGCGGACGGCTGGTTTCGCAGTGGGGATCTGGCGGTGTGGCACCCGGACGGTTATGTGGAGATCAAGGACAGATCCAAGGACATCATCATCTCGGGCGGGGAGAACATCTCCAGTCTGGAGGTGGAAGATGTGCTCTATCGCCATCCGGATGTGGACGAAGCGGCGGTGATCGCCATGCCCGATGAGAAGTGGGGGGAGGTGCCCTGCGCCTTCGTCAAACTGAAAGAGGGGCGAGAGACTACCCAGGCGGAGCTGATCGCCTTTTGCCGTGAGCAGATGGCCCACTTCAAGGCGCCCAAGCGGATCATCTTTACCCCGCTGCCGAAGACCTCGACCGGCAAGGTGCAAAAGTTTGTGCTGCGCAAACAGTTGGGTTAGGTGCTAATCGAGCGTGAGTGAAAGCAGCGTGCAATAGGATGACTAAGCTGTCGGGATAAATGCAGCAAGGGAAGTGGGAGTGCCTGACTGGCCAGCCAGCTATCGTGCCTTGCACGCGACGCAGTTGCGGCCGCTCTGTTTGGCCTGATAGAGCATCTGATCGGCGCGCGCGTAGAGGCTCTCCATCTGCTCCCCCTTGCTATTTTCCACCAGCCCGGCGCTGATGGTGATGACCAGCTCATCCCCATCGGCAAGGGGTAACGGGCTTTGCATCACCTGCTTGCGCAGCCGTTCGGCCAGTGATGCGGCGGCTGAGAGGGTGGTGTTGGGCAGCAAGATGGCAAACTCGTCACCGCCGATGCGGGCCAGCACATCTTCGCTGCGCAGCACCGATTGCATCACCCTGCCCAGATGGATCAGCGCCTGATCGCCCAGCGGGTGACCGTAGCGATCGTTGATGCATTTGAACTGATCCACATCCAGCACTATCAGCACCGAGGTGAGCTGGTGGCGCATGTTCATACTCAGGTTCTTTTCGCACACCTCGAAGAAGAAACGGCGGTTATAAAGTCCGGAGAGGCTGTCACGAACCGATTGATATTGCAGTTGTTCCTTGAGCTGGTGCAGCTCGGTGATATCGGAGGAGATACCGATCAGGGTGGGGGTACCATCAGCCAGCTTGAAGGGGACTTTGACAGACCAGTAGTAATGTTGCTTGCCTTCGGTATCGGTCAGTGACTCTTCACCGGCTTGCAGCTCACCCGTTTCGAACACCCGGTTGTCCAGCTGCCACAGCTGGTTGGCTCCGTGTGGGGAGAACAGCTCATTATCGCTGCGGTTGATGATCTGTTCGGCGGGTAAACCGAGCAGGGCACACACCTTCTGATTGACGTAGAGAAAGCGGTGCTGGCTGTCCTTCATATAGATATGGGCATCCACGTTGGCCAGGATGATCTCCAGCAACTGATGCTGCTCGGCCATACGGGCCTCAATCAGCTTGTGTTCCGTGATATCGGTGGAGATGCCGCACAGACCGATCAGCGTGCCATCCCGGTCGTACATCGGCTTTTTCACGCTCCAGTAGACCCGTTTCTCTCCCGTGGGTTTGAGGTAGTTGATCTCCTCCCGGGCGATGGCGACCTGCTGCTCCAGCACCTGACGATCATTTCGTCTCAGATCTTCCGAGAAGTCGAGGTCAAAAAAGGCGCGATCATCCTTGCCTTGCAGTTCGGCCAGGGTACAACCAAAGAGATCCAGCACAGCCTGATTGGCATAGATATAACGGCCATCCAGATCCTTGGTAAAGAGGTAAACCCCCATCTCGTTAAAGATGGATCTGAGGTGATCCAGCTCGTGCTGCAATCGGGTGGAGAAGGGTTCATCCTTCATGAAGTTGGCCATCCTTGGGTCGCTGTGATGGGTTGGCTGAACGCGAGGCCAACGTGCATCAACTGCTTTAAATTAAGCACTCTTCACGGCATATTTCTCATTTATTTCCGCAGGTTCTGCGTTATGTCACATGGTTGTAACCTCTTAGCAAATCAAAGGAAATCAGTTGAGTCCATGGTTGTTGAGATAGCTTGCCACCATGTATCGACCCCGTATCATCGGCTCTCGACAGAGAAGTTGAACAACAGCTAAATAAACCTCCCCGAGTGGCAAAAAGGGTAACGAACAGGTCTTTAGTCAAACTATTTCCTCGGTGTCCCTGATATCATCTCCAGCAACGCAATATGGAGAGATACGAGATGGTAGTGGCACCGTTTAATTGGAATGACGCAGTTCAGTGGGACGGGCCGGGGGCCATTGCGGGTAGCGAAGAGAGTTTGAGCGCAGATCGGCTGGATCGCGCCCGCTATGCCGAATTTCTGACCAACTACCTCGCCGCCGAAGGCAAGCAGCGCAACTATGTGCTCAACCTCAATGCCGAGTGGGGGGCGGGTAAAACCTGGTTTATCAAGCGCTGGTATATGGAGCTGAAAGCGCACTATCCCACCGTCTATATCGACGCCTGGCAGCAGGACTTTTCCGATGATCCCTTATTGACGGTGATTTCGTCGATTATCGATCAATTGAAAGATGCAACAGGAAATAAGGTTTCCATACCTGATGGCATCAAGCCCAAGCTATTGGGTTTGCTCAAGGTAGGCGGAAAATTGGTACTCAAGTCAGCCATTAAAAAAGCTGGATGGGAAGATAGTGACTTTTCTGTGGAAGGAGAAGACGCAGATAAGCTGGTTGATACACTTTGTAGCAATCACAAAGAGCGTTATGAATCTATCCAGTTTCTTAAACAAGAGATCCGGCAATGGGTTGAGGGAGCTGTTGGTTTAAGTGAAGGAGAACTGGATTATCCCGCATTTATTTTGATAGATGAGCTTGATCGTTGTCGTCCCTCTTATGCTGTAGAAATGCTGGAGACCATCAAACATATTTTTGATATTCCCGGGGTGGTGTTTGTACTGGCAACAGATACTGAGCAGTTGCAGCATGCTATCAAGGTCATTTATGGCGATGGTTTTGATGCAGAAAGCTATCTTGGACGATTTTTTCATAGACGATTTACGTTAGGCAGTATCTCTAGGCGAGAGTTTATTCAGCAGGCAATTGTAGATAAAAAATTGCATTTTGAGCATATCAATGCATGGCCGAAAATAACTGATAGTCAAGTGTTGGTAAATGTATTAACAGCTGTCTGTGATCATTTTTCATTGAGCTTAAGAAGAACAGAGCAAGTGTTGGACCGAATGATTGCTTCCATCGTCAATTACCAAGGTTGCACAATAAATCTGATTTTTCTTGTTTATCTGTTTTCTCTGTGCGAGAAAAACAATGAAGATTATCGAGCTGTAGTGGATGGAAAAATGCCTACTACAGATAATCACCCTAAGCTAAAAGGCTTTAACGCTCTAATCAATGAATATGTAGAACAAAATTTTTCTTGTTTTATAAAGGCAGAAAGCTCCATGGGTACTCATATAGAGTTTATGGGTGATGGTAAATATCGAAACCCCTTCGAAGACAAGGAGTATAATGTTTCTTTAAAGGAACTGTTGGTGGCGTCATATAAAAGTATGCTAAATCCAGCACTAGATTATAGTTATTCGAATCGACTTCTAGATTTAGTAAAAGAATATTCAAGTCAATGTCGTAAGTTAACAGTAAAAGAGAGTTCTACTTTGGCAGAAAAAGAGCTGTCACAGTTGGAACGACGTTTAACAACGTATAAGAATTTAGTTGAGTTGGCCGTGCATCTTGACTAAATAAAGCCGGGATAACCCGGCTTTATTATCAGTTTATTTATTGTGCCGCTCATTAAGCCGCTGTACCACATCCTGTAATCCCAACCCTTCGTTTTGCAGCAGCACGGTGAGGTGGTAGAGCAGATCGGCGGATTCGTTAATGAGCTCCTCCCGATCCTTGGCCATGGCGGCCAGCGCCACCTCAACTCCTTCTTCACCGACCTTCTGGGCGATGCGCTTGGTGCCTTTGCCGTAGAGGCTGGCGGTGTAGCTGGTGGCCGGATCGGCCCCTTTGCGGGCAGCCAGTACCTGCTCCAGCTCTGCCAAAAAACCGAGCGGTGGCAGCGGGTGGCCATTAAAGCAGGAGGTTGTCCCTTTGTGGCAGGTGGGGCCGACGGGGTTGGCGGCAATCAGCAGGGAGTCCTGATCGCAATCGGTGCTGATGGCCACGAGTTGGAGCACATTGCCCGAGCTTTCACCCTTGGTCCAGAGCCGCTGTTTGCTGCGGCTAAAGAAGGTGACCTGACCTGTGGTCTGGGTCTTTTCCAACGCTTCGCGGGTCATAAAGCCCTGCATCAGCACCTCGCCGCTGGCGGCGTGCTGGACGATGGCAGGGATCATGCCATCACATTTAGCCCAGTCGAGTTGCTCGGCAAGGGGGCGCGCGCTGGCGGTTGTTTGCGTGTTATCAGAGAAGTTATTCACGGATGGCGACTCCTTCGGTTTTCAGCCAGCGTTTCAATTCGGGAATGGGGATAAGGCCCTTGTGGAACACAGAGGCGGCCAGCGCCCCGTCCACATCGGCGAGGGTGAAGGCATCGCGAAAGTGCACCATGGCACCGGCGCCGCCGGAGGCGATCAGCGGCACCTTGCAGACGCCGCGAACCAGCTTGAGCTGATCGAGCTCATAACCCTGACGCATGCCGTCCTGATTCATCACGTTCAGCACGATTTCGCCCGCGCCACGCTTTTGTACCTCCTGTACCCAATCGAGAGTGTGCCAGGCGGTGGTGCGGGTGCGGCTCTCGTCACCGGTAAACTGTTTGACCTGATAGTGACCCGTTTCGGCGTCGAAGTAGGAGTCAATGCCCACCACCACGCACTGCACGCCAAAGCGCTCGGCCAGTCGGCTGATAAGGGTCGGATCGGCCAGCGCCGGAGAGTTGATGGAGACCTTGTCGGCACCAAATTCGAGGATCTGGCGGGCGTCTTCGACGCTCTTGATGCCACCGGCGACGCAGAAGGGGATATCGATCACCTCCGCCACCCGGCTCACCCAGCTCTTGTCTACCACCCGGGCATCGCTGGAGGCGGTGATATCGTAGAACACCAGCTCGTCAGCGCCCTCTTCGGCGTAGCGGCGCGCCAGCTCGACAATGCCGCCCATCACCTCGTGGTTGCGAAACTGCACCCCTTTGACCACCACACCATCTTTCACGTCGAGGCAGGGGATAATGCGTCTTGCCAGCATCAGTTGCCTCCTGTGGTGTCGGCTGCGGGGGCTTGCCAGCAGGCGATGGCGTCACCCACCGAGAACTTGCCCTCCAGCAGGGCGCGGCCAAGGATGATCCCCTTGACGCCGGAGCCCTTGAGCGCCTCGATGTCTTTGATGCCGCCAATGCCGCCGGAGGCCTGAAAGGCGACGCTCGGGTAGCGGGCACAGAGATCCCGATAGAGTTCGACGTTGGTGCCAGCCAGGGTGCCGTCACGGCTGATGTCGGTGCAGAGCACATGCTTGAGCCCGGCGGGGAGGAAGCGCTCGATCAGCGCCTCGATGGTCACACCGCTGTTCTCCTGCCAGCCTGCTACCGCGATATGGCGATTGCCCTGCTCATCGATATTGACGTCCAGCGCCAGCACGATTTGCTCGGGGCCATATTTCTCCATCCAGCTCGCAACCAGATCCGGGGATTTGACGGCGGTGGAGCCAATCACCACCCGGCTGGCGCCGGCGGCCAGCAGATCCGCCACATCCTGTTCGGTGCGCACGCCGCCGCCGACCTGCACCGGCGCTTCGGTGGCCGACAGCAGTTGGGTCAGCAGGGGCAATTGGCGCGCCTTGGCATCCTTGGCACCGTCCAGATCCACCAGATGGAGCTGCACCGCCCCCTGGGAGACATATTCATCGAAGCGGGCCTGCGGGCTGCTGCTGTATTCGGTCTTCTGCTCGTAGTCCCCCTGATAGAGGCGAACTACCTGACCGTTGATAAGGTCAATTGCGGGAATGATCATTCATAGCTCCAGAAAATTTTGCAGCAAACGGGCACCGGCTGCGCCAGAGCGCTCCGGGTGGAATTGGGCACCAAAGAAGTTGCTGCGCTCTGCAACCCCGGCGACGATGGCGGTAAACGGCTGGCCGTAGTCACAGGTCGCCAGCGTCGCCTCGGTCACCTCCAGCGCATAGGAGTGGACGAAATAGAAGTAGCTGCCGCTCGGGATCCCCTTGAGCAGAGGATGGGTCTCGTCATGCTCAATCTGGTTCCAGCCCATGTGGGGCAAACGCAGGTTGCCCACCTCCATCAGCTTGATCCTGCCCGGCACTATGCCAAGGCAGTCGATAAGCCGCTCTGACGAGTCATCCGTACCCATGCTCTCTTCGGAGGCCTCTGCCAGCATCTGCATGCCGAGGCAAAAGCCCAGCAGCGGCTGCTTGGCGGCGCGAATAAGGGGCACCAGCCCCCGTTCATTGAGGTTCTTCATGGCGGCCACCGCAGTGCCGACACCGGGCAGGATCAGCTTGTCCGCCTCCTCGATATCGGCGGCCTGGCTTGAGACCAGCGGCTGCACGCCGAGGCGCTCGAACGCCATTCTGACCGAGGCCAGATTGGCGCAGCCGGTATCGATAATGACCAGCTTCTGCTTGCTCACATCCATCACAGCACTCCCTTGCTGGAGGGAAGTTCGCTCCCTTCCACCCGAATGGCCTGACGCAGGGCGCGGCCAAAGCCTTTGAACAGCGCCTCTACCTGATGGTGGGTATTGCCGCTGCCCACCTTCATCTGCAATGTGATGGCCATGGCATCGGAGAGGGAGCGGAAGAAGTGGGGCACCATCTCGGTGGCCATCTCACCCACCTTGTCGCTGCCAAAACCGCTCGGGCAGTCAAACACGAAGTAGGGGCGACCGCTGAGATCCAGCGCGGTGCTCACCTCCTGCTCGGTCAGTGGGCGTGCATCGATCACCGCCTGCACCTCGTCCATTGCCAGCACGAAGCCGAAACGGCCGATCCCGCGCTTGTTGCCAAGGGCCTGACGCAGTGCCTGACCCAGCGCCAGCCCCACATCTTCCACCGTGTGGTGATCGTCGATATGCAGATCGCCGCTGACGTTCAGCTTGAGCTGGAAACCGGCGTGGGTGGCAATTTGATCCAGCATGTGATCAAAGAAGCCGATGCCGGTGGCGATCTGGTTGCCGCTACTCTTGTCCAAATCTAGCGCCACTTGAATTCGCGTCTCCTTGGTGTAGCGCTCCACCGAGGCTACGCGCCCCTTGGACAACAGCTGATCACGGATGGCGAGCCAGTCGTGATCCTGCGGGTGGTAGCGAATCCCGCTAATGCCCATGTTCTCTGCCAGCTGCAGATCGGTCTGTCTGTCACCAATCACGAAGGAGTTGGCAAAGTCGATGCGGCCCGAGGCGAGGTACTCCTTCACCAACCCGAGGTGGGGCTTGCGACAGCTGCAACCGTCGGTGGGGAAGTGCGGGCAGATCAGCACCTGTTCCCACTTCACCCCTTGCGATTCAAACAGGTGCATCATCAGGTCGTGGGGTGGCTGGAAGTTCTCCAGCGGCAGGCTGGCGGTGCCCAGTCCATCCTGATTGGTCACCATCACCAGCACGTAACCGGCGGCCTGCAACTCGCGCAGCACCGGAATGACCATGGGCTCGAAGCGCAGCTTGGCGAGGCTATCCACCTGCTTGTCGGTCACCGGCTCTTCAATCAGGGTGCCGTCGCGGTCGATAAACAAAAACGGGGTCTTCATCGCTACATCCTTGTTTTAAAGAGAGGGAGAGGGCAGATCACGCAGTACCGCCAGTACGGCATCCATCTCGCCCTGATAGCCGATGGTGACGCGAATGCTGTTGTCCAGACCCGGCTTGCTGGAGAAATCCCGCAGTATGATGCCGGCGGCCTTCATGGCGGCAAAGACGGTGGCGCCATCCACAAAGCGCACCAGCACGAAGTTGCCCTTGTCTTCGAACACTTCCTTCACGCAGGCAAGCGTTGCCAGCTCTGCCTTGAAGGCGGCTTTTTGCTTGTTGAGCTCCACCACTCGCTCGCGCATCAGCTCCAGCCCCATGGGGGAGAGGGCCTGCGCCGCGATCTGGGCGATGGGCTCGGGGATGGGATAGGGGGCGATCACCTTGGCCAGCATGGCGATCACCTCGGGGCTCGCCAGCGTAAAGCCGCAGCGGATCCCCGCCAGAGCAAAGGCTTTGGAGAGGGTGCGGGTCACCACCAGATTGGGGAAGCGAGCAAGCAGATCCACCACGGATGCCTCGGGGCAGAACTCGATATAGGCCTCGTCTACCACCACGATGGCGCGATCCCGCGCTTTTTCCAGCAGGGCGATAAGGCCGTCGCGCCCCACCAGATCCCCGGTGGGGTTGTTGGGGGAGCAGAGGAACACCAGTTTCACGTCACTGAGGCGATCGGCGATGGCGGGCCAGTCAGGCTGGCGGCTGGCGGTCAGCGGCTGCTCGACGATGCCCACGCCACAGGTCTCGGCGCTGATGGCGTACATGCCGTAGGTGGGCGGGCAGATGAGGATCTGATCTTCACCCGCTTCGCAGAAGGTGCGAATAAGCAGCTCGATGGCCTCGTCGGCGCCGCGGCTCACCAGCACCTGATCCGGATTGACCCCGGCATAGGCGGCATAGCCGTTCACCACCTCGGCCGGTTGGCACTCGGGGTAGCGGTTGAGGCGGCTCCCCTCGATGGTGAAGGGATAGGCCAGCGGTGCTTCGTTGGCATTGAGCCAGACGTGGCCCTTGCCGCCGATGCGGCGGGCAGATTGATAAGGGGTGAGGGCCCGCACCACGCGGCGCGCCAGATTGGCAATACTCATAACAAATCCTTCTGCTGTGCTGTTTGTTGGGGCGCGGCGGCCAGGGCGTTCAACCTGAGGGTGACGGCATTCTTGTGGCCATCGAGCCCCTCGGCCTGGGCGATGCGCTCGACTATAGGGCCAAGGCCGCGAATACCTTCGGTGCTCAGCTCCTGCACCGTGTAGCGGCGCTGATAATCGGCAAGGCCAAGGCTGGAGCAGGTGCGGGCATAGCCATAGGTAGGCAGAGTGTGGTTGGTGCCGCTGGCGTAATCGCCGACTGATTCTGGTGTCCATGCTCCCAGAAAGATGGAACCGGCATTCTCAAGCTGGTCCAGCAGCTCGCGGGGTGCGCGGGTCTGCACAATCAGGTGCTCCGGCGCGTAGGCGTTGGAGATGGCACACGCCTCGGCCAGATCGTCACAGAGGATCACCAGACTGCTGCCGAGCGCCTGCGCGGCGATATCGCGGCGGCTCAGTTTGGCCAGCTGGCTCTTGATCTCCCCTGCGATGGCATCGGCCAGCAGCGGTGAGGTGGTCACCAGCACCACCTGGCTGTCGGGGCCATGCTCGGCCTGGGAGAGCAGATCCGCCGCCACGAAGGCGGGGTTGGCGCTCTCGTCGGCAATCACCAGCACCTCGGAGGGGCCAGCTGGCATGTCGATGGCAGCGCCGCGCCAGTCGCGGGAAACCTGCCCCTTGGCTTCGGTCACATAGGCGTTGCCCGGGCCGAAGATCTTGTCCACCTTGGGAATGCTCTCGGTGCCGTATGCCATCGCCGCGATGGCCTGGGCGCCGCCGATGGCGAACACCTTCTCGACCCCGCAGGCGCGGGCGGCAAACAGGATCTCGTCGCTGGCGGGGGACGGGGTGCAGAGCACCACTTCACGGCAACCGGCGATAGCCGCCGGAATAGCCAGCATCATCACGGTGGAGGGGAGCGGCGCGCTGCCGCCAGGCACATAGAGGCCGACCCGGTTGATGGGCTGGGTGCGCAGCTCGCACACCACCCCGGGCTGGGTTTCCACCCGTACCACAGGCTGCACTTGGGCGGCGTGGAAGGTGCGAATATTGGCAATCGCCGCTTCGATGGCGCTTTTGATGTCGTCATCCAGCCGCGCGCAGGCAGCTTCAATCTCATCTTCGCTGACGCGCAACCGCTCACGGGGGGCGCGCTCGAAGCGCAGGCTGAGCTCGCGCAGGGCCTCATCGCCACGGCTGCGTACCGCTGCGATGATCTCTTTGACCACGGCGCCGATATCGGCCTCGTCATTGAGGGCCGGTCGGGTCAGCACGTCGGCCTGCTGGGCGGGGGAGAGGGTTTTCCAGATCAGGGTCTGCATGATATCCCTTCCTTATTCCATCATTTTTTCGATGGGCAGCACCAGAATGGAGCTGGCACCGAGGGCCTTGAGCTGCTCCATGGTCTCCCAGAACAGGGTCTCGCTGGAGACGACGTGCAGCGCCACCTGATTGGTGTCACCGGCCAGTTGCATGATGGTGGGGCGCTCGGCACCCGGTAGCAGATCGGTGATGGCATCGAGCTTGTCTTTGGGGGCGTGCAGCATGATGTACTTGCTCTCGCGGGCCTGCTGCATCCCCTGAATGCGGGGCAGCAGTTTGTCGATGAGCTTCTGCTTGGCATCGGACAAGGGGTTGGGGGCCTGTACCAGCACCGCTTTGGAGCGGTAGATCACCTCCACCTCTTTCAGGCCATTGGCTTCCAGGGTCGCGCCGGTGGAGACCAGATCGCAGATGGCATCGGCCAGGCCCGCGCGGGGCGCCACTTCCACCGAGCCGCCCAGCATCACGCTCTTGAAGCCAAGGCCCTTTTCATCAAAGAAGCGCTTGAGCAGCCCGGGGTAGGAGGTCGCGATGCGCTTGCCGGCAAGGCTCTCTGGCCCTGTGTAGGTCACATCTTCCGGCACCGCCAGCGAGAGGCGGCAGCCACCGAAGTCCAGCTGCTTGAGGGTTTTGACCTCGAAGGGCAGTCCCTGTGAAGCGCGAATAAGCTGCACCTCTTCCAGCACGTTCTCGCCGATGATGCCAAGGTCAACCACCCCTTCCATCACCAGACCCGGGATGTCGTCATCGCGCACCCGCAAGATATCGATGGGCATGTTCTCGACATGGGCGATAAGGCGCTGCTCGCGCAGGTTGATTTTCAGGCCGCAGCTCTTGAACAGGGCTTGGGAGTCCTGGCTCAGACGACCGGACTTTTGCATGGCGATACGCAGACGTTGTGTTTCCATTGCTCGATTTCCTTCTAGTCAAAAACGAAAAAACCCTCGGAAGTGGGTGCTTCCGAGGGTTTATGAATCTTGCGGTCCTTTTGGAAGTCACCAGTTAAGTGTCTTCCAGCAGTCAACCTCCTGAAAGACTAGTCGGGATGATGATGGTGGTGATGAGTCTTCAGGGTGGTGAACTTCATGTAATCAATCCTTTACAAAATAAGATGTCGTAATTGACGCCTGATTTAAACTACCTGCCTTGACAGAAAATGCAACCCGAAATTGTGATTTGATCGATTAAAGTGGCGGAAACGGTTTTCTGGTCGATAACTAGACAATAACCCCTGCAGGAGTCGCCATCATGCCCAGCCAGGACCTGTTGTTCCCCATTTTGCCCCGGGCACCTGCCGCGCCCGGCAGCGAAGAGATCAAGCGGGAAGTGAATCAGATCAGCAAGAAGCATCAGCTGCGCAAGACCAGCACTGACAACAGTGATTCTCAGCAGCGCCAGCAGGCGTATAACACGCCCGCCAAACGTGATCAGCCCAAGGCGGAGGAAGGTGATCACAAGCCGGATCCCGAGCATCAGATCGATCTGTTCGTCTAGGCAGATTATCTGTCCCGCTTTTGCCGCGCTTTTGGCATAATGGCCGCTTTTGCTGCGGGACGCCCTTTTGACCATCCAGACCCTGTTCAAGCCAGATGGCCCTCTGGCCAGCCATATCGACGGTTTCAAAGCCCGCGCTCCCCAACTGGAGATGGCCGAAGCGGTCGCGCGCGCCATCAAAAGTGGTGGCCGTCTGCTGGTGGAGGCGGGGACTGGTACCGGCAAGACTTACGCCTATCTGGTGCCAGCGCTGAAATCCGGCAAACGGGTGGTGATCAGCACCGGCTCCAAGAACCTGCAGGAGCAGCTCTTCTATCGGGATCTCCCGACCATCACAGGAGCGCTCTCCTACACCCCGCCGGTGGCCTTGCTCAAGGGGCGCAGCAACTATCTCTGCATCGAGCGGATGAACCGGCTCTTGAGCGAATCCCATCTGCAAAAGCCTGAGATCCTGAACGATCTGGTGAAGGTCAAATCCTGGTCTACCGCCACCGATAACGGCGATGTGGGGGATATTCCGGGATTGCAGGAGAACGCCGAGATCCTCGCCCACGTCACCAGCACCAACGACAACTGCCTCGGTCGCGACTGCCCCTATTACGACGACTGCCATCTGGTGGTGGCCCGACGCCGAGCCATGGACGCCCAGGTGGTGGTGATCAACCACCACCTCTTCTTCGCCGATATGGCGGTGAAAGACACCGGATTTGGCGAGTTGGTGCCCGAAGCGCAAGTCTATGTCTTTGACGAGGCACATCAGCTGCCGGAGATCGCCACCAACTACTTCGGCAAGTCGGTGGGCAGCCGAACGATTCAGGATTTGGCGCAGGATATCCAGCTTGCCTATCGGGCCGAGGCCCGCGACATGGCCCAGCTTGGCAAGGCGGCAGACCGGCTCGCTATCGCCAGTCAGGATTTACGGCTCGCCTTCGGAGTGGATGGCGGTCGCGGCAATACCCGCGACATGCTGCGCCAGCCGCTCTGGGGTCAGGCCTTGGCTCGTCTCAACGATGCTATCGGGCTCTGCTACGAGGTGCTGAAACTGGCTCTCGGCCGGGGCGAGCAGCTGGATCACGCCTTCGAGCGCATCAGTGAATTGCGCACCCGCTTGGGTGAAGTGCTGGCGGTCAACCAGACCGGTTTCTCCTACTGGTACGACTGCTCGCGGCTTCATTTCACCCTCAATCTGACGCCGCTATCGGTGGCCGAGCGATTCAGTGCCGAGGTGCAAAGACCGGAAGTGGCCTGGGTCTTCACCTCCGCCACCCTGACGGTGGATATGCGTTTTGATCACTTCAAGGCCGAGCTGGGGCTGGCGGGCAGTGCTGAGCTTATTCTCGACAGCCCGTTCGACTATGGCGAGCAGGCGCGGCTCTGTGTGCCCCGTTATCTGCCGGAGCCCAATGCCTTTGGCCGTGGCGAGCAGCTGGCCAATCTGATGATCCCGCTGATCAACAAGACGCCGGGTGGCTGTTTCTTCCTCTGCACCAGCCATCAGGTGATGCGTCAGGTAGCCGAGGTGCTGCGCCGGGAGATTGGCCGCACCGTCTTGTTGCAGGGGGAGGACAACAAGCAGCGGTTGCTCAAGGAGTTTGTCGAGAATGGCCGCGCCGTGCTGGTGGCGACCAGCAGCTTCTGGGAGGGGATCGACGTGCGAGGGGCGGCGTTGTCGTGTGTTATCATCGACAAGCTGCCGTTTGCCAGCCCCGATGATCCGTTGCTCAAGGCGCGGGTGGATGATTGCAAGCTCAAGGGGGGGGATCCCTTCGCCGAGCTGCAGTTGCCCAAGGCGGTGATTGCCCTCAAGCAGGGGGTGGGGCGGCTTATTCGTGATCGCAGTGATCACGGCGTGCTTGTGATCTGTGATCCACGAATGGTCAACAAGCCTTACGGCGCCACCTTTATCAAGAGTCTGCCTGCCATCCCCCGTACCCGGGAGTTGGGAACGCTGGGGAGTTTTTTCGATCGCACTGAACGCGGTGAACAAGTGTGCCGTCAGCTAACAGATTTGAACAACGGGTGAGCATATCTCGCTTGCCGGTTATGTAATTGACTGATTTTATAGAGATTGGAAAGCATGAACGAGTTGAAGATCCTGGCCGTAGATACCGCCACCGAAGCCTGCTCCGCCGCCTTGCTGGTGGGTGACAAGCTGTTCTCCCGCTGGGAGGAGGCGCCACGGGATCACACACGAAAAATACTGCCCATGGTTCAGGCTGTGTTAGAGGATGCCGGGATAAGTTTGAGTGACCTTGATGCTATTGCGTTCGGTCGCGGCCCGGGCTCCTTTACCGGCGTGCGGATCGGCATCAGTGTGGCGCAAGGTCTGGCGTTTGGTGCGGGTGTCCCGCTGATCGGTATCTCGACGCTGGCCGCCATGGCGCAAGGGGCCTATCGACTGGATGGCGCCCAGCAGGTGCTGACCGCCATCGATGCTCGGATGAACGAGGTCTATTTCGGCCGCTATGAACTGATTGATGGCCGCATGCAGCTGGTGGGGGACGAGGTGGTGAGCGAGCCCGCGGCACTGGTTGACGTCCGTGGCAAGCTGGCGGGCCCTGTGACCTGCGTCGGCACCGGTTTTGAAACCTATGGCGAGACCCTGAGTGGTCTGGCCGATGAGCTGGCGGTGAGCCAGGTGCGTTTCCCGGCGGCAGAAGACATGTTGCCGCTGGCCCGCGCCGCCTGGCTGGCGGGGGAGGCGGTGCCGGTTGAACAAGCAACTCCGGTCTATTTGCGTGACAAGGTGACCTGGAAAAAACTGCCGGGTCGCGAATAAGGGCAGGAGCACTGACAGCATGTCGCTCTTGCCGCTCATCAGCTGCAACACAAGCGGATGGCCCGACGGGCCACGCTGGCAACAGGAGAGTGACATGATGCGTAATACCAGAAGCGACATGATGAAACGCGGGATGGTGGTCGGGGCGCTGGCTCTGCTGCTCGGGGCCTGCAGCTCGGTCCCCAAAGAGCTGGCCTATGAGCCAGAAAACCAACTGGTGGCCTATCAGCCCGCCCTTGGCGGAATGGAGGGCAAACCGGCCCGCTGGAGCGGCGTTATCTCGGCGGTGCACAACAAGGCGGATCAGAGCGTCATTGAAGTGGTCTACTTGCCGCTCAAGTCCAACGGTGTGCCGGAGCAGACCGAGCAGAGCCCGGGTCGCTTTCTGGCCATCATGAAGGGATTTGTCGACCCGACCCTCTACGCCAAGGGGCGTAGCCTGACAGTGCTTGGCACCATAGGCAAACCGGTTGATAGCCAGATTGGCGAGCACAAGTACCGCTTTTCGGTGCTCAATGTGACGGGCAGCAAGCTGTGGCCGCCAGTCAAGGAGGTGGAGGTGCACTATATGGACCCCTACTTCTACGACCCCTTCTATGATCCCTTCTGGCCGAGACGGCCGCTGCGTCGCTAAGGCTTGCCATGATCAACAGCATCAAAAGCACTCTGCACGAACGTCTGCTCACCTTGGCTGATGGTCGGCAGGTGGCCCTGCTT
The DNA here is from genome assembly GCF_049174875.1 of Aeromonas sp. 600948. NCBI lineage: Bacteria > Pseudomonadati > Pseudomonadota > Gammaproteobacteria > Aeromonadales > Aeromonadaceae > Aeromonas > Aeromonas sp. 600948. The sequence goes on from NZ_JAAKTY010000001.1 coordinate 391,570, forward strand.
GAGAATCAACTCGCGGATCAGGCTCAGCAGGGCAAACCCCTACTGATTGCCCTGCACGGCTGGCTCGACAACAGTGCCAGCTTCTTGCCGCTGGCGCCCCATCTGGGGGATTTTCACCTCATCTGTGTCGATCTGCCGGGACATGGTCACTCCGATCACAAAACCACCCCTTATGTCTTTGTCGACTGGCTGGACGATCTCTACCAGATCGTGCTGGCGGCAGGGTGGTCGCGCTTCACTCTGCTCGGTCACTCCCTCGGGGCGTTGATCGCCTCGACCTATGCCGGGGTGTTTCCCGAACAGGTGGAACGGCTGATCATGCTGGAGGGGCTGGGCCCGCTCAGTCAGCCCGATGAGGAGGTACCTGCCCAGCTGCGACGTGCGATTTTAAACCGCAGTCGCACTCGGGAGCGCAGTGCCAACGGCTTTGCCTCCATCAATGACGCTGTCGCCGCTCGTTGCAAAGTGGCGGATATCACGCCGCAGGCGGCGCGTCTTATCTGTGAGCGGCAGCTTGAAGAGCGGGCTGGTCGCTGGCACTGGCGCAGCGACCCCCGTTTGCGGGATCTTTCACCCCTGAGAATGAGCGAAGGGCAAGCCCGGGCACTGATGGCGGCTATCCGTTGTCCTGTGCTGTTGATTCAGGGGGAGCAGGGCTTTGCTGCGCTTGAAGCCCAATGGCAGGCCCGTCAGGATGCCTTCCAGCAGATCGAGCGGGTCATATTGGGTGGAAACCACCATTTTCATATGGAAAATTCGGTTGATACGGCCGTTTGTATCGTAAAGTTTTGTCAAGTTCGGTAGAATCGCCAGCTTTCAATAATTCCAGGTTTGTTTTCTCCCTCACATTTTCTGTTGTTAATTTGCTGTTAATTGATGTTGCGCTGTGTAAATATGTGCGGCATTAGAGCATCAGCTTAAAACAACCGATTAAAATGGATGTGAACCGGGACGGAGGCAACACAGTGAGCGCACAGGTGCTAGTTATGCAGGAGAAGTTTGTGGAAAAAGTCTGGCTGAAACGTTATCCGGAAGGGGTCCCCGCCGAGATCAATCCAGACCAATACAGCTCCCTGGTCGAGATGTTCGAATCCTCGGTAACCCAGTTTGCCGATCAGCCCGCCTTCGTCAACATGGGCCAAACCATCACCTACCGCCGGCTGGAAGAGCAGTCCCGCGCCTTTGCTGCCTACCTGCAAAACGAGCTGAAGCTGGAGAAAGGGGATCGGGTTGCGGTGATGATGCCGAACCTGCTGCAATACCCCATCGCCGTATTCGGCATCCTGCGCGCCGGCATGATCGTGGTCAACGTCAACCCGCTCTATACCCCGCGCGAGCTGGAGCATCAGCTCAAAGACTCCGGTGCCAAGGCCATCGTCATCGTCTCCAACTTCGCCCATACCCTGGAAAAGGTGGTCTACGACACCCCGATCAAGCACGTTATCCTGACCCGGATGGGTGACAATCTGGGGCTGGCCAAGGGCACCCTGGTCAACTTCGTGGTCAAGTACGTCAAGAAGCTGGTGCCGAAATACAATCTGCCCCACGCCACCACCATGCGTCAGGCCCTCTCCAAGGGGCGTTTCCTGCAGTACATCAAGCCGGAGATCACCAACGACGATCTCGCCTTCCTGCAGTACACCGGTGGCACCACCGGCCTCTCCAAAGGGGCCATGCTGACCCATCGAAACATGATTGCCAACGTCGAGCAGTGCCTCGGCGTCTACGGCCCCATGCTGGAGCGTGGCAAGGAGTTCGTGGTCACCGCATTGCCCCTCTATCACGTCTTCGCCCTGACCGTGAACTGCCTGCTCTTTATGCGTATCGGCGGTTACAACCTGCTGATCAGCAACCCGCGCGACATCCCGGGGTTTGTCAAAGAGATCAAGAAGTACCCCTTCACCTGCATTACCGGCGTCAACACCCTGTTCAACGCCCTGGTCAACAATGCCGAGTTCCAGAGCATCGCTTTTGACAAGCTCAAGCTCACCATCGGTGGCGGCATGGCGGTGCAACGGGCGGTGGCGGAGCAGTGGAAGAAGCTGACCGGCACCCCGCTGCTTGAAGGTTACGGCCTGACCGAGTGCTCACCGCTGGTGAGCGTCTGCCCCTACGATCTGAGTGATTACAACGGCTCCATCGGCCTGCCGGTCTGCTCTACCGAGATCCGTCTGGTAGATGACAACGGTCAGGTGATCCACGCCCTCGGCACCCCCGGCGAAATGCAGGTTCGTGGCCCGCAGGTGATGGTGGGCTACTGGCAGCGCCCAGAGGCCACTGCCGAAGTGATGCAGGATGGCTGGCTCTGTACCGGTGATATCGCGGTGTGCGACGAGCAGGGCTTCTTCAAGATCGTTGACCGCAAGAAGGACATGATCCTGGTCTCCGGTTTCAACGTCTATCCGAACGAGATCGAAGATGTCGTTGCCCTGCACCCGAAAGTGCTGGAAGTGGCCGCCGTGGGTGTGCCGCACAAGGTCTCCGGTGAGCTGGTGAAGATCTTTGTGGTCAAGAAAGATGCAAAATTGCATGAGGACGAGATTATTGCCCACTGCCGCAAACATCTGACTGCCTATAAGGTGCCGAAACTGGTAGAATTTCGTGACGAACTTCCCAAGACCAATGTGGGCAAGATCCTGCGCCGCGTACTGCGCGACGAGGAGATTGCCAAGCAATAACCGGACTGCGGCTGCAGAAGCCTCTGCAAACCAGCACCGTCGTTATGCAAAACCGTGGGTCATCCCACGGTTTTTTCTTTTTGGCCCTGATCAACCGCGCAGGCACAGATGCACTATCAACTTATCACTCAGCAAGACGAACTTGAGCAGTATCTCGCTTCTCTGGCCGACGTTCCCCTGGCTATCGATACTGAATTCGTTCGCACCCGTACCTACTACCCCCAGCTTGGCCTGTTCCAGATCTATGACGGCGAGCATCTGGCGCTGCTGGATCCGCTGACCCTGGATCTCTCCGCCCTCTGGCAGCGACTGGGCAGGGAAGGGCAGATCGCCATCCTGCACGCCTCTGGCGAAGATCTGGAGCTTATCCAGCATCAGGCTGGCCACCTGCCCAACCAGATGCACGATACCCAGCTGGCTACCGCCTTTCTCGGTTACGGCGTCTCGGTCGGCTTTGGTGCGCTGGTGAATGAATTCCTCGGGGTCGAGCTGGAAAAAGATCAGGCGCGAACCGACTGGCTGGCCCGCCCGCTTACACCGCGTCAGCTCGAATACGCGGCAGCGGATGTCTTCTACCTGATGCCGCTCTACGAGAAGGTGATGGCCAAACTGCGGGAAAGCGGCAAGTTTGCCTGGTTCGAGCAGGAGTGTCAGAACCACTCTGCCCGCAAGACCCAGGGTAGCGATCCCCGTCAGGCTTATCTTGAAATCGTCAACGCCTGGCAACTGGGTCGCCGCGAGCTCGCCATTCTGCGCGAGCTGGCCGCCTGGCGCCAGCAAGAGGCGGTGCGCCGCGATCTGGCCCTCAACTTCGTGGTCAAAGAGCTGCACCTGTTCAAGGTGGCGGAGCGTCGTCCTGTCTCCCTGCGGGATCTCAACGAGCTCGGCCTCTCGCCCATCGAGATCAAGATCCACGGCAAGCGGATGCTCGATATTGTCGCCAAGGCGCAGCAAAGCGATCCTGACAGCTGGCCCGAGCCCATTCGTCGGCTGGTCGACTTCCCCCAGTACAAGGCCGAGCTCAAGCGCATCAAAGCCATGGTGGAAGAGAAGGCCAAGGCGAGCAATATTCCGCCCGAGCTGATTGCCAGCAAGAAGATCATTCACCAGTACTTCACCTGGAGCTGGCGGATGAACGACGAAGAGCGGGCCCGCAGCGACAAGCCGATGCTGCTGCAAGGGTGGCGTCATGAGCTGGTCGGTCACCTGCTGGCACAATAAGCCACCAGACGGTTGCACCTATAAATCAATCCTCACCCCCGGGTGGGGATTTTTATTGGGCGAAAGAGACAAACAGGCATGCTGAACTGGAGAACGCAGAGGGGACATGGCTGGCCGGTTGGCAGGAGTCGAGAATGAAAAAGAGAGCAGAGAAGAAAAGGCAGCGGCTAACACCGCTGCCTTTTTTGATCACCAGATAGGCTGGGTCAGGTAGGGGTTGCTCACCTTCTCGCGGCCGAAGGTAGAGCTGGGGCCGTGGCCCGGGATAAAGACGATTTCGTCACCCAGCGGCAGCAGGGTCTCGGTGATCGACTTGAGCAGCGTACCGTGATCCCCACGGGGGAAGTCGGTGCGGCCGATGCTGCCGGCAAACAGCACATCGCCAACCCAGGCGAGTTTTTCGGCCTGACTCAGCAGCACGATATGGCCCGGGGTGTGGCCGGGGCAGAAGTAGACCTCCAGTTCGCACTGGCCAACCTGCACCTTGTCACCCTGCTCCAGCCAGCGATCCGGCGTGAAGGCGGGGGTATGGGCAAAGCCGAACATCTGGCTCTGCTGGGGCAGCATGTCGAGCCAGAAGGCGTCCTCCTTGTGGGGGCCGGTAATGGCGACGCCGGTCTTTTCCCGCAGAGCGGCGGCGGCACCTACATGATCCAGATGACCGTGGGTCAGCAGGATATGAGTCAGGGTCAGGCCGCGCTTGGCGATGGCGGCCAGCAGTTTTTCCGCTTCGCCGCCCGGATCGATCAGGGCCGCCTGATGGGTCTCGTCACACCAGATGAGGGAGCAGTTCTGGGCGAACTGGGTGACCGGGATCACCTCGAATTTCAACATAGAGTTCCTCTCTTGGGATGGGTCAGCCGCGCAGCGAGCTGGCATGCTGCTCGGCGAAATAGTCGAGACAGGCCTGTTTGTCACCGCGGAATACGATGCGCTCCTGCTTGTTGCCAAGCTGGTAGAGATACATGGGGTCGTAGTAGCGGGTCAGCAGCAACGTGATCCAGGCTAGATGCAGCGCGGTATCACCGCTCTTTTCCTGCTCGGTGAGAGCGGTCTGCATCAGGGCATCCAGCTCGCGGTGGGCCTGATCGCCGAGGCGGCGCTTGAGACGGGCCAACGCATCGGTGAGATAGGCGGCAAACAGCGGCCATCCCTCTTCTTGGCCATACATGGCTTGATAGCGCAGCCAGAGATCGTGCACGTAATCTTCGCGGATCTGCTCGGCCCGATCGCACTGCGGCACATCCACCACCACCAGCGGTGCCTGACTCATGGCCTCATGGAGGGAGAGGGGCAGGCAGCAGCGGCCGATCAGGCGACTCTCATCTTCCACCACGAAGGCATGCTCACCCTGATGGCGGCGCTTGAGCAGCTCGATGGCCATGTTGTTTTCAAAATTGATGTTGCTGGGCTGGCCGCCGGGCAGTTGACCAAACGACGAGCCCCTGTGATGGGCGTGTCCTTCCAGATCGAGCGCCTGGGCCACGTGGTCCAGCATATGGGTCTTGCCGGAACCGGTCATGCCGGTCAGCACAGTCCAGTGGCACTCGGCAGAGGCCTTGTCCTGGGTGTCGATCAGGAAGCGGCGCAGCTCCTTGTAGCCACCGGCGACGCGGGGGCGAGTCACCCCCGCTTCAGCCAGCCACTGTTGTACGGTTTGCGAGCGCAGGCCGCCGCGAAAGCAGTAGAGCATGGCATCGGGCTGCTTGCGCAACTGCGCCAGCCAGCCTTCGAGTCGCTCGGCCCGTACTGCTCCCCCCACCAGCTTGTGTCCAAGCTCAATGGCGGCGGCCTGCCCCTGCTTCTTGAAGCAGGTCCCCACCTGGGCGCGCTCATCGTCTGTCATCAAGGGCAGGCTGGTCGAGCAGGGGAAGGCCCCCTCCTTGAACTCGATGGGGGCGCGCACATCAATCAACGGCACATCGCCTAAAAAAATCTGGGCGTAGTCCGTGGCCAGTGGCAATTCACTCATTGGACAATCTCGATAAAGCGGGAGCCCTCAAGGGGCTTGATCTGACCGATGGGCGAGAGTTTTAGCCCAGCGTCTTGCGCGATGGCGAGCAGCTCGGCTTCGCTCTCTTTACCCACGGCGACCAGCAGGCCGCCGCTGGTTTGCGGGTCGCACATGATGTTGCGGGTGCGATCGTCCATGGCATCCAGCTTGTGGCCGTAGGAGTCGTGGTTGCGCAGAGTCCCGCCCGGTACGCAGCCCTCGGCGAGGTAGTAATCTACCTCGTCCAGTAGCGGCAGCGCCTTGAAGTCGAGGCGGGCGCTGACATTGGATCCTTCACACATCTCCAGCAGATGGCCAGCCAGACCAAAACCGGTGACGTCGGTCATGGCGTGCACACCCGGCAGCTCGGCAAAACGCTGGCCAATCTTGTTGAGGGTGCACATGGCGTTGGGGGCCAGCTGCTCGTGTTCAGGCTTCAGCTTGCCCTTCTTCTGGGCTGTGGTGAGGATGCCGATACCAAGGGGCTTGGTCAGATAGAGGGTGTCACCCACCTTGGCGGTGTCGTTCTGCTTGATGGCATCCAGAGGCACGATACCGGTCACCGCAAGACCGAAGATGGGCTCGGGGGCATCGATGCTGTGGCCACCGGCCAGCGAAATGCCCGCTTCATGGCACACCTGACGGCCACCGTCGATCACCTGCTGGGCCACTTCCGGCGCCAGGGTATTGATGGGCCAGCCGAGGATGGCGATGGCAACGATGGGCTTGCCGCCCATGGCGTAGATATCGCTGATGGCGTTGGTGGCGGCGATGCGGCCAAAGGTGAAGGGGTCATCGACGATGGGCATAAAGAAGTCGGTGGTGGAGACAATGCCCTGACCGTTGCCGATATCGACCACGGCCGCGTCATCCTTGCTGCTGTTGCCAACGATCAGGGTCGGGTCGTTGAAGCCCGGGATCTGGCTCTTGAGAATGGTGTCGAGCACCTTGGGAGAGATTTTGCAGCCACAGCCAGCGCCGTGGCTGTATTGGGTCAGACGAATGGAAGACATACTTACCCCTTGTTTGTGCACCGTGTGCAGAGGCTCTGCGGGAGCCATCTTGGTCAATGCGCGGCCATCTACCGTCATGTAAAGAGCCGCAAAAATAGGTGGCCTTGGCTGCTTCTGGAAGCAGTGATGTCAGGCAGTCACGCAGGGCTGCCGGGTAGGACGGGGAAGAAGAGGCGACAGATGCGCCAACACAGCCCCGCCAAGGGCCACAGGACAGGGCATTATGCCATAAATGCCCCCTCCGGTTCGAACAGGAATTCACACAAAGCGAAGGGGATTGGCGGGTGGAAGTTAAGGGAGTAGAGCGCACGCTTGAGCCACTCAATTATCGGCAGGGGTGAAGAGAACTCGCGGACTTGCCCCGCTGAGGTCGGTTTAACCTCAGCGGGGCTATCAGTTGGCGAAAACGGGTTAGCCGGCTTGCTCCAGCACCGGCTGGCGAGCCTTGCCCCAGCGGCGCAGGCGCCGTTGCAGTGGCCGCTCCAGCAGGTTGTAGCTCAACGCCGAGAGTCCGATCAGCACCGCCAGCATCAGCAAGGTGGCCACTACCCCCAGCAGCGGGTTGGTTTGGCTATACCACCACTCGGTGAGCCCCGGCGCCAGATAGTGGATGAGCTCGCAGCCGGTGAGCAGCACCAGCGCATGGAGCAGGTAGATGGAGTAGGAGAGATCTCCCAGCCAGCTGGTGAAGCGGTTATCCAAAAGGCGCAGCAGCGGACTCCGGCGCTCCCCCTGGGCGGCGGCAATCCAGATCAGCAGCACGTAGGAGGCGATCAGCAGCAGTGTCAGCTGCGGCGTCATGGCGAACTGCATCAGCGCGAAGGGCAGCACAAAGGCGATCAAGAGCGGCAGATCATGCTTCATCATGGGCGAGCCTTTCGCGGCCTTCACCCTCGGCAGCAGCCAGAGGCCGAGCACAAATTCACTCACCCCGCGTCCCACTGCAAGCGCGCCGCTGGTGACATCCAGGGTGCTGCGACTGTGCACGATAAAGGCCAGCACCGTCAGCGCCAGCAGGGGGGCGAGATGGCTCCAGCGAGTGCGGGTCACCGCCAGCGGGATCAGCAGCGGGAACAGCAGGTAGCTTATCCACTCTACGCTCAGGGACCAGGCGGCGAAGTTCCAGGTCAACCCGTGATCGGTTACCACCTGCAGCAGCAGTAAGGCGCTGGGCAGCGCTTCGGCTGGCGTGAAGGGGGAACCGAAAGGCGGCATCCCTTCCCACTCCCACATCTTGAACAAGGGGCCGGCATAGAAGCCTACTCCGTGCTGCGCCTTGTAAAGTTCCCAGCCGACCAGCAACAGCAGGGTTACCAGGTAAAGGGGGTAGACGCGGGTCAGCCGCAGCCAGAGAAAGCGGCCATAGCCCACGGTGCGGGGCGTGCGGGTGAAGGCCTCCCCATAGACATGTGCCAGCACCACGCCGCTCAAAATAAAGAACAGATCGACCCAGAGGTAGCCGTTCTCGATGAGTTGGGTGTGGCCTGCGATCAGCTCCATCCACTGAGGAAAGAGCAGCAAGCGGGCATGGAACAGCACCACCATCAGGGCAGCGATGCCCCGCAGCGGCGTTAACAGCGGCAATGATTGATTCATAACGGGATCCCTTGTGATGTTCAGCTTGGCCTGACATCTATTTTGTTGTTGTGCCGCCCATCAATCCTGACGGTGCGGCTGCCCCGGCTTGGCTGCCGCAGGCGAGATCACACTACGGAAAAGAGAGTCATACGGGTGTGATTTAAATCATAAATGTGCAGTTATTTTGCAAAGAGATTTAAACAGAGCTGGTAGGGAAAGAGGAGGAGAGAGAACACGAATAACGCAGAGAGGGTTGTCATCGGGATGACGTCAGGCTCAGGCCCATACGGCGCGATGCAAAGCAATCAGGCCCGCAAGGGGCCTGATTGATCACAAGGGGAGGGTGGTTGCCGATCAGCGGGCGCGTACCACCAGACCCTTGAGGTAGAAGCCTTCCGGATAGGCGGTACCGATAGGGTGATCAGAGGCCTGGGAAAGCAGCTCCAGGATCTGGGCATCGCGACCGGCATCGAGCGCCGCATCGGCAACGATCTTCTGGAACAGGCTCTGCTCCATCAGGCCGGAGCAAGAGTAGGTCAGCAGCACGCCACCCGGCGCCAGCAGCTGGAATGCCAGCATGTTGATGTCCTTGTAGCCTCGGCAGGCACCCAGCAGCTGGGCCTTGCTCTCGGCAAACTTGGGCGGATCCAGCACGATGACGTCGAACTTCTCGCCCTTCTCGCGATATTCACGCAGCAGCTTGAACACGTCGTGACGAACGAACTGGGTGTTGCTGGTATCCAGCCCGTTCAGCTCGGCATTCTGGCGGGCGATATCCAGCGCATTCTGGGAGAGATCGACGTTGACCACCTCCTTGGCGCCGCCCTTGAGGGCATAGACGCCAAACCCGCCGGTGTAGCAGAAGCAGTTGAGGACGCGCTTGCCTTCGGTGTACTTGGCGGCAGCCTGACGGTTGTCCCGCTGATCCAGATAGAAGCCGGTTTTATGGCCGTTGCGAATATCCACCAGGATCTTGACGCCACCGTTCTCCTCGATGACCACCGGCTCGTTCGGGGTCTCGCCATAGATGACGCCGGTGCGCTCTTTCAGCCCTTCCTTCTTGCGCACTGCCACATCGGAGCGCTCATAGATGCTGCACTCGGGGTAGAGGGTACGCAGCGCCTGCGTTATCAGCTCACGCTGGAACTCGGCACCGGCAGAGAGGATCTGGCACACCAGAAAATCGGCATAACGGTCGATGGTCAGACCCGGCAGGCCATCGGATTCGGCGGCGCAGAGGCGATAGCCGGTGAGGCCCTGACGCTTGATCAGCGGATCGCGAGACTCCTGCGCATATTTGAGACGACGGATAAAGAAATCGAGATCGACGGTCTCATCCTTGTCGAAGGTCCAGACCCGGGCACGGATCTGGGAGCTGCCTGACCAGGCGCCACGGGCGAGCCACTTGCCATCGTTGGCATAGATCTCGACGGTATCGCCGTCAATGGGGTTGCCCTGAACCCGCTCAATCCCCTTGGAGAAGATCCAGGGGTGGCGACGCAGCAGGGATTTTTCGCGTCCTTTGACGAGATAGATGGAAGCGCTCATGGATGTTTGCCGATGGTAGAAAGAAAAGGGGCCACATTCTATGTGGCCCGCAGGTAAAACTCAAACAACCCTGTGTAATGGATGGGGTTGCCCTGATCTGACACCTCATACGGTCAGAGCTTAATCCCCTTGAGTGCCTGGGTCAGCTCGCTGGCGGTGGCTTTGAGCCCCTGCGTACCGGCTACCGAGGCGCTGGCGGACTCTTCCACCTGCGCCGCTTCATGGCGCACCTGATCGAGATTGTGGGTGATCTCGGCGGCCACCGAGCTCTGCTCCTCGCTGGAGGTGGCGATCTGGGTGCTCATCTCCAGCACCGCATCGCTGTGGTTGCTCAGCTTCTCGATATCGAGCCCCACCTCGCTGATGAGCTGCTGGCTGCTGGCGGCGCGTCCCACGGTTTTCTCCATGATGTCGTTCAGCGCGGCGGTACCGGTCTGCAGCTCTTCGATCATCTGCTGGATCTCCACCGTTGCCTGCTGGGTGCGGCTGGCGAGGGTACGCACCTCATCCGCCACCACCGCAAAGCCGCGACCCTGCTCACCGGCACGGGCCGCTTCGATGGCGGCGTTGAGGGCCAACAAGTTGGTCTGCTGGGAGATGGCGTTGATCACGTTGACAACTTCGTTGATCCGGTTGGCGTTGTGGGTGAGCCGTTCGACCGCGCCGGAGGCGTTGCCAATCTCGTCGGCTAGGGTACGGATCGCCTCTATGGTGCGTGCTACCCGGTTGGCGCCATTGGCCGCCTCTTCGCTCGACTGACGGGTCTGCTGCAGGGTGTCGTTGGCATTGCGCGCCACTTCGCGGATTGCCGCCGACATCTGCTCCATGGCGGTGGCCAGTGAATCCATGTGCTGGCGCTGGGAACGCGCCATGGTCTCGCCTTCGCGGGCATGGTCACGAAACTCGTCGGCGGCCAGGGTCAGCGCCTCGGCAGACTCTTCGACCAGCTTGACGATCTGATGCTGTCGGTCGGTAAAGCGGTCGATGCTGCCCGCCAGGGTAGAGAACTCGTCGCGCACCGGAAAGAAATTGAGGCGGAAGGTGAGATCGCCGTCGGCGACAGTTTGCAGCGCCTTGTTGGTGGAGTACAGGGCGCCGGAGACAAAGGTCATCATGTAGTGGATCACCAGTGCCATCAGGGCTGCCAACGCTCCAATCATGGTGAGCGTGGTGCCCTGATCATCCCACATGGAGGACGTACTGGTGTCGAGCTCGCCGGTGACATAGCCAGCCTGACCCGCTGGTGCGGTGAAGCGGTAGCGATCGCCCTGCTGCTCGAGCCCGCTCACCCCTTGTGGCTGGAGGCGCAGATCGGCTGGCAGAGTGAGCGTGGGCTGCTGGCTGACCAGCTGCGCCGTGGTCTCGACCCGTTGCTGCAACTGCGCTACCCGCAGGGAGATCTCCTGCTGATGGTTGACCACCAGCATATACCAGCTGAGAAAGGCGATGATGAAGAGAGGTAACCAGAACGCGATATGGAATTTTTCACTGATGGTGAGGTGAATGAGATAGCGGTCAACCCACCGGAATTTAACTTCTTTCATAATGGAGCTGCATCCTGCAGAGATAGAGTGTCGGGCACATTATCGTCTCGGGAATTTTTTTCTTAAGCTGAAGGTGTGAGAAATGGGAGAGCAATCGTTTGTCATTCGGGTGTGGGGGCAGGTGCAGGGGGTGGGATTTCGCTATTTCACCCGTGAGCGGGCGCTGCAACTGGGTTTGCGGGGCCATGCCTACAACCTGGAGGATGGCTCGGTGGAGATCCTCATCAGCGGCCCCGCGCAGGGGGTGCAGATGATGCTGGGTTGGCTGGAGCATGGCCCGCGCACCGCCAGGGTGACCCGGATGGAGTATGAAGAGGCGCTGCCGCCCACCGGCCAGGGCTTTCACACCAACTGAAGGGGCGGGGACGAGATGGACGCTGACAAGGAAAGTCTGTTGCTGACTCAGGCAACAAGCTGGGTCGCCCGTTATCAGGAGGCGGCGCGAGCGGTGCGCGAAGAGGCCAGCGAACCGGCCGTGCATGGCTACCGTATCGCGGCGCGCCGCTTGCTGGCACTGCTCGCCCTGTGGCGACCACTCGCCTATCATCCCGAGCTGGAGCGGCGTCTGCTGCGCTCGGTCGGGCGGCTTTCGGCGCTGCGGGATGCTCAGGTCTACGCCGAGCGTTTTGGCAAGCCGCCTGCCAGCACGGGCAATACCCACAAATCGGCCTGTCGCGTGCCCCTGTTGTCGAGGCGACTGGCCCGCTGGCTTGCAGCGGTGGCGCAGGTGCCGGATGCGCGGGCATTGGCATCGCTCTATCAGCAGCATCTGGCCCTGCGCCTTGATGAGGCGCAGGGCGCTCTCGATGAACCTATTCCCTGCGTTGGAAAATCTGCCAGCTCCCGTCAGCAACAGTTGCGCCGCTGGCATCGGCTGCGCCTCGAGATCAAGCAGGCCCGTTATGGCGTGGAACTGTTGCTGGATCTGGGGAGTGGAGATCCCGGCTGGTTGAGCACCCTGACTCACTGGCAGGAACGACTCGGCCAGTTGCAGGATTGGCGTCAATGGCGGCGGAGGTTGCGAGCAGAGCAGGGGAACACCCGCAAGCAGACGAAACTGCGGCAGCAGTTGAAGCAAAAGATCACTGCCCGTTTGCGTCAATTGGACTGCCAGCAGGCGGAGCTGGTGGCGCTCAAACTGGCGATGCAGGCAGGCCACAACATGAATGACATGCCAAGTCGGCTGGTCAGGTATTCAGAACAAAATGTATCGACCGCGAATCCCGGTTGTGGATAGCCCCGAGACCGCAATCTGCGGAAGTCATCCGCGACCAGCATCTACAGAAACTATCCAAGCCAAATATGTGAGACAAAAAAAGAGAGGCCGTTTGGCCTCTCTTCTCTATCTGGCTGTGGTCGCAGTCAGCGATACGCTTACTTGACGCGCATGCCCGGCTGGGCGCCTTCCTGCGGCTCCAGGATCCAGAGATCCTTGCCGCCCGGGCCTGCAGCCAGCACCATGCCTTCGGACATGCCGAAACGCATCTTGCGCGGCGCCAGGTTGGCCACCATCACGGTCAGCTTGCCTTCCAGATCTTCCGGGTTGTAAGCGGACTTGATACCGGCAAACACCTGACGGGTTTCGCCGCCGATATCCAGTTGCAGCTTGAGCAGCTTCTCGGCTTCCGGTACCGCTTCGGCCTTCTTGATCAGCGCGACGCGCAGGTCAATCTTGGCAAAATCGTCATAGGTGATGGTTTCGCTGATGGGGTCATCAGCCAGCGGGCCGGTCACTTTCGGTGCCTGCTCTTTGGCCAGGTCTTCCTTGGAGGCCTCGATCATGGCTTCAATCTTCGCCGGCTCGATGCGTGAGAAGAGGGCTTTGAACGGTGCCACGGTGTGATCGACCAGCGGCATCTCGATGCCATCCCAGCTGAGGGTTTCGGCCAGGAAGGCTTCGGCACGCTCGGCCAGCAGCGGCATGACGGGCTTGAGGTAGGCCATCAGTACGCGGAACAGGTTGATACCGACGGAGCAAACAGCTTGCAGCTCGGCGTCAGCCCCTTCCTGCTTGGCGATGACCCAAGGAGCCTTGTCATCCACATAGCGGTTGGCCTTGTCGGCCAGCGCCATGATTTCGCGGATGGCACGGCTGAACTCGCGGCTTTCATAAGCCTCGGCAATGGCGGTGCGGGCATTGGCAAACTCGGCGTAGAGCTCGGGTTCGGCGCAGGTTGCCGCCAGCTTGCCGCCAAAACGCTTGGCGATAAAGCCGGCGTTGCGGGAGGCGAGGTTAACCAGCTTGTTGACCACGTCAGCGTTGACCCGCTGCACGAAATCTTCGAGGTTCAGGTCCAGATCGTCGATGCGGCTGTTGAGCTTGGCGGCGTAGTAGTAACGCAGGCACTCCGGATCCAGGTGGTTCAGGTAGGTGGATGCCTTGATAAAGGTGCCCTTGGACTTGGACATCTTGGCGCCGTTGACGGTCACATAGCCGTGTACGTTGACCTTGGTCGGCTTGCGGAAGTTGGCACCTTCCAGCATGGACGGCCAGAACAGGCAGTGGAAGTAGGCGATATCTTTACCGATGAAGTGGTAGAGCTCGGCGTCGGAGTCCGCTTTCCAGTAGCTGTCAAAGTCGATGTCGCCACGCTTGTTGCACAGGTTCTTGAAGGAAGCCATGTAACCGATGGGGGCATCCAGCCAGACGTAGAAGTACTTGCCCGGGGCGCCGGGAATTTCGAAACCGAAGTAGGGGGCGTCGCGGGTGATGTCCCACTGCTGCAGGCCGCTCTCGAACCACTCCTGCATCTTGTTGGCCATCTCTTCCTGAATGGCGCCGGAGCCGCGCACCCACTCAGAGAGCCATTTTTCAAACTGTGGCAGGTCGAAGAAGAAGTGCTCGGAGTCCTTCATTACCGGAGTCGCGCCGGAGACGGCAGATTTCGGATCGATCAGCTCGGTTGGGCTGTAGGTGGCGCCGCAGCTGTCGCAGTTGTCGCCATACTGCTCCGGAGATTTGCACTTGGGGCAGGTCCCCTTGACGAAACGATCCGGCAGGAACATGGATTTTTCCGGATCGAACAGCTGGGAGATGGTGCGGCTCTTGATAAAACCACCATTTTTCAGGCGGCCATAGATCAGCTCCGCCAGCTCACGGTTCTCGTCGCTGTGGGTAGAGTGATAGTTGTCAAAGCTGATGTTGAACCCGGCGAAATCGGCCTGGTGCTCCTTGGAGACCGCGGCAATCATCTCTTCCGGGGTGATCCCCATCTGCTGTGCCTTGAGCATGATCGGGGTGCCGTGGGCATCATCGGCACAGATGAAGTGCACCTGATGGCCGCGCATTCGCTGATAACGAACCCAGATATCGGCCTGGATATGTTCCAGCATGTGGCCAAGATGGATGGAGCCATTGGCATAGGGGAGGGCGCAGGTTACCAGCATTTTACGAGGATCAGTTGCCATATTACGTTCTTGATGTGCTTGTTGGGATGATAGAGTGCCGTGCATGTTACCCGAATTGGGGGTAGCCTGCCTAGGGTTGTGGCTATGCCAACCTTGGCAGCACCTGCCGTTATGATGGCAGGCAAGCCACTGATTTGTGTGCGGTAACCGTTCACCTCAAGATAATGACAAGATAATGAGGAGTTAATGGTGATTGATTCAGTAAAACAGATCCTCGCCGAATTTAAGCCAGCAGGCTGGCACAAGGATCTGGTGGATGCCGGATTCGTTCGCGAGATCATCAATCAGGGTCAGGGGCTTACTATCCGGCTGGTCTTGCCGTTTGCCGGTCTCTCGCTGCTCGATCAGCTCAAAGAGAACTACGATGCCAGGCTGCGTAGTGCCACCGGCGCTGCCCGTATCGACTGGGCATTGGAGATTGACGTCGCCAGCATGCCGCGGGCGCAGGGCCTCAATGCCGTGCAGGGCATTCGCAACATCATCGTGGTTGCTTCCGGCAAGGGCGGGGTAGGCAAGTCCACCACCGCAGTCAATCTGGCGCTGGCGCTGCAAAAAGAGGGGGCGCGGGTCGCTATTCTCGATGCCGATATCTATGGCCCTTCCATTCCCACAATGATGGGCACCCTCAAGGAGCGCCCCGTCAGCCATGACGGCAAGCTGATGGAGCCGGTGATGGCCTGCGGCCTCAAGAGCAACAGCATCGGCTATCTGGTCTCCGAGCAGGATGCCACCATCTGGCGTGGCCCGATGGCGAGCAAGGCGCTGGCGCAGATCCTCCATGAGACCCGCTGGGGCGAGGTGGATTATCTGGTGGTAGACATGCCGCCGGGCACTGGCGATATCCAGCTCACTATGGCTCAGCAGGTGCCTACCTCGGCGGCAGTGATCGTCACCACCCCGCAGGATGTGGCGCTGGCCGATGCCCGCAAGGGGATCGCCATGTTCAACAAGGTCAATGTGCCAGTGCTCGGTATTATCGAGAACATGAGCTACCACGTCTGCAGCGCCTGTGGTCATCATGAGCCGCTGTTTGGTACCGGTGGCGGCCAGAAGATGGCAGAGCAGTATCAAGTGGCACTGCTTGGTCAATTACCGCTGCACATCGATATCCGCCAACACATGGATGATGGCTGTCCGACGGTGTTCGGCGCACCGGAAGGAAGCCTAGCTCAGGCCTATTTGAAGCTGGCGCGCAGGGTAGGGGCTGAACTCTTTTTCAGCGCAAAACCGATTGCGACCCCCCTCTATGCCATGGCGCTGGATGAATAATCGGCGGTCGGTCACTTGAAAGGGAATTGAGGGTGGGCATGACCCACCCTTTTTTATATAATGGATCGGTTTAAACCATCCCCACTGCTCTTCTCTTTTAGGTATTTGTCATGTCTGATACTCAACATTCGTGTGTGATCATCGGTATTGCGGGCGCATCTGCGTCTGGCAAAAGTCTTATAGCCCAGACCATTTATGAAGAGCTGGTGGCCGAACTGGGCGCAGGTCAGATTGGTGTGATCACCGAAGATTGCTACTACCGTGATCAGACCCACCTGACCATGGAAGAGCGGGTCAAGACCAACTATGACCACCCCAACGCGCTGGATCACGACCTGCTGGTACAGCACCTTAGTCAGCTGGTCAAAGGTGACGCGGTTGCCATTCCCCAGTACTCCTACACCGAACACACCCGGATGAACGAAGTAACCCCGTTTGCGCCGCGCCGGGTGATCATTCTGGAAGGGATCCTGCTGCTGACCGACAGCCGTCTACGGGATCTGATGGATGCCTCCATCTTCATGGATACCCCGCTCGACATCTGCCTGCTGCGCCGTCTGGTGCGTGATGTGCAGGAGCGTGGCCGTACCATGGATTCCGTGCTCAAGCAGTACCAGAAGACGGTGCGTCCGATGTTCCTGCAGTTTATCGAGCCGTCCAAACAGTATGCCGATGTGATCGTGCCCCGTGGTGGCAAGAACCGCATCGCCATCGACATGCTCAAGGCGCGTATCCGCCACATGTTGATCGGTTAAGATGAAACAAGCCGGGTGATGCCCGGCTTTTTTAAAAGCACAATTTGTCAGGAGAGTCGCCCAATGCGTCTGTGTGATACCGATATTGAACGCCATCTGGATGAAGGCAAGATCGTCATTGAGCCACGGCCCGGGGTAGAGCGGATCAGTGGTGTCAGTGTCGATGTGCTGCTGGGTAACGAGTTTCGGGTGTTTCGCGATCATACCGCGCCCTATATCGACCTGAGCGGCCCGAGCAGCGAGATGGCTGATGCCATCGATCGGGTGATGAGTGACGAGATCCACATCCCCGATGGCGAAGCCTTCTACCTTCACCCGGGTCAGCTGGCGCTGGCGGTGACCTACGAATCCGTCACCCTGCCTGCCGATATCGTCGGCTGGCTGGATGGCCGCTCTTCACTGGCGCGCCTGGGTCTGATGGTGCACGTGACCGCGCACCGCATCGATCCGGGTTGGTCCGGTCGCATCGTGCTGGAGTTCTACAACGGCGGCAAGCTGCCGCTGGCGCTGCGCCCGAAGATGAAGATCGGCGCCTTGAACTTCGAGATGCTTTCCGGAGTCGCGGCCCGTCCCTACAACAAGCGGGAAAATGCCAAGTACAAGAGCCAGCAGGGCGCCGTCGCCAGCCGCATCAATCAGGACTGATAACTGGCAACACAGCAACGATTCAAGGGAGCACAAGGTGCTCCCTTTTTGCATCTGGAATCAAACGGATATGGGATTGATGGTGCTGGTCGGATGAGATTGGTGGGGTAGGGGCGTTTTATCACCAATTTTGCCTGTTTTTATGTCATAAAAACGTCATAAAAATGAAATCATTGGCTTAATTGTCAGCTAATTTTGCCATTTTCTGCAATCATTGATGGCTTTAATTAATCGATGGCAAGCCGCATGAGGACTGGCTCTAGGATATTTTTTTCCAAAAAGCTCTTTTTTTTTATGGCTGAAATATTTCAATGGTGGCTATGGTGTTGGCCGCCATCTGGCATAATCCGCCGCAACTCATAAACAGGCTTTTTTTTATGTTTGAAATGTTTAGTGGTTTGGGTTTGTGGTGGTCAATCGGTTTGGTATTGGCCGTTTTTTTTGTGCTTGCCTATGAATTTATCAACGGCTTTCACGATACCGCCAACGCGGTAGCAACGGTTATCTATACCAAGGCGATGCCGGCTCACCTGGCGGTTGTCGCATCGGGGATCTTCAACTTTTTTGGCGTCATGTTCGGCGGTCTGGGGGTGGCTTATGCCATTGTCCATCTGTTGCCCATCGACCTGCTGCTTGGGATGGACTCCACCCAAGGGTTGATCATGGTCTTCTCCTTGCTGTTTTCCGCCATCGTGTGGAACCTGGGCACCTGGTTCTTCGGGATCCCGGCCTCCAGTTCACATACCTTGATCGGTTCCATTCTGGGGGTAGGCGGCGCCTATGCCTGGATCACCCATAAACCGGTGACAGAAGGGATCAACGTGGGCAAAGCGATCGACATCATGCTTTCCCTCATCATCTCTCCCACCATAGGTTTCATCATCGCGGCGCTGCTGCTGCTGGCAATGAAACGCATCTGGACCAGCAACAAGATCCACAAAACACCGGAAGAGCGTCAGCTGGTGGATGGCAAGAAGCACCCGCCGTTTTGGGCGCGTCTGACCCTGGTGGCCTCGGCCATGGGCGTCAGCTTCGTGCACGGCTCCAACGATGGCCAGAAGGGTATCGGTCTGGTGATGCTGGTGCTGATCTGCATGGCACCCGCCTATTTCGCGCTGGACATGAACAGCCGCTCTTATGACCTGGATCGGACCCAGGATGCCAACCAGCGCATCATGGAGATCTACCAGCGCAACCAGTCCGCCCTCTCTGGTGTCATCAACTTCTCTGCACCGGCAACGGCTCAGGAAGAGCTGATGACTCACTGCTCCGCCGATGGCGTGCTGCAGGCGATGGCCACCCTGGATGCCCGTCTGGGGGCTGTGCGTACTTATGATCAGATGAGCCTGACCGACCGTCGCGAAGTGCGTCGTCTGCTGCTCTGTATCGATGACACTGCCCGCAAGGTTGCCAAGCTGCCGCTGCCCGCCAAGGAGCTGACCGACCTGGCCAAATGGCGCAAGGATCTGACCGCGACCGCTGAATACGCACCGACCTGGGTGATCGTCTCCATCGCACTGGCGCTCGGTTGTGGCACCATGGTGGGCTGGCGTCGTATCGTTCATACCGTGGGCGAGAAGATCGGCACTACCGGCATGACCTATAGCCAGGGCATTGCGGCCCAGATCACGGCAGCAACCTCCATCGGGGTCGCCAGTCTGACCGGTATGCCGGTGTCCACCACCCATATTCTCTCTTCTGCGGTGGCGGGGACCATGATTGCCAACAAATCCGGCCTGCAGAGCCAGACCATCAAGACCATCCTGATGGCCTGGGTGCTGACCCTGCCGTTGACCATGCTGCTCTCCGGTGGCCTGTTTATCGTCAGCCACCATCTGTTTGGCGGATAACATCGTTACTTTTCTAAGGGCCTGCGGGCCCTTTTTTCATATCTGCGATTGGTTTTAATATGCCAACAAGCAAAATATTGTATTGAAATTATCAATAAGTGTGAAACTGAAAATTAACACTTTGAATGAACTTTCTCAGAGATATCCAAAGCGCAAACACAGGAGAAAGCAGGGTGTTTTCCTTCACCCGTTCACCCGCTCCGCCAACGCATTCTGGTAACAGTCATACCCATCCGTCATCGAGCATTTCACCCCGTACCGTT